>JAFAAP010000068.1 GCA_023426505.1 Pseudomonadota bacterium
CCATGCTCATCTGCCTCGCCCTCGTGCCGGTGGCCCTCTCGCGCGCCACGGCGCCGGCCCATGCGATCGGGGAGGTCAGGATCGACCTGAAGCACCTCTACCGCCAGTCGCCCTTCGGCGTGGTCGCGGCCATCCTGTGCGGCATCACGACGAGCTCGTTCTTCGCCCTCGGTCCCGTCTGGGCCACCGCCCGCGGGCTCGACACGACCGGCGTCGCCATCATCATGGCCTGCGGCACGCTGGGCGGCTTCGCGACCACCTGGCCGCTCGGCTGGCTCTCCGACCGCATGGACCGTCGACACGTGATCGTCGGCACGGCCGGAATGGCGGCCGTCATCCTGCTCGCCCTCGTGAACGTCGTCGCGCCGAACATTCCGCTCTGGCTGCTGTGCGCCTACGTGGCGATCTTCGGCGGCAGCGTGATCCCGACCTACAGCATCGTGACCGCGCACGTGAACGACATGGTGGGTCCGGGCCGGTTCGTCTCCGCAGCGGGCGGGCTTCTCATTCTCCAGGGAATCGGGGCCGCGGCCGGCCCTGTCATTTCGGGCGTCGCCATGAACGAGTTCGGCCGGATCGGCCTGCCCTACGTCATCATCGTGACGCAGGCCCTCATGGCTGTGTGGGGCGCCTACCGCAGCCTGCAGCGCCCCTCGCCGATGGTGAAGGAGAGCTTCGTCCCCGAGCCTGCCGTGCCGGTCGGAACGGAACTCGCGCCCGGACATGCGGGCGCGCGCTGACGGCGGGAGATCACACGAGCAGCGACTGCGCGCCGTCGACCCACACGGGCGTGCCGGTGATGTGGCGGGCGCGGTCGGACGCGAGGAAGAGCACGAGTTCCGCGACGTCCTGGCTCGTACCAGCATCCTTGCCGGTGAGCGGGATGTTGCCTTCCGGGTATTCCGCCGGAACCTCCGCCTCCTGCGTATTGCGTTTGTCGGTGTTCTCCATGATCTCGGTGTCGATGCGGCCGGGGCAGACCACGTTCACCCGGATCTTGTGCTGCGCCAGCTCCACTGCGAGCATCTGGGCCATGGCGACCTGCGCGGCCTTGGTGGCCGAGTAGGCGGTCGCTCCCGCGCTCGTGAAGGTGCGCGAGCCGTTGATGGACGAGGTGATGACGATGGCGCCGCCGCCCGCCTGCTTCAGGTGCGGCACCGAGAAGTGCAGCGTCAGGTAGGTGCCGCGCAGGTTGGTGTTGATCGTGCGGTCCCATTCCGCGGGCTTGAGGTCGTCGATCGGCGCCCAGACCCCGTTGATGCCCGCATTGGCGAAGACGATATCGAGCCGGCCGAAGGCGCCGACCAGATCGGCGACGGCCTTCTTCATCTGCCCCTCGTCGGCCACGTCGGCGACCAGCGGCACGGCCTCGCCGCCCGCCTGCCGGATCTCGTCCGCGGTCCTGCGGATCTCGTCATCGGTGTGGCTGAGAACGCCCACGCGCGCGCCCTGCTGCGCCATGAGCAAAGCCGCCGCCTTGCCGATGCCGGATCCGGCGCCGGTCACCAGCGCCACCTTGCCTTGAAGCTCCATTGGATCGTCCTCGTCCTGAAGATTTGGGGAATGACCCTCCTTGAACCTCAGGCGGGAGCAGCTTGTTCCTCTGCTCCAGGCGGAAGCATCACGCCGTGGCCGCACGCCGTCCGGCGGCGTCGATCACGATCTCGCCATCCTCCTTGCGGAACTCGCCGAGCTGCGGGACAGGCAGGATGTCGAGCACGTCCTCGGACGGTCGGCAGAGCTTCACGCCCGCCGGCGTCACCACGATGGGCCGCTCGATCAGGATTGGATGCTCGACCATTGCATCGAGGAGCTGGTCGTCGGTGAGCGACGGATCGTCGAGGCCGAGTTCCTCATAAGGCGTGCCCTTCCGGCGCAGCACCGCCCGCACGGGAACGCCCATGCGCTGGATCAGCTGGCGCAGGAGAAGCCGCGTCGGCGGAGACTTGAGGTACTCGATGACGTGCGGCTCGATGCCGGCATTGCGGATCAGCCCGAGGGTGTTGCGCGAGGTTCCGCATTGCGGGTTGTGGTAGATGATGACGTCCATGGTGTTCTCCTCGATCGCCGGTTCGCGCCATTCTAGGACAGATGACGGCGCGATCCACACCATGGAGGAACGACCACCAGGACAGGGCGACGTGCCTAACCGCGGCAGGCCGCGCCTGTGCTCACCCGGAGCCCGGTGAGAATCCTTCGACTCAAGGCGTCATGGACCTCGCCCTCCTGCACGTCATGGAGGGAGAGCTCGAGCACCCATTCGTTCGAGAGCGGAACGATCAGCGCATCGACCGTCATCGCGCGCGAGGACGACGGCAGGCTCGCGTCGACCCAGGTCGCGCTCCAGCGCGTGGCGCCCGGAACCGGCGAAGTCAGCGACACGGATTGCGCCGGACGCCCGAGCAGGCCTTCGTAGTCGCGCTGGAGGAAGGCGGCGTCCCGATGGGCAAGGTCGGCCTGGGGCAGATCCTGCAGATCATGTGCCGAGCGCAGGCTGATCTCGAGGCGAGCCGGCAATCCGGCGGCCGTCAGGTGGAGGTCGCCGTCCTCGGGCGTCATGCGCCACTCCTGCGGCAGCGAGACGGAGAAGCAGAGGCCCTGCGTCACCCGGCTCGTCAGCCGGGTTTCGCGCGTCGTGGGATCGAAGCGGATGTCGGATGCCTCGTTCCAGGCGTCGCGCGCCGGCGCGAGGGCGCCGGCCTGCGCGGACGAAGCGGCGCAGCAGACGAAGATGATGCCCGAGGCCAAGAGAGCGCGCGCTCCCCGGCGCATGCCGATCGCCGTCATCGAACCTTCCCTCCGCCACGCTTGCACCCACTCCGGAAACGCATTCGGGAGCCGGAGGTTGCCTTGCGCTCGAATCTTGGCCTTGAG
The DNA here is from genome assembly GCA_023426505.1 of Pseudomonadota bacterium. Lineage (GTDB taxonomy): Bacteria > Pseudomonadota > Alphaproteobacteria > Rhizobiales > Beijerinckiaceae > Microvirga. The sequence continues at coordinate 2,875 of JAFAAP010000068.1, forward strand.
TTGACCGGTTTCGGCCCTACCTCGCCTTTCAGGACCGAACACATCGGGAGAAAGATGATGCCTGCTTTCGCACGCACCACGTTCATTGCAGCCCTCCTGCTCACCGCCGGACAGGCTTCGGCGGCGACCTGCCGGGATCCGGCGGGCTTCGAGAAATGGCTCGGCGACATCCAGCAGGAGGCAGTCCAGCAGGGCATTTCGCCCCGAGCCGTCCAGGCGGGCCTTGCGGGCGTCACCTTCGACCAGAGCGTCATCAACAAGGATCGGGGCCAGAAGGTCTTCAGACAGAGCTTCGAGCAGTTCTCCGGCCGCATGGTGTCCTCGTACCGCCTGAAGACCGGCGCCGCCATGCTCAAGCGCCATGCCGGAACGCTCTCGCGCATCGAGCAGCGCTACGGCGTGCCCGCCCCGGTTCTCGTGGCGATCTGGGGGCTGGAGACGGATTTCGGCGCCGTGAAGGGCAACATGCCGGTGATCCGCTCGGTGGCGACGCTCGCCTTTGATTGCCGGCGCTCGGAGATGTTCCAGGCGCATCTGTTCGATGCCCTGAGGATCGTCGAACGGGGCGACCTGTCGCCTGCGGAGATGCGCGGCGCGTGGGCGGGCGAGATGGGCCAGACGCAGTTCATGCCGTCGAACTACGTGAAATACGCGGTCGATTTCGACGGCGATGGACGCGCCGACCTGCTCCACAGCCCGACGGACGTGCTCGCCTCCACGGCGAATTATCTGAGGGGACATGGTTGGGTCAGGGGACAGGACTGGTCGCCCGGCACGGCCAATTTCGCGGCGATCCGCGAGTGGAACAAGTCCCAGGTCTATGCGCAGACCATCGCGTATTTCGCCTCCAGGCTCGCCGGCAACGCCACCGAGGCTGCGGCAAGCCAGTGACGCGAGAGCGGGCGCCCACGGCGCCCGCTCCTTTGCTCCGTCAGCCGCGGGCGCGGGCGCGGATCATGAACGTGTCATAGGCGTACTCGGCCACCTGGAACCACAGGTATTCCTCGCCGCGGAACGCCTTGTAGCTGTCGTAGATCTTCTTGAAATCGGGGTTCTTCGCCGAGAGATCGTCGTAGATCTCGTTCGCCGCCTTGTAGGCCGCGTCCATGATCTCGGGCGAGAAGGCGCGTAGTTGCGCGCCGGCGCCGATCAGGGAGCGGAGCGCCGCCGGGTTCTTGGCGTCGTACTTGGCCTGCGTGTCGACATTGGCGTAGCCGGCGGCCGCCGTGAAGGCCGCCTGATAGGCCTTCGGCAGCTCGTTCCACTTCTGCAGATTGATGAAGAAGTGGATGGCCGGCCCGCCCTCCCAGAAGCCCGGATAATAGTAATACGGGGCGACCTTGTTCAGACCGAGCTTCTCGTCGTCGTAGGGCGCCACCCACTCGGCGGCGTCGATGGTGCCGCGCTCGAGCGACGGATAGAGATCGCCGCCCGCGATCTGCTGCGGCACGACGCCGAGCTTGCCCATGATCTGGCCGGCGAGGCCGGCGATGCGCATCTTGAGACCCTGGAGGTCCTGGACGGTCTTGATCTCCTTTCGGAACCAGCCGCCCATCTGGGCGCCCGTGTTGCCGGCCGGCAGCGCGAAGAGATTGTACTTGGCATAGAACTCGTTCAGCAGCGCATTGCCGTTGCCGTGGTAGAGCCAGGCATTGGTCTGGCGCGAGTTCATGCCGAAGGGAAGGTTGGTGCCGATCGCGAAGGTCGGGTCCTTGCCCACGTAGTAGTACGAGCACGAATGCGTCAGCTCGACGGTGCCGCTGCCGACCGCATCGAGGGCCTGCGGCGCGCCGACGATCTCGCCCGGCGCGAAGGGCTGGATGATGAACTTTCCGTCGGTCGCTTCGGCGACGTACTTGGCGAGAAGCTCGCCGCCGCCGAACAGCGTGTCGAGGGACTTCGGAAAGGCCGAGGTGAGACGCCAGCGGATCTCCGGATTGGACTGGGCAATGGCTGGTTTGGCCACGGCTCCGGCGGCAACGCCGACGGTGGCGGCCTGGAGGAATGCACGGCGCTTCATGGGCTTCCTTTCATTTTTAAGCTTTCGTCGGCACCCTGCGACATAAAGTTTCGGTCGAGCACCGCGAAATGTTTGTAAACGTCGAACAGCCCCCTATAGCGACCTGCCCGAAACGTGACAGGCAGGCGGAAGCAGGGACTTCATGCATTCAACGCATGAGTTGACGTCAGGAGCCCGGGAAGCGCGCTCGAACTCGTGCCGGAGTCGATCGATTGAAGCAGGTTCGGAGGCTCAGAAGATCAGCTCGCCGGCGCCCCAGGCCATGAGTAGCAGGATGACGAAGATCACGAGGAAGACGCCGAACAGGATCTTCGAGATGGAGCGCGCCCCGGAGGCGACGCCCGTAAATCCCAGGGCTCCCGCGACGAGAGAGATGACGAGAAAGATCAGTGCCCATTTCAGCATGACGTGTGCCCCGGGAGGGATGACTCGGACGAAGGCATAAGCACCGCGCCCGGCCAAGGTTCCCGACCGACGGCACCCATCAGCGGCTCAGGGCCGGTCCGTCAGACGACGACCGTGACCTTCTCGGCGGCGCGCGTCAGGCCCGTATAGAGCCAGCGGCTGCGGTGCTCGCGGAACGCGTAGGACTCGTCGAAGAGCACCAGATTGTCCCATTGCGAGCCCTGCGCCTTGTGAACCGTGAGCGCGTATCCGAATGTGAACTCGTCGGACTCGCGACGCAGGACGAACGGCACCTCCTCCTCGGTCCCTTCGAAGAAGGCCTTGTGCACGGCCACCTCCACGGAACGGCGGCGCGCGTCGTCGTCCGGCAGCACGTCCATGCGGATGAAGTCGTTGCGGATGCCCCGCAGGGCCTGGATCGACCATGTGCCGCCGTTGAGCAGGCCCTTGGTCTTGTCGTTGCGCAGGCAGACGAGCTTCTCGCCGGCCGCCGGCATCGGGTCGCGGTAGCCGTTCAGCTCCCGCAGGCGCGTGTTGTAGAGGCGACGGGTCTTGTTCAGCCCGACCAGCACCTGATCGGCCGCCATCACAGCGTCCGCATCGATCTCGCGGCGGCGGATGACGCGGCTCGCGCCATAGGTCCCCGGCTCCAGCCGCCCGCCCTCACGCACCTTCATCGACATATGGATGATCGGATCGTCCTTGGCCTGACGGTGAACCTCCGTCAGCATCACGTCGGGCGCAGCCTCGGTGAAGAAGCCTCCGCCCTTCACCGGCGGCAGCTGCGCGGGATCGCCGAGCACGAGCACGGGTTGCCCGAACGACAGGAGATCGCGCCCGAGTTCCTCGTCCACCATCGAGCATTCGTCGATGACGATCAGGTCGGCCTTCGCGGCCTGGCTCTGGCGATTGAGCACGAATTGCGGACCGCCCTCGTCGGATTCCCGCGACCGGTAGATCATCGAGTGGATGGTGGACGCATCCGTGCATCCCTTGGTGCGCAGCACGAGGGCGGCCTTGCCCGTATAGGCCCCGAAGGCGACCTCCCCGTCGACGCCTTCCGCGACGTGCCGCGCGAGCGTGGTCTTGCCCGTGCCGGCATAGCCGAAGAGACGGAAGACGGGCTTGTCGCCGCGGCGAAGCCAGTCGGCGACAGCCTTGAGGGCTGCGTCCTGTTGCGGCGACCAGGTCATGCGGCTCTCGCCTCCACGCGCAGGCTGTAGAGGATGCCCACGATGATGCAGGCGCTCCCGATGAACACGAAAGGATCCAGCGGCTCGCCGTAGAGCTGCCAGCCCACCACCGCGATGAGCGGAATGCGCAGGAAGTCGAGCGGCACGACCATGGTGGCATCTCCATGACGGTAGGCGTTGGTGAGGCAGAAGTGGGACAGCAATCCGCCGACGCAGATGCCCGCGAGGGCGAGCGCCTGCGACGGTTCGATCCGCTCCCAGAATCCCCATCGCACGCCCAGAAGATTCATGGGCAGCTGGAGCAGGTTCATGAAGAAGAGGATCGAGAAGGTGCTCTCGGTCCGGGTGAGATGCTTGGTGAGGATGCCCACGAGGGCGAACGCGAAGGCCACCCCCAGCATCAGAACGCTTGCGGGCTGCAGGGTTTCGACGCCCGGGCGCAGGATCACGAGAACGCCCGCGAAGCCCAGCACCACGGCGACGAAGCGTCCGCGGTTCATGCGCTCGTGGAGCAGCGGAACGGCAAGCAGCGCGACCCAGGCCGGTGTGGTGAATTCCAGTGCGAAGACGGTGGCGAGCGGAAGCAGGGTGAGCCCGAAGGCCCAGCCGTCCGTGCCGGCGAAATGCAGGACGTTTCGTGTCAGGTGCATGCCGAAGCGTCGCGGCTTCAGACCGGGTCTCAGCTCCGGCTTCAGCGCCGCGAAGCACAGGAGGATGAGGACGCCGGCGGCCGTGCGGATCGACAGCATCTCGAAGACCGAGAAGGTCGGCGCGAGCGCGCGCACGGCGACCGCCGTGGCGGAGAAGGACAGGAGGGCGCCGCTCATCCAGAAGACGACGGCGAGAAGGTTGCGATGGGGCACGACGGACCAGAGAATGTGAACGGTCCCCGCTTAGCGCGGCTCGATCATCGCGTGAAGACTCCGCCGCAAACTTCGCATGGTCCCCAGTGACGCGGCAGGGACGATCGGAGGCACGAAACCGTCGCCTGCAAGTGCCCCAATGTCATACAATCATGCGTGTGATTCTGTCTGCGGTGCGTGCCTGTCGCGCAGCATGCGACGATATTTTTTCGCCTCCTCGCAAACTTTTTTTGGGGCACCCCGCAAGCGCGCGTCGAATTCAGTCGAAGACGGGTCTTCGATCGGCGATCCGAGTATCGCCGATGTGCACGGCATCACTCTTCGGGCCGATGCACGACAGCTCGTTCACATCATGTAAATAACTGAATAACATGCGTTTTTTCGAACCATTCGAAACCGCAAAAGAGATCCGACAGACATTCCGACTTGATCAAGCAAAGACCTGGCGAGTCGCTTGAGAAGGCCCGCTTTGCGAGTCGGATAGACAAGTCCTGACGAGTCTCGAAGCCAAAGTATCCACAGAAATCGTACGCGTTCTACTTTCTACACTTTCCGATAATCGGAACCCCCTTGGTATAACGACGTTGCCTTGCAAGCGTGACGGTTGCACGCGAAGGCCCTTGAAGGAGGCGGCTATGCCGACAGACGACAAGTCCAACCCGCTGACAATGCTGTTCACGGGTGACACTGGTGCGACCAGCACCAAGAAGTCCGGTGCGAAGAAGAGCAGCGCTCGCCGCAGCTCGTCCAGCGCCAAGAAGACGGGGGGCTCCAAGTCCTCTGCCAAATCCGGTGCCAAGAAGTCCGGCACCTCCACGGCTCGCAAGAGCGCCTCGAAGTCCACGGGCACCTCGTCCCGTTCGGGCGGCACGAAGACGGCAGCCAAGAGCGCGTCGAAGTCCGGCTCGAAGAGCACGGCTTCGCGGAGCTCCGGAACGAAGTCGGCTGCGAAGTCGACCGCTCGTTCGAGCAAGACCGCGGCCAAGTCCTCGTCCCGCACGGCGGCCAAGAGCTCCACGAAGTCGGGCTCGAAGACCGCCGCCAAGTCCGGCGCGAAGACCGCTGCCAAGTCCGGCGCGAAGAAGACCGCAGCCAAGTCCGCGACCTCGCGGTCCTCGGCCAAGAAGACGGCTGCGAAGTCGACGGCCAAGAAGGCTTCGTCCTCGCGTTCGACCGCTTCGCGCAGCAGCGCGAAGGGTGGGTCGAAGTCCGCCGGCCGTTCGAGCGCCGCTCGTTCGACGGCGTCCCGCTCGGCCTCGAAGCCGGCGTCCCGCTCCAGCAGCCGCAGCGCGGCCAAGGGCGGCACGAAGAGCGCGGCCAAGAGCAGCGCCTCCAAGTCGCGCAGCTCGTCGGGCTCCACCAAGCGCGCCGCCGCCGCCTCGAGCCGCACCTCCTCGACCAAGAAGTCGGGCACGGTCGGCACGAAGCGTTCGTCCGGCAGCTCGCGTAAGGGCGGCTCGTCCAAGCGCTGATGCCACATGCCGCAAGCGCCGGGACGGAGGCACCCTCCGTCGCCCGGCGCTGCGGCACAAAAAATCGCCCGGCGAAAGCCGGGCGATTTTCTTTGGGGTTCCGACGTTCCGGTTACCGTCCGGTGCTCATCGGGTCGCTCTCGCCCCAATAGGGGGTGGCGTTATAGTACCGGTGAACGTGCTCTTCCCATTCCCGGTCGTAGGATGCGTCATGGCCTTCGGCCGTCCGGCGCGGGGCGCCGCGAAGCTGGTCTTCGGTGAGGTTGAGCTCGTAGGCGTCGAGCTGGGTGTTGTACTTCAGGACGCTCCAGGGCAGCGTGTAATATTCCTCGCCAAGCCCCATGAACCCGCCGAAGCTCATGACCGCATAAGCGACCTTTCCGGACCGCTTCTCGATCATCACGCGCTCGATCGTTCCGATCTTGTCGCCGTCGGTACGGCGGACCGGAGTTCCCTCGACCTTATCGCTGGCGATCAGGTTATGGGTCTCGCGAACGTCGCCGCTCTGTGCCGTCGTCTGCATCATCTCGCTCCCTCTCGTCTAGAGATACCAAGGCAACGCTCAGGCGAAAAAACCGGTTCCGGTTCGCTTCCCTTGCGCCCCTTGGCTTTCAGCCGCTGCCGGCAGGATCGCAGTCCATGGCCAAGCGTCGCCTTAGGAACTGCCGCGACGACCTGACGTTGACCCGCATTTGCTGGGACAAGAAGGAGAGAGACATGGTCGGTCGCCAGAAACGCGTCGAAGAGCAGGTCGTCGTCATCACGGGCGCATCGAGCGGCATCGGTCTCGCGACCGCGCGGATGTTCGCGTCGCGGGGCGCCAGAGGGCTGGTTCTGGTCGCGCGGAACGAGGAGGCGCTTCGCAGCATCGCGGACGAGTTGAGCCATGGAGGAACGCGCGCGATCGCCGTCCCGGCCGACGTGAGCAAGCGCGAGGATCTGGAGCGGGTCGCCCGCACGGCCATCGACACCTTCGGAGGCTTCGACACCTGGGTGAACGACGCGGCGGTCGCGCTGTACGGGAAGCTGGAGCAGATCCCGATCGAAGATCAGCGCCAGCTCTTCGAGGTCAATTACTGGGGCCTCGTGAACGGCTCCCTCATCGCCGCGCAGCACCTACGCAACCGCGGCGGCACCATCATCAATGTCGGCAGCGTCCTGTCCGAGAGGGCCATGATCCTGCAGACCCAGTACTCGGCCTCCAAGCATGCCGTGAAGGGCTTCACCGATGGCCTTCGGATGGAGCTCGAGGAGGATGGCGCGCCGGTCTGGGTGACGCTCATCAAGCCCTCGTCCATCGACACGCCCTATGTGGAGCACGCCCGCAACTATCTCGGCAAGGAGACGACGGTTCCGCCACCGGCCTACGATCCGCATCTCGTCGGCAAGGCGATCGTCTTCGCGTCCGAGCACCCGCGGCGCGAGCTGACCATCGGCTTCGGCGGATGGGCGATCGGCGCCATGGGCAAGGTCGCGCCCCGTCTCACCGACAAGGCGATGGAGTGGACCGGGTACTCGTCGCAGACGACGAACCAGCCCGAGCGCGGGGAGATGCGCGACAATCTCTATCGTGCCCGCCAGGATGGCGACGAATACTCGTCCCTGCCGCGCGAGCCGCGCAAGACCAGCCTGCTGCTCGAGGCCCAGCTCCATCCGTTCGTGACGGCCCTAGCCGTGGCAGGGATCGGCGCCGCCATCGCGTCGCTCCTGCTTCCCGTCGGGAGCAGCGCGCGCCGCCGCCGTCCGATGCGTCCGCAGCCTCCGTTCCAGCCGGTGACCTCGACGCGCCATCTCGGCAACGGGCACGACAAGCGCAGCTTCGGGCCGGGTCATATCTCCCAGCGTCAGACCGCCCCGCAACGGCCGCAGCCGCGGCATTGAGGGAGCGTAGGGC
>JAFAAP010000073.1 GCA_023426505.1 Pseudomonadota bacterium
CTCGACCCAGCCCTTCGATCCGGCGCCCGGCGCCATCGCGCCCGACCTCAAAATCCTCGAGCTCATGCAGAGCCAGCCCGAGTTCAAGACCGAGATCTGGGACTATCTGGCGGCGCTCGTGGACGAGCAGCGGGTCGAAGACGGCATGGCGGCGATGCGCCAGTGGGGCCGCGCGCTCGCCAATGCGGAGGCGCGCTTCGGCGTCGACCGGCACGTGATCGCCGGCGTCTGGGGCGTCGAATCCGACTTCGGCAAGAATTTCGGCGACCGTCCCCTCGTGCAGTCGCTCGCGACGCTGTCCTGCTACGCGCCGCGCCGTCGTGAATATTTCACCGGCGAGCTGATGGCGACCCTGAAGATCGTGCAGGACGGCGACATCGATGCAGGCTCGCTGCGGGGCTCCTGGGCCGGCGCCTTCGGCCACACGCAGTTCATGCCCTCCACCTTCCAGCGCCTCGCGGTCGACGGCGACGGGGACGGGCGGCGCGATGTGGTGAACTCCGTGCCCGACGCGGTCGCCTCCACGGCGAACTTCCTGAAAAAGGCCGGCTGGGACAACGGCCTGCCCTGGGGCTACGAGGTGCGCCTGCCGGAAAACTTCAATGCGAAGCTCGCCGGCCGCAAGGCGAAGCGTCCGCTCTCCTCCTGGGCCGCCATGGGCGTGACCCGCATCGACGGGCGTCCGCTCTCGGGCAACTACCAGGCCAGCATCCTCATCCCGGCCGGGGTGAACGGCCCGGCCTTCGTGGTTACCAAGAACTTCGACGCGGTCTATTCCTACAACGCGGCCGAGTCCTACGGCCTCGCCATCGCGCTCCTCGGCGACCGGCTGAAGGGTCAGCCCGGCATCCGCACCGCCTGGCCGACCGACGATCCGCCCCTGTCGCGCGCCCAGCGCAAGGAGCTCCAGAGCCTCCTCCTGTCCCGCGGCTACGACGTGGGCGAGCCGGACGGCAAGGTTGGGGCCAAAACCCGCGAGGCCATCAAGGACGTGGAGCGCCAGCTCGGCATGGAGCAGCGCGGCCGTCCGGGCGCGAAGGTGCTGCAGGCGCTGCGGGGCTGATCCCACACCGATCCCGTCATGCCGGGTGTTGCCATGCAGTCCCGGCATGACCATGCGTCCTCCGCCTAACGGCCAAGGCGACAAACGCTTGCCAAGTCCAGGTTCCCGCGCCTAAACCCCGGCATGGTCGTCCCGGCGCGGTCCGGGTCCCACGAAGCCATTTCGAGCGAGGACACCCCACCATGGCAACGCACAAGCTTCTCCTTCTCCCCGGCGACGGCATCGGCCCCGAGGTCATGCACGAGGTCGAGAAGATCGTGGGGTGGTTCCGCAAGCGCGGCGTCGGCTTCGAGACCGAGACCGATCTCGTCGGCGGCACGGCCTACGACGCGCACGGCGCCGCCATCTCCGAGCAGGCCATGGAGCGCGCGCAGGAAGCGGACGCGGTGCTCTTCGGCGCGGTCGGCGGGCCCAAGTGGGACGGCGTGCCGTACGCGGTACGCCCTGAGGCGGGCCTGCTGCGCCTGCGCAAGGATCTCGGCCTCTTCGCCAACCTGCGTCCGGCCATCTGCTATCCGGCGCTCGCCGACGCCTCCTCGCTCAAGCGCGAGGTGGTCGAGGGCCTCGACATCATGATCGTGCGCGAGCTCACCGGCGGCGTCTATTTCGGCGAGCCGAAGGAGATCGTGACCCTGGAGGACGGCTCCCAGCGCGCCGTCGACACGCAGCTCTACACCACGAAGGAAGTGGAGCGCATCACCCGCGTCGCGTTCGACCTCGCCAAGAAGCGCCGGAACAAGGTCTCGTCGGCCGAGAAGAGCAACGTCATGAAGACCGGCGTGTTCTGGCGCCAGGTCGTGACGCGCATCCACAAGGCCGAGTTCCCGGACGTCGCGCTCGAGCACGTGCTCGCCGACAACTGCGCCATGCAGCTCGTGCGCAACCCGAAGCAGTTCGACGTGATCGTCACCGACAACCTGTTCGGCGACATCCTGTCGGACATCGCCGCGATGCTCACCGGCTCGCTCGGCATGCTGCCGTCCGCGTCCCTCGGCGCCGAGGATCCGAAGACCGGCAGCCGCAAGGCGCTCTACGAGCCGGTGCACGGCTCCGCGCCCGACATCGCCGGCAAGGGCCTCGCCAACCCGATCGCCATGATCGGCTCCTTCGGCATGGCGCTGCGCTATTCCTTCGGCCTGCTGGAGGAGGCGGATCGCCTCGACGACGCCATCGCGCGCGTGCTGGCCTCGGGCACCCGCACCAAGGACATCGCCGGCCTTGGCATGAACGCGGTCGGCACGAAGGAGCTCGGCGACGCCATCATCAAGGAGCTGGACGCCCGGTCCTGATCTACGAAAAGCCCCGGTCTTTCCGGGGCTTTTCGCTACCGGATCGAGCCGGTCGCGTCGATGTCCGAGAACGGATTGCGCGATCCGACGAAGGGGCCGTTGGTAACCGGATCGGGCAGGACGCCGCCGCCGCTGAAGCGCTCGTTGTTCTGCATGTACGGCGGGCTGTTGAGGTAGGATTGCACCTGCCCGTAGCCGCTATAGCCCGGATTGATCGAGTTCGGGGCTACCACGTTGCCTGGGTCGAGGAAGCTGCGGGGCTGGACCCGGAGGACCAGGGGACGTTCCCGGGTGGTCTGCGCTTCGGCCGCGACCGAGAAGGCCGAAGCCGCAGCCAGCGAAACCAGACCGATGACGGCGAAGCGGCGCATGTTCATGTCTCCATCGATGAGCCGCTGTCGTCCCCGGCGGGATAAGCCTGGCCGGACTAGCGGGCTGTCAGAACAAGGCGCCTTCGATTAATTTGTTCCCAACCTGACCATACGTCACCACCAAGCAGGACCCGTGCCGATGATGGATTCCCCGCGACGCGACCTCCGGCTTCCCGGCAAGGATCGCCTGACCGTGCTGGGCGAGACGCCGCTCGTGGCCGAGACCCCCGAGGAGCTTCTCGACGACGAGACGACGCCGGTCCAGAAGTTCTTCGTGCGGAACAACGGGCTGCTGCCGGAGCCCTCGACGGATCCGGAAGCCTGGACCTTCACGGTCGACGGCGAGGTGGAGAATCCGCTCTCACTGAGTCTCGCCGAGCTCAAGAGCCGGTTCCCGCACAAGACGTTCCGCATGGTGCTCGAATGCGGCGGCAACGGCCGCTCCTTCTTCGAGCCGCAGGCTGAAGGAAATCCCTGGACGAACGGCGGCGCGGGCTGCGCGGAATGGACCGGCGTGTCCCTCGCCGACGTCCTGCGGGCCGCGGGCCTGAAGGAGAGCGCCCTCTTCACGGCCCATTTCGGCGCCGACCCGGACAAGACCGGACGCCGCGACGTGCAGGCCATGTCCCGCGGCATGCCGATCGCCAAGGCGCTGGAGGAGCACACGCTGCTGGTCTGGGCGATGAACGGCGAACCTCTTCCGTTCCTGCACGGGGGGCCCTTGCGCCTCGTGGTGCCGGGCTGGCCGGGATCGCTCAGCCAGAAATGGCTGACCCGGATCTGGATCCGCGACCGGGAGCACGACGGCCCCGGCATGACCGGGATCTCCTACCGGGTGCCGGTGAACCCGATCGCGCCCGGCGCCAAGGTCGAGCGGCATGAGACCCGCGTGCTCGAATCCATGCCGGTGCGCAGCATCGTGTCGTTCCCGGCGGACGAGAGCCGCCTGCCGTCCGGCACCCGCGAGATCGAGGTTCGCGGCGCGGCCTGGGCCGGCGACGATGCGGTGGCGCGGGTGGAGGTCACGATCGATGGCGGCGCCACCTGGGTGCCAGCCGCGCTCACGCCGCCGCGCAACCGCTACGACTGGGTGCGCTGGCGGGCGCTCCTCTCCCTGCCGGGCGACGGCCATTACGAGATCGTTTCGCGCGCGACGGACGACCAGGGCCGGGCCCAGCCCTTCCGGGCGGCCGGCTGGAATCCGAACGGCTACGGCTGCAACGTCATGCACCGGGTCGCCGTCACGGTCGGCCCGGACCTCTGATCGAGGAGGTCCGCTCGTCGGTCCCGCAGGCCGGCAGCCGCTGGCCCTCGGCCTTGGCGAAGATCGCCTTCACGGACGGGTTGTCCGTCACCCGCAAGGCGATGCGGTCGACGAGGCAGGTGATATGGCCCGGCTCGACGGGCTGGGCTTCGCTGCCGCAGAGCCAGCCCTGGAACGCGAAGCTCGCCCCCGGGTCGGCGAACCGGAAGGCCTGGCAGGTCTGCTCGGAGGCTCCCGCGAGCGTCACGGCTCCGGCCTCCACCGGGCCGAACTTGGTCGGCACCGGCCGGCCCGGCGTGTCGCGCGTCACGGACAGACCCGCCTCCGCGGCCCGACGGACGATGTCGACGAAGAAGCTGCGCGCCGGCTCGGTGAAGCCCTGGACCAGGCTGATCCGCCCGTAGCCGATATCCCCGAAGGACCCGAAGGTCAGGGTATCCTCGCGCCCGCCGCTCATGTGCTCGCGGGCCTCGATCCCGACGGGCGCGACGCGGCCCTCGATGCCGTAGAGAGCCGGAGCGGAGGGAAGCGGCCGCCACAGGGGCGGCGGGGCGACCAGCACGGCGGACGGCACCCCCTTCGGCTGGCCCGAAGGCGCCTGTCCGGCCTCCTGCTTGGCGAAATAGACCAGCGCCGAGACGCTCAGCGACGACAGCAGGACCATCCGCAGCCAGGGCAGGGGCCGGCGCGCGCGGCGGGACGGGCGCTCGTCCTCGGCGTCGAACGCGTCCTCCTCGTCCCAGTCCTGGGTGATGGCCTTCGGCATAGCGCTGCTGGTGAACCTGCGGGTCGTGTCTCGTCCTCATGTTCTACAGTAGCGCTCGCGATGCTTCGAAGGCTTTCGGCCGGCACCGTGAATCAAGGGTTAAGCCCCCACAGGTCATCCCCGGCTTGTCCACGGCGCGCCGGGCCGCGGTCCGGATGCCGCAACGCCAAGAGATCGCTTGACGAAAGCCCGTCTTTGGTGTGTTGCTTCAAGCGCAGACGGGCCCCTGGAATCGGGCCCTGGATGGACGATGGCAATGACGCTGCTCACCACGACGAGCAAAACGAAAACCGTCACGACGGCCGTGAAAACGGCCGAGTAGCCTCGTCGTCCCCGGTCCTCTCTCCCGTCGGGGCGAGAGGCGACACCCGAAAAGGGTTCCTATATCTCCCGGGGAGAGCGAACACAGGAGAAGTCCAATGGGTTACAAGGTCGCCGTGGTCGGCGCGACGGGCAATGTGGGCCGCGAGATGCTCGACATCCTCGTAGAGCGGGCCTTTCCGGCCGACGAGGTGGTGGCGCTGGCCTCGCGTCGCAGCCAGGGCACGGAGATTTCCTTCGGCGACAAGACGCTGAAGGCCAAGACCCTCGACACCTACGACTTTTCCGATGTCGACCTCTGCCTCATGTCGGCCGGCGGCGAGATCTCGAAGGAGTGGTCGCCGAAGATCGTCGCCCAAGGCGCGGTCGTGATCGACAACTCCTCGGCCTGGCGCTACGACGCCGACGTGCCGCTCGTGGTCCCGGAGGTGAACGCCGAGGCCGTGCGCGAGATGAAGAAGGGCATCATCGCCAACCCGAACTGCTCCACGGCGCAGCTCGTGGTCGCCCTCAAGCCGCTCCATGACCGCGCCACCATCAAGCGCGTCGTCGTGTCGACCTACCAGTCGGTCTCCGGCGCCGGCAAGGACGGCATGGACGAGCTCGACCGCCAGACCAAGGCGCTCTACTCGCTGCAGGACGTGCAGGAGAAGAAGTTCCCCAAGCGCATCGCCTTCAACCTGATCCCGCACATCGACGTGTTCATGGAGGACGGGTTCACGAAGGAAGAGTGGAAGATGATGGCGGAGACCAAGAAGATTCTTGATCCCAAGATCAAGCTCACCGCCACCTGCGTGCGCGTGCCTGTCTTCATCGGCCATTCCGAGGCCGTGAACGTGGAGTTCGAGCAGCCGCTCAGCGCCGACGAGGCGCGGGACATCCTGCGCTCCGCGCCGGGCGTCGTGGTCGTCGACAAGCGCGAGCCCGGCGGCTACATCACGCCGCACGAGGCCGCCGGCGAGGACGCCACCTACATCTCCCGCATCCGCGAGGACATCACGGTCGATAACGGCCTCGCCTTCTGGTGCGTGTCCGACAACCTGCGCAAGGGCGCGGCCCTCAACGCGGTGCAGATCGCCGAGGCCCTGGTGAACCGCGGCCTGCTCAAGGCCAAGCAGCGCGCGGCGTAAGGCTTCGCGGCCCTTCGAAGTTCAAAGGCCGGGGATGCACCTCATCCCCGGCCTTTTTCATGCGCAGCCCTGGTCGCGTCAGACGAAGAAGAAGTCGTTGGCGGAGAGCTTGCCCGCGCCCGCTTCGAGCTTGATGGTGGCGATCTCGACCATCGCCTTGGAGCCGGAGCCGTCCGCATCGAAGTAGAGCTTCTTGGTCTTGTCGTTGTAGATGAAGAAATCGTCCCGGTCGGCGGCCTTTGCGCCCTTCTTGAAGAAGCCGGCTTTCATCTTGACCGGGTTGTCGAGGGCCGCCGCCTTGTTCTTCAGCGCCTTGGCGATGGTGCGGTTCGAGAACGCCGCGTCGTCGAGCCAGATCGCGTCGTACCTGGCCCCGAAATCCTCGATCGTGTCCTTGTGCCGGCTGGCGACGCTCTTGCTTGTGGGCCTTACGTCGAACAGGAACGCATCCTGGCTCGTTGCACCCTTGCCGCCATAGAGCCTGTCGCGCCCCTCGCCGCCGCCGAGCACGTCGTTGCCGGCCTCCCCCTTGAGGATGTCGTTGCCCGCGCGGCCGGCCAGGATGTTTCCGAACTCGTCTCCCGCCAGGGAGTCGCCGCCTGCGCCGCCCGAGAGCGTGTCGCGCAGGCCCGTATCGCGGCTCATCTGGCCTGCCGCGACATCGACCTTGTGGGGCACGATCCAGGTCTGCGCGCCTTCCTTCACGGTGACGGTCGCGGCCTTCACGCCGGCGGTCGCATAGGCATGGCCGAAGCTGACCTTGCCGCCCGTCGGCGTGACCGACTCGCTCGCGCCATCGCCCCAGCTGATGCTGGCGCTCGACGCATGGCCCACGTCGAAGCTCGCCTTCACGTAGCGGCCATCCACGATGGCTTGCCGGTGCGAGAGAAGCTCGTTATCGACCCGGAACACGTCACGCTCCTCGTTGCGGTCGCCGGGGACGAGGTTGCTGGCCGAGCTGGTGAACAGGATCGAATGCCCGTCAGCCGCGAACTTGGCATCCCGGCTGCTGCCGTTACCCGCGGATCCGTCGGCCGGGCCGATGCGCACGATCTCCCCTGTCTGAAGATCCTTGCGGAAGACTTGAATGTAATGGCCGTCGCCGCCGGCGAGATTGGTCGCGACGCTTTCGAACAGCACGTAGCGTCCGTCGGGGCTGATCGTCGCATAGTGGCATTCGTCGTTGGCTTGACCATTCCCGGGGCTGGTCGAGACCCGGATCGTCTCGCCGGTCACGAGGTCCTTGCGGAAGATGTCGGTAGCACCGTTGGTGTCGCCCGCCACGAGGTTGCTGGCGCTGCTTTCGAACACCACGTAGCGCCCATCGGCGCTGATCGACGCCTCTCCGGAAGAGCCGTTCGCCTCCGCCTCCTGCCCCTGCGCATTCTTGCTGCCGGTCGAGACCCGCACCACCTCGCCGGTCACGAGATCCTTGCGGAAGATGTCGTACAGGCCGTTGGTGTCGCCGGCGACGAGATTGCTCGCGAAAGTCGTGAAAACCACATAGCGCCCGTCATGGCTGGCATCGGCTTCGGTGGAGGCATTGGCCGCCTGGCCATTCGCGTTGCTCGACACCAGCACCAGGGCCCCTGTCTGCAGGTCCTTGCGGTAGACGTTCATGGATCCCCCAATTGTGCCGGGGATAAGATTGTCGGCGTTGGTCTGGAAAATCACGTAGCGCCCGTTGCCCGTGAAGCTCGCATCCTCGCCGTAGCCTTGGGCGGGAGCCTGGTGGCCTTGCCCGTCCGGCGTCGCCGCATCGATCCGCGTCAGGGCACCGGTCCGGAGATCCTTGAGGAAGATGCCGTTGAATCCGACGCTTTGGCCCGGAACGTCGTCCACGTCCGCGTCGAACAGGACATAGCGCCCGTCGGAGCTGATCTGCGGGTTCCAGGCGCTGTCGATGGGCTCCTCATGGCCGGTGGCATCCGGCGACAGGGTCGAGACGGCCCGCACCGCTCCGGTCGTAAGATCCTTGTAAATGATAACCCAGCTCCCGCTCGGGTTCGTTACAAGATTGTCCGCAGAGGTCAGGAACACAGCGTGGCGTCCATCCGCATTGATAGCGCCGTTATAACTGGACGCATTGGCTTCCAGTTCTCGGCCCAGCGCGTCGCGCGGGCCGGTGGAGATGCGGCGGATGAGGTCTGTGGCTTCGAGGCGGGTGAAGGAGGTCAGATTGAGGGTCGGCATGGGGGCTCACCTTTCGCGGCGCGCAGCATCCCGTCGGGCGAAGCTGCGCCTGGTGGCGCCCTTCGCCCGCTGGCTGCGGCCGATGCATCATTGTTGCATTCGACGAATTAGGCCGGCCCTGCTTCCGGGCAACCCTGTTGCATGTGCGATTCGGCACAGGGCGGCGCAAGCACCCCGTCGACGCAAAAAGCCCCGCCGATGGGCGGAGCTTGCTTGCCGAGGATGCGATGGAAGGCGCGTCAGATGACGAAGAAGTCGGCCTTGGTGAGGGTGGGCTTGGTGGCGAGCTTGGCGATGGCGACCGCCGCCTTCGCGCCCGAGCCGTCCTCGTCGTAGTACAGCACCCCGGTCTTCTTGTTGTAGACGAGGTAGTCGTTGGCGTCCTTGGCCTTGTCGGCCACCTTGAAGAACGCCGCCTTCAGCTTGGCCGGCTTCGCGGCCGAGCCGCTCCCCAGCTTCTTCAGGTACTTGTTGTCGAGCTGGATGCTGTCGTCGGTCGCGTTGAAGTCGGTGATCGTGTCCAGGTTGGTGCGGCTGTTGGGCCGCGTGTCGAACACGAACACGTCCTGGCCGGCTCCGCCCGTGAGCACGTCCTTGCCCAGGCCGCCGTAGAGGGTGTCGTTGCCTGTCCCGCCCAGGAGCACGTTGGCCCCGGCGCTACCGCGCAGCACCAGGTGCTCGGCCACGTCAGTGGCCGTGATCTCGAAGTTCTGAACGGTCTCGGCGCCGTAGGCGTCGGTGGCTTTCACCGAGACGGAATACTGCGCCTTGGCCTCGAAATCGAGCGGGCGGGCGAGCACGAGATAGCCATTGGCGATAGCGAACGCCCCGTCCGGGTTGGACGCCAGGCTGAAGCTGACCGCGTCCCCGTCCGTATCCGAAGCCGAGAGGCGGCCCACCTGCGTGTAGGCCGGGGCGTTCTCGGCCACAGAGGCGTTGGAGAGCGCGAGGTTCGTCGGCGTGGTGTTCAGCGTCACCGTCTGGTCGCTGAATTTCGCGATGCGGATGTTCTTGAGGAGATCCGTTCCCTCGCTGCTGCTTGCGACGGTGAAAGTCCCGTCGCCATTGACGTCGATGCGGTAGTCCGCCCTGGCGCGCGAAAACAGCGCCACGTCTGCGCCGCTGCCGCCGTCAAGGGTATCGTCACCAATGCCGCCGCTCAAGGTGTCGGCCCCAGCGCCGCCGTTGAGGACGTTGCTCGCAATGTTTCCTTCGATGAAGTTGTCGCGGCCGTTGCCGGTGGCGGTGAAGTTGCCGGAGCCGGTTAGCCTGAGGTTCTCGACATGAGCGAAGCTTGCAAGCGAGAAGCTGAGACTGGTCTCGACCGTGTCGAGGCCCTCGTCCTGCAGCTCGATGATCGTCGCATTCGCCGCGCGGATCACATAGGTGTCGTTCCCCTTGCGGCCGGCAAGAACGTTGCTTCCGTCGTTCCCTGTTATCCTGTTGTCGAGATCGTTGCCGGTGGCATTGAGGTTGTCTGATCCTTGAAGGACGACGTACTCGATATAGGCCCAAGAGGCGTTGCGGGACAGATCAATGGTGATAGACGATTTAACGGTGTCGATTCCTTCGCCATCGATTTCTTCGATCTCGTCACCTGCGTCGTCGACCACAAAAGTATCGTCACCGGTGCCCCCGATCATTCGGTCGCCACCCGCTCCACCGTCAAGATAGTCATTCCCGATTCCACCATCGAGAATGTTGTTCCCGACGTTTCCTAAGAGCCAGTTGTCGAACTCGTTTCCAGTCGCGTTCAGGTGCGCGCTGCCGGTGAGCAAAATGTCTTCGGCGTAAGTTCCTGCTAGAGAGTAACTGACGGAGGTGACGATTGAATCACGGCCGGATCCGTTCTCCTCGATCACGGTGTCGCCTTCATGATCGACGATGTAGACGTCGTTACCTGCTCCGCCGATCATCACGTCGGCTCCGATTCCTCCGTCGATGCGGTTGCTGCTCGCATCACCGGTAAGCGTATTCGCTAGGGCGTTTCCGCGGATCTTAGCTCCGGGAGGGCTGTCGGTCGGGATCGAGAACGCCGTCTCGTCCGGCGCAAGTTCCCATGTGTTCGTGCCGCTGTTGTATGTGGCCACCGCTCGCCCCCATTGGTATATGTTGTAATGTTTTGTTATTCTCATTTCCTTACGTAATCAAGTTTCGTCACAGTCCCGTCCCGCGTCGTTGCGACCCATTCCCCTCCACGGCCCGGTTCTGCTTGAATGGCCACGCTTTCACGGGGGTGGAGCCTCGCGCGTTTAAGGCCGCGTTAACCACCTTGCGCGGATGCTCACAAACACTGCTTCTCCTCCCTCGAAGCCAAGACCATGAGCGATCTTCTCGTCAGTATCCGTCAGGCCAAGCCGGGCGACGCCCAAGGGCTCGCGAAGGTGTTCGACGCCGCGTGGCGCGAGGCGTATCTGGGCATCATTCCGGGGCTCGCGCTCGAAAAGATGCTGTCGCGCCGGGGCCTGCGCTGGTGGCGCTCCACGGTGACCCGGGGCCGCCCGCTCGCGGTGCTCGACATCGGCCAGGGGGTAGCGGGCTACGCGTCCTATGGCCGCTGCCGCGACCGGTCCCTGCCGGCGGACGGGGAGGTCGACGAGCTCTACCTCCTGCCCGAGTACCAGGGCGTGGGCCTCGGCCGGCGCCTGTTCCGGGCCGTGTGCAACGACCTGCGTGCCCGCGAGATGGACAAGATCGTGGTCTGGGCGCTGGCCGACAACGAGCGCGCCTGCGCCTTCTACGAGGGCCAGGGCGGGAAGAGCGTCGCCCGGGTCGAGGAGCGCATCGGCGGCGCGACGCTCGCCAAGGTGGCGTACCTGTTTCGTTAGTCGGCCTTCCCTGTCATCCCCGGCGCGCCGTAGGCACGGGAAGGGGATCCATCTTCGATGGTGACGCTCCTGGATTCCCTTTCCCTCCGCTTCGCTTCGGCCGGGAATGACGGGCACTTGGTCAGGGAAACCCGAATATGCGTCGTGACCGATTCCAAAAGGTGATTCCCCTTTCGGGCCCGATGCTCTAGTGAGGCGTCCAAAGCCCACCATCCCGTTGTCACGGAGACACTCTCGCCATGCGCATCGACGCGATCAAGATCGGAAACAACCCGCCGGAGGACGTGAACGTCATCGTCGAGGTGCCGCTGGGCGGCGAACCGATCAAATACGAGATGGACAAGGAATCCGGCACCCTGTTCGTCGACCGCTTCCTCTACACGGCCATGCGCTATCCGGGGAATTACGGCTTCATCCCCCACACCCTCTCGGGCGACGGGGATCCCTGCGACGTGCTGGTCGCCAACACCCGCGCGATCGCGCCGGGCGCGGTCATGAACGTGCGCCCCGTGGGCGTGCTGGTGATGGAGGACGACGGCGGCCAGGACGAGAAGATCATCGCGGTCCCGTCCCACAAGCTGACCCAGCGCTACGACCGGGTGGAGAGCTACACCGACCTTCCCGAGATCACCATCAAGCAGATCGAGCACTTCTTCGAGCACTACAAGGACCTCGAGCCCGGCAAGTGGGCCAAGATCATCCGCTGGGGCGACGCTGCGGAAGCCAAGCGCCTGATCATCGAGGCGATCGAGCGCGCCAAGAAGGGCTGAGGTCCGATCCCGCCGACGAGTCGAGAGGCCGGAGCAGCGCTCCGGCCTTTTTCATGCGGCCGGCTCGTGCGCCGCGCGGCTGTCCGCCGGCGCCTCGTCGCGCTCGGTCATGCCGTAGTCGCGCAGCACCGCCGCGACCCGCAGGCGGTAGTCGCGGAACACGCCGTGCCGTCCCTCTCCCTGCGTGCTCCTGTGGGCCGGACGGTTGCGCCAAGCCCGCACCGCCTCCTCGTCGCGCCAGAACGACAGGGACAGGAGTTTTTCGGGTTTGCTCAGGCTCTGGAAGCGCTCGATCGACAGGAAGCCGTCCATGCCGACGAGCTCCTCCTTCAGGGCGGCCGCGAGGTCGAGATAGCGGTCCTTGCGCCCTTCCGCGGGCCAGACTTCGAAGATGACGGCGATCATGGGCGGATCAGCTCCCCGTGCGGCGCCGAGGCGAGACGCAGGAAAATCCTGTCCTCCCGGCGGATGAATTTTTCGCGCTTGGCGAAATCGTAGTTGGCGCGGCCGAGCGGATCGTCCTTGAGCCGCGCCCGGTAGGCCTCGTAGGCGGCGAGGCTCTCGACATGATAGACCCCGTAGGCGGTCGTGCTCGATCCCTCATGGGGTGAAAAATAGCCCACGAGATCGGCGCCGCAACGCGGGATCGCCTGGCCCCAGTTGCGGGCATATTCGTCGAAGGCTTCGCGGTTGAACGGGTCGATCTCGTAGCGGATGAAGCAGGTGATCATCAGGTCAGGTCCTCTTGAAGCGGGAACGGTTCGGACCCTAGCCGATTGCGTCGCCGCGATGGTTCGGTTAGCATCGAACCATGAAGGAAGGACCTGCCATCGCGCCCGTCGCCGCCCTGCTCGGCGACCCCGCCCGCGCCAACATGCTGGCGGCCCTCATGGACGGTAGGGCGCTCACCGTGAGCGAGCTGGCCCAGGCCGCCGGCGTGACCCTGCCGACCGCGAGCGGGCATCTGGCGAAGCTCGAGGCCGCCCGGCTGGTGGCGGCCGAAAAGCAGGGGCGCCACCGCTATTTCCGCCTGTCGGGACCGGACGTGGCGCAGGTGCTGGAGGCCCTGATGGGGCTTGCCCAACGCACAGGCGCGGTCCGCGTCCGCACCGGTCCCAAGGACGCGGCCCTGCGCTCGGCCCGGGTCTGCTACGATCATCTCGCCGGCGAGCGGGGAGTGGCGCTTCTCGACGGCCTCGAGCGCCAGGGGCTGGTTGCGGGCGGGGACGACCTCGCCCTGACCGATCAGGGGCGGGATTTCTTCACCCGATTCGGCGTGGACCTGGCCCGGCTGGAGAAGGGCCGCCGTCCCGTCTGCCGCGGATGCCTCGACTGGAGCGAGCGCCGCCTCCACCTCGGCGGCGCGCTCGGCGCCGCGATCCTGTCGGGCATCGTCGAGCGCCATTGGGGCCGCCGCGACGAGAGCCGCGCCCTCGTCTTCACACCGGACGGGCTCGCGGCGTTCAACGAGACGTTCGGCCTGTCGCCCGAGGATTCCGCAAGGTCGCCTGGGGCGGAGCCGGCGCCCGCGACTCCGCGCATCCGGGTGCTGTGAGCTAGATCACGTAGAAGTCCTTGTGGGTGATCTTCAGGTTCTTGCCGATGGTGGCGAACTGGATGGCCTTCGCGTCGCCCGTGCCGTCGGGATCGTAGAACAGGGCGCCGGCCTTCTTGTGGTAGAGGATGCGGTCGTCCGCATCCTTGAAATGATCGCCGATCACGAAGGCGCCTTTCGAGAGCGTGCCCTTCTTGGCGAGGCCGGAAAAGCTCTTCTTTGACAGGTGGATCGTGTCGTCCTTGACGTTGAAGTCGTAGACGTAATCGAGGTTGGACTTCACGTTGGGCCTCACGTCGAACACGAACACGTCGTTGCCGGCGCCGCCGATGAGGGTGTCGTTGCCCTTGTCGCCCCAGAGCCTGTCGTTGCCGCCCTGGCCGAAGACCTGGTCGTTGCCGGAGAGGCCGTGGAGCTGGTCGTTGCCGTTCTCGCCCACCACCTGCTCGGACGCATTGGTGCCCCGCTTCACCAGCGGCTTGGTCTCGGTCATGTCGTTGGTGACGTTGATGGTGAGCTCCTTGGAGAATTCGCCGCCGAAGCCGTCCGACACCTTGACCGTGATGGTGTGCTTCGTGGCGGCCTCGTAGTCGAGCGCGCCTGCCAGGATGAGCTTGCTCCCGTCCAGACGAAACAGCCCGCCCGCATCCGTGACGAGGCTGAAGGTGAGCGTGTCCCCGTCCGGGTCGGAGCTGAAGAGGGTCGTGACCTGCGAGCCGACGGCCTTGCTCTCCGAGAAGTTGATCGGCGAGATCGACGGGGAGATGTTCGAGGGCGCACCATTGGTGAGCGCGACGATCTGGTCGGCGAATTTGGCGAAGCGCACGTCCTTGAGCGTATCGGTTCCGTCGCGCCCGAGGCGATCCGTGATGGTGAAGCCGCCGGCTGCATTCGGCGCGATGTCGTAGTCGGCCCAGTTGCCGGAAAACACCGCCGTGTTCTTGCCTGTGCCGCCCTCGAGCAGGTCGTTGCCGGCACCGCCCTCAAGGGTGTCGTCACCGGCATCGCCCTGGAGAGTATCGTCATCGGCACCGCCCTGGAGGCTGTCGGTGCCCGCGCCGCCCACGAGGGTGTCGTTGCCGCCGCCCCCGATGAGCGTGTCGTTGCCGCCGTTGCCGGTGACCCGGTTGGCCGCACCGTCGCCGGTGAACTTGTCGGCGCCGGAGCCGCCTTCCAGGTTCTGGATGTTGACGAACCTGTCGCTGCCGTAACCGGTCTCCTGGGCAGCGGTATTCGTGAGATCGACGGTGGCGGCTATGGAACTGGTGAACTTGGCCGTGTTGTTGTCGGCGCCGCCGTCGAGCACGTCGTCGCCGAAGCTCCCGTCCAGGGTGTCGTCTCCGGCCCCGCCCATGAGGGTGTTCTTATCGCTGCTCCCGGTGAGCGCGTCGTTATGGTTGCTGCCGATGACGATCTCGATGTTGGAGATTGTATCGTAAAACCCATTGCCGTACGCGTTGCCTGTAGCGAGGCTGACGGTTACCCCGTTAGGTGTCTTTCCTGACGAATATGCAGCTGCCGATGAGTAATCGATGGTGTCACTGTCGGCACCACCATTGATCGTATTGCTGCCGTCTCCACCGATAATGATGTCATTCCCGGCGCCGCCGTCGATCACGTTGTTGCCGGTGCCGCCCGAGAAGGTCTCGGCACCGCTGCCCCCATAGGCGATGTCGTTGCCGGCGCCGAGTTTGATGAGCCCTATGACGGTTCCGGTGGAGCGTCCGTCATAGAGGTCGTCGCCGTCCTTCAGGTCGAGGGCGACGCCGGTGGCGGTAGCGGCCTTGATGGTGCCGGTGTTGATGATCCGGTCTGCTCCGAGACCGCCGGTGACGGCGGCGTCCGACGCGCCCGTAGCCTCGATTGTGCCGGCATTCGACAGTTCCAGCTTGGCGGCGCCGGATGTCGAGGTGATCTCGACTGCCTTTTTGCCCTTGATCGTTTTTCCACTGGCGTTGTCGACAGTGCTGGTGCCTCCGCCGGAGAACAGGATTGCTGTGCCGAGGACGGACTCCATCAGGCCCTTGTTCTCCACTCGGCCGGCAGTACCGGACATCGCAATCGCCGTGGCGGTCTCCGATCTGATGGTCGCGTTGTTGATCACGTGGCTGTCCGCGCCTGCCAATGCGACGGCAACCAGCTGGGTGGCGATATTCGCGCCTGTTTCGACGATGAGAAGCTGCGTCCCGTTCGCCGTAATGCCGCCAAGGGCCGTATCGGGCGCGGCGTTGGTCAGGGGGATGGCGAGGGATGTGGTTCCGGTAACGCCGTCCGCGATCTTATGAATGAAGCCGTCCTGCGGGTTGAGCTGGTTCGGATTGTCAATAGTGGCCATGGCAATGTCCAGGTGCTTCCAAAGGTGCAGGACATCATCACTACGTTATTACGTATGGAAAAGAAAGTGCCCAGGAAGCGGGAGGTGGGTCCTGGACACGGCCCGTCCCGTGATCATCCAGACCCGAGCCTCGGCCCTACCCCACCGGCGCATCCACCGTGCACACGACCCCGGTCTCCGTGAACGCGATCCGTACCTCGCCGTTCAGGTCCTGGGCGAGGCTGCGTTCGATCAGGCGGGTGCCGAAGCCGCGGCGTCTCGGGGGTGAGACGGGAGGCCCGCCGCTCTCGGTCCAGGCGAGGTGCAGGCGGTCGTGGCCTGTCTCCTGCGCCACCCGCCATTCGATCGCGATCCGGCCCGTCTCCCTGGAGAGGGCGCCGTACTTAACCGCGTTGGTGGCGAGCTCCTGCAATGCCATGGCGAGCGCCAGGGCCATCCGGGTCGAGAGCCAGACGTCGGGTCCGTGGATGTGGAAGCGCTCGTCCCCGGCGCCGCGATAGGGCGCCAGCGCCTCGACCACGATCGCCCGCAGGCCCGCGCCCTCCCAGTTCTCGCGGGTGAGCACGTCATGGGCGCGCGACAGGGCGAAGAGGCGGGATTCGAGGGCCGAGCGCGCCTCGTCCGTGGTGCCGGCATTGCGCAGGGTCTGGGCCGCGATCGACTGCACGGTCGCGAGCGTGTTCTTCACCCGGTGGTTCAGCTCGTTGATCAGGAGCCGCTGGTGCTCCTCGGCCCGCTTGCGCTCGGTGATGTCGAGGGCGACACCGACCGTCTGACCGAGCCGGCCCTGCGGACTCGGCTGGAGTTCCGCGCGCAGCAGAAGCCAGCGGATCGTGCCGTCCGGACGGACGACGCGCATCTCGCCCTCGGCGTAGCGCTCGCCGCGGGCGATGGCCCCCCGGGCGATGGCGGCGATCTTCTCCCGGTCGCCCGGGTGGTAGCGGGCGCGGATATCCTCGGTGCTGGGAGCGGAATCCGGCGGGAAGCCGAGAAGCCGGTTCAGCTCCGGCGAGGTCGTGATGCGGTCCTCGGCGGTGTTGCTCTCCCAGACCGCGAGACGACCGGCGTCGAGGGCGAGCTTGAGCCGCGTCTCGCTGTCGCGCAGGGCCGCCTCGGCGCGCTTGGCCTCGGTGACGTCGCTCCCCTCGGCGAAGATCCCGGAGATGCGCCCTGCCGCGTCCCGGATCGGCTGGTAGACGAAGTCGACGAAGCGCTCCTCGGGCTTGCTGTCGGGTTCGCGTCGGAGAAAGACCCGCAGGCCGCGCCCGACGAAGGGCTCGCCGCTCTCGTAGACCCTGTCGAGAAGCTCCTGGAATCCCTGGCCGGCGAGCTCGGGCAGCGCCTCCAGCGCCGGCTTGCCGATGATGTCCCGGTGACCGACGAGCTGATCGTACGAGGCGTTGGCGATCTCGAAGACGTGGTCGGGGCCGCGCAGCACGGCGATGAAGCCGGGCGCCTGATGGAAGAGCTCGCGCAGGCGCTCGCGCTCGGTGGCGAGGCGGCGCTCCGCCAGGACCTTGCCGGTGGTCTCGGTGACGGCGCAGAACATGCCGGCGACACGGTCGCTCTCGTCGTGAACCGGCGTGTAGGAGAAGGTGAAATAGGCCTCCTCCCGGTAGCCGTTGCGTTCCATCGGGATCAGCAGGTCCTCGAAGCCGACCGCCTCGCCCGAAAGCGTGCTCTCCACCAGCGGCGAAATCTGGTCCCAGATGTCCGACCACACCTCCGCGAAGGGACGCCCCAGCGCGTGCGGATGCTTGGCGCCGAAGATCGGCGCGTATCCGTCGTTGTAGAGAAAGCCGAGATGGGGCCCCCAGGCGACGAACATCGCCTGCTTGGCGTTCAGCATCAGGCGCACGAGGCTGCGCAGGGATTGAGGCCAGGTCTCCGGTTGTCCGAGTGGCGAGGTCGACCAGTCGTGGGCGCGCATGCGCCCGCCCATCTCGCCGCCTTCGGCCAGGAACTCGCGCGTCGGCCCGGCGGCGGTCACCACATGATCAGAACGCACGCGCCACCTCGGGACTGGAGATCCGGATCGGCGAAAGATCCTCCGGGCCGGAGGGAACGTCCTCCGGGCTGGAAGCCTGTACGTCGGTGGGCTGATGCAGGGTCACGGGACTCGTTCGGTTGCGGCGGGATGAGGACAACCTTCGGGGTCTTATCTGGTTTCCGGCCTCGGCCCTGCAAGGTCCGGTCCGCTGGTTTCCGCCGTAGCTCAGAGCGCCTCTCCCCGCAGGAGCCGCGGCGCGTCCCGGTTGGTCAGGCCCGCGGCCTCGCGGATGAAGAAGCGCTTGAGGCCCGGCATCCGGTCGACGAGGCCGAGCCCCAGGTCGCGGACGAGGCGCACGGGCAGGAGGTCGTTGGAGAAGAGCCGGTTGAGGCCGTCGGTCATCAGTCCCATGGCGGTGATGTCGGCCCGGCGCGCGCGCTCGTAGTCCTCCAGCACGTCGGCCCCACCCGGATCCTGTCCGAGGCGCATGGCGTCCGCGATCACCTGCGCCAGGGACGCCGCGTCGTGCAGGCCGAGATTGAGGCCCTGGCCGGCGATCGGGTGGATCACGTGGGCGGCGTCGCCCAGAAGCGCGATCCGGTCGCCCACGAAGGTGCGGGCGACCCCGAAGGACAGGGGGAAGGCCTGGGGCCTCGTCTCGAACGCGACTTTGCCGAGCTGGAGGCCGAAGCGCCTTTCCAGCTCGACGAGGAGGTGCTCCGGGTCGGACTCGAGCAGCGCCGGCACGTTCTCACTGCGCTCGGACCACACGATGGAGGAGCGGTGCTTCACGGTGCCGTCGGGCAGGGTCTCGGGCTTGAGCGGCAGGATCGCGAACGGACCCGAGGGCAGGAAGTGCTCCACGGCCCTGCCCTCGTGGTCGCGCTCGTGCGCGATCGTCGCCACGATGCCGGATTGCCGGTAGGGCCACGAGATCCAGCCGATCCCGGCCTGCTCGCGCAGCTTCGAGCGCGCTCCGTCCGCCGCCACCAGCAGCGTCGCCGGAAGAGGCGCCTCCTCGCCCGCGAGCAGCACGTCCACATGGCCGGGCGCGGCCGTAAAGCCCCGCACGCCCTGCGCCTTCAGGGAGACGCCCGCGGCCGTGCAGGCGTCGACCAGGGCGGCCGTCAGGTCGCCGGCCGTCACCATGTGGGCGAAGGGCTCGCCCTCGCCCACGTCTCCGGAAAAGGTCAGGAAGGTCGGACGCACCGGATCCTGCAGGCGGCTGTCGGTGATCACCATGTCGAGCATGGGCTGGGCGCCCGGCGCGACCTTGTCCCAGACGTGCAGCGCCTCCAGCATGCGCCGGGCGGCTGCCGCGATCGCATAGGCGCGCTTGTCCCCGTGCGGGTCGCGCCGCAGGGCCGGGTCGCACATGACCACGTCGAGGCTCTCGCCCATGGCCTTCTTCAGGGCGAGCGCCAGCGACAGCCCGGCCAGTCCGCCTCCGGCGATGACGATGCGAGGGCTCGTGGTGCTCATGGGTCCGTCTCCTGGCCGTCGGTGCGATCCTTGGGGGATCTAGGGCACAGGAGGGATGTCAGCGATCATTCGGCCAGCGTCAAGCTTGACGTCCGGGGCGCTCTCTCCGATGGATGGATCTTTCCACGAGGACCTGCGCCGATGTCCAGAGCCGTTGCCGATCTCCTGTCGATTCTCGATCTCGAGCCGCTCGAGCACAACCTCTTCCGCGGGCAGAGCCCGAAGAGCGGATGGCAGCGCGTGTTCGGCGGGCAGGTGATCGGCCAGGCCCTGGTCGCGGCGAGCCGCACGGTCGACGGGCGCCACCCCCATTCGCTGCACGGCTACTTCATGCTGCCGGGCGACCCGAAGGTGCCGATCATCTACGAGGTCGACCGCATCCGCGACGGGCGCAGCTTCACGACACGGCGCGTGGTGGCGATCCAGCACGGGCAGGCGATCTTCTCCATGTCGGCCTCCTTCCAGGTGGAGGAGACCGGCTTCGACCATCAGGCGCCGATGCCCGACGTGCCGGGACCGGACGAGCTGCCGAGCGAGGAGGAGGTGAAGGCCGACCTCATGCCGCGCATGCCCGAGCCCATGCGCACCTATTACGAGCGCGAGCGCCCGATCGAGATGCGCCCCGTGGAGATCAACCGCTACATGACGCGCGATCCCATGGCGCCGCAGTTCCATGTCTGGATCCGCACCACCGGCCGCCTGCCGGACGACCCGGCGATCCACCAATGCGTCCTGGCCTATGCGTCCGACATGACGCTCCTCGACACCTCCCTCGTGCCCCACGGCCGCACCGTGTTCGAGCCGTCGGTCCAGGCCGCGAGCCTCGACCACGCCCTCTGGTTCCACCGCCCCTTCCGGGCCGACGAGTGGCTGCTCTATGCCCAGGACACGCCGAGCGCCTCCGGGGCCCGCGGCTTCTCCCGCGGCCTGATCTTCGCCCAGGACGGAACCCTGGTGGCTTCCGTGGCCCAGGAAGGCCTCATCCGCGACCGGAGCTGACCTGCGCGATCCGGCGGAACCGGCCCGCGCGGCGGGCATTTCCCGAGGAGAAGCGCTCCTCCCTGCCAGGCAGCCCCCGCGGCTGCCTATTTTTTGTGCATTCAGGCCGCTCTGACGCCAGAAGCCTCGTGCCTCTTTCGGAGGCAGCGGTCCCGCGGCCATGGCGGCCAATTGCTGGCACGCTTCTTGCTTCCCTCGTCCACGACACCCGTACCGACAGGCCGGGTTCATGTGGACACCAAGGCTGCCGGGGCCTTTTGGCCGGGCAGTCTCTGAAAGAGGGCTCAACCCATGAAAATCGTGATGGCGGTCATCAAGCCGTTCAAGCTGGAAGAGGTGCGCGACGCGCTCACCGCTCTCGGCGTGCACGGCCTCACCGTGACGGAAGTGAAGGGATACGGTCGGCAGAAGGGTCATACGGAGATCTATCGCGGCGCCGAATACGCCGTGAGCTTCCTGCCGAAACTGAAGATCGAGGTGGCGGTCGCGTCCGACCTCGTCGGGCCGGTGATCGAGGCGATCACCAGTGCGGCCCGCACCGGCCAGATCGGCGACGGCAAGATCTTCGTCACGTCGCTTGAGAAGGCGGTGCGCATCCGCACCGGCGAAACCGATGCCGACGCCCTCTGACCTCCTCTCCTTCAGCCCGATCACCCGGAGTCCGAATCCGATGAAAATCCGTCCCCTGCTCATGACAGCCCTCGGAGGAGCGGCCCTGGGCCTGCTCGCTCTTGACCCCGCCCTCGCGCAGGACGCCAACGCAGCGGCCGCCGATGCGGCGGCCGCCGCCGCCCCGACCGTCAACAAAGGCGACACCGCCTGGATGCTCGTCTCGACGATCCTGGTGATCCTCATGACGATCCCGGGCCTCGCCCTGTTCTACGGCGGCCTCGTGCGCACCAAGAACATGCTGTCGCTGCTGATGCAGGTCTTCTCGGTCTTCAGCCTGGTGGCGATCCTGTGGGTGTTCTACGGCTACTCGCTCGCCTTCACGTCGGGACCCGGTGGACTCGGGGCCTTCATCGGCGGCTTCTCGAAGGCGTTCCTGGCCGGCGTAACGACGGATTCCACCGCCGACACCTTCACCAAGGGCGTGGCGATTCCGGAATTCACCTTCATCGCCTTCCAGCTCACCTTCGCGGCGATCACGCCCTCGCTCATCGTCGGGGCCTTCGCGGAGCGCATGAAGTTCTCGGCCGTGATGCTGTTCACGGGCCTGTGGGTCACGGTGATCTACCTGCCGATCGCCCACATGGTGTGGTTCTCGGAAGGCTACCTGTTCGGCCTCGGCGCCCTCGACTTCGCGGGCGGCACGGTGGTGCACATCAACTCGGGCGTCGCCGGCCTCGTGGGCGCGCTGCTGATCGGCAAGCGCATCGGCTACGGCCGCGACCTGCTGGCCCCGCACTCGCTGACGCTGACCTTCGTGGGCGCCTGCATGCTCTGGGTGGGCTGGTTCGGCTTCAACGCCGGCTCGAACCTCGAGGCCACCGGCGGCGCGGCGCTCGCGCTCGTCAACACCATCCTGGCGCCGGCCGCGGCGGGCCTCGCCTGGATGACCGTGGAGGCCATGGCCAAGGGCAAGGCCTCGCTGCTCGGCATCGCGTCCGGTGCCGTCGCGGGCCTCGTGGCGATCACCCCGGCGGCCGGCCTCTCGGGCCCGATGGGCGCCATCGTGCTCGGCCTCGTGGCGGGCGCGGTCTGCTACTATGCGGTGACGGGCGTGAAGAACGCGCTCGGCTATGACGACGCGCTGGACGTGTTCGGCATCCACGGCGTCGGCGGCATCGTGGGCGCGCTCGGCACCGGCATCGTGGCGGCTCCGGTCCTCGGCGGATATGGCGTCGGCGAGTACTCCATCGGCGGCCAGCTCTGGACCCAGTTCGTCGCGGTCGCCATCACCCTGATCTGGACCGCGGGCGGCTCGCTCATCCTCTACAAAATCGTCGACCTGGTGGTGGGCCTGCGCGTCAGCCCCGACGAGGAGCGCGAAGGCCTCGACCTCGCCGACCACGGCGAGCGCGCCTACAACTACTGAGCCCTTAAAAAGCCTCCAGAGGGCTCGGCAACGGAAAGCCCCGGCCGCAAGGCCGGGGCTTTTTCTCGTTCCTGTCATTTCAATGAGTCGATTTTCAGATCCTACTCCCCCGACCGCAATGCCGCCGCCGCCCCCACGATGCCGACGACGGCGGCGAAGAGGGACAGGGCCGCAAGGATCAGGAAGGGCGTCATGAACGGCACCGTGCCGCCGACCGCGGCGTTGGCGGCCGAAACCCCGAAGATCAGGGTCGGGATCATGAAGGGCAGAACGAGGATCGCCAGGATCAGGCCGCCGCGGCGCAGCGACGCCGTGAGCGCCGCCCCGACTGCGCCGATGAAGGTGAGCGCAGGCGTGCCGACGAGGAGCGTCGCCACCATGGCCAGCATCGCGTCGGGCGACAAGGCCACCAGGAGCCCGAGA
Organism: Pseudomonadota bacterium; assembly: GCA_023426505.1. Taxonomy (GTDB): domain Bacteria; phylum Pseudomonadota; class Alphaproteobacteria; order Rhizobiales; family Beijerinckiaceae; genus Microvirga. The sequence continues at coordinate 22,818 of JAFAAP010000073.1, forward strand.
AACGGCGCCGCGATGGCGAGCGGCAGGCCTGTCACCAGCCAATGGGCCGCGACCTTCGCCAGCACCGCCACCTCCAGGGGAATCGGCGCGAGGCGCAGCAGGTCGAGAGAGCCGTCCTCCTGATCGGCCTGGAACAGCCGGTCGAGCCCGATCAGTGTCGCCAGCAGGGCCGCGATCCACAGGATGGCGGGGCCGATCCGCGACAGCAGGTTGAGGTCGGGCCCGAGCGCGAAGGGGATCAGGGTCACGATCGCCAGGAAGAAAATGAGGCCCATCATCCCTGACCCGCCGACCCGGGCGGCGAGCTTCAGGTCGCGGACGAGAAGGGCCCGGAAGGAGCGAATCATGGGGCGTCCTCCGCCAGGACCGTGCGGGCCCGCTCGATCCGCACCTCCTTCGCGTCGCGCAGCGCCAGCGGCGCGTGGGTCGTGGCGATCACGAGGCCGCCCCGGTCGCGGTGCTCCTCCATCAGCCGGAGCAGGGTCGCTTGCGAGGCCGTGTCGAGGGCGGAGGTCGGCTCGTCGAGGAGCCAGAGTGGGCGATGCGTCACCAGCAGGCGGGCGAGCGCGATGCGCCGGCGCTGGCCCGCCGACAGATAGGCCACCGGCAGCCCGGCCGCATGAGCGAGGCCCACCACCTCCAGGGCCTCCTGCGCCTTAAGGGCGGGATCTCCAAGGAAATCGCGGGCGAAGTCGAGATTCTCCCGGGCGGTCAGGGCGCTCTTCAGGGCGTCCCGGTGGCCGACATAGTGCAGGCATTCGGGCAGGGTCCTGTCCCCGGCCCCGGAGAGAACGACCCGTCCCCGAACCGGGTGCAGCCGCCCGGCCAGGAGGTCGAGGAGCGTCGACTTGCCGGCCCCGTTCCGCCCGGTGACGATCAGGGCCTCCCCGGCCGCCAGGGAGAAGGCGACCCCGCTGAAGATGCGGCGCTCCCCCCGATTGCAGGCCAAATCTTCGACGTCCAGACGCAACCCCACGACCCCTGCCTTCATTGCACCCCGGAATGGTTCTAAACCGTGTAGCGGGGTCGATCGAAATGATCTATAGCACCCCCTGGCTGCGCCGCGCGCCAAGGCGTCCAATCCGTCTCGCGCGCTTCTACCCTGTCCGGGCGCCCCCGGAGCGGCGCGCGCTTATCGCGCTTTCGGCCGAACACATGTTCGTAACCCAAATGCACGCGAGGATTCGCCGTGACGCTCACCAACAGCTTCAATGCCCGCCAGACCCTCAAGGTCGGCGACAAGACCTACACCTATTACTCCCTCGTCGAGGCCGAGAAGAACGGCCTTGCGGGCGTCTCGAAGCTGCCCTTCTCCATGAAGGTGCTGCTCGAGAACCTGCTCCGCTACGAGGACGGCCGCACGGTCACCAAGGCCGA
>JAFAAP010000111.1 GCA_023426505.1 Pseudomonadota bacterium
TGGACTGTAATGGTCGAGCAGCCCCTTTCGGAGGCGTTCGGACCCATTTATGCCGCCCTGTGGCGGACGGGAGGTCTACTGCTCGCTGGTGCCATCCTTGCAGGTCTGCTCGCCTATGCCTTGGCCCGCCGCATGACCCAGCCGATCCGGCAGCTTGAGGAAGGCACCGAGCGCATCGGTGCAGGGCAGTTCGATCACCGCATTGAGATCCAGACTGGCGACGAGCTCCAACGGCTGGCCGACAGCTTCAACGCCATGGCGGCCGAGCTGGCTGTCTCGCAGGAGCGCCAGGAGCGCATCGCCAAGCTCAGGCGTTTCCTGGCGCCGCAGGTGGCCGAACTCGTCGACCGCAAGGGCGACGACAGCATGCTCGAGGGCCGCCGCACCGAGGTGGTGGCGGTGTTCTGTGACCTGCGGGGCTTCACCGCCTTCTCGGCCAGGGCCATGCCCGAGGAGGTGATGAACGTGCTCTCGGAGTACTACGAGGCGCTCGGACGGATCATCACCCAATACGGAGCGACGCTCACGAGCTTTTCGGGCGACGGGCTGATGGTGCTCGTCAACGCCCCCGTTCCAGTCCAGGAGCCGGCGCTTCTGGCGGTGGACCTCGCCGTGGAGATGCAGCGAAGCGTGCAGGCGCTGATCATCGGCTGGCGGGCACGCGGCCACCACATTGGGTTCGGGATCGGGCTTGCGATGGGACCGGCCACGGTCGGGCGGATCGGTTATGAGAGCCGCTTCGACTACACAGCCATCGGCAGCGTCGTGAACCTCGCCGCGCGGCTGTGCGCCTCGGCAGCCGACCGGGAGATCTTGACCGATGCTGCCATCGCCGAGTCCGTGAAGGGCAACCGCCCCCTGATCTCCCTCGGATCGCGTCCTCTCAAGGGCTACGACGAGGAACTGCCAGTATTCGGCGTCACCTTCAACGAGCGGCCGGACGTCGCTTAAGCCCATGCTTCAGCAAATTGCATGGGCCTTTGCACCAGGACCAAGTGCCGAGCCCATTGGCGTCCTCGCTGGTCTCTCCGACCATGCTGCTGTAATCTCGGTGGGAAGTGGGAGGTCTTCGATGAGACGGATCCTCCTTGCTCTCGGATTGACGTTGCTCACAATCGCGAGCGCGGCCTCACAGACGGGCGGCCGCGTCTACCGCCTGGCGATTGTCGTTCCTTCCGGCCCAGTCTCCGACCTGACCGAAACCGGACGCCTCCGGTCACTATTCCAGGAACTTCGCCGCCTCGGCTATGTCGAAGGGCAAAACCTGACGATCGAGCGGCGCTCCGCCGAAGAACGGCCCGAGCGCATTCCGGAGCTGATCAGGGAAGTGGTTGCCTTCAAACCGGACCTGATCTTCACGACATCGGGCCGGGTTCTCCAGCAGATCAAGGCAGCCACCAGCACGATCCCGGCGGTGGGGACCTCCAGTGATCCGGTCGGGTCCGGGCTTGCGGCCAGTCTGGCGCGGCCCGGGGGCAATGTCACTGGGATCACTGTCGACACCGGGATTGAGATCTTCGGCAAACGCTTTGAGATGCTGCGCGAGTTAGTCCCCGGTGCAACGAAGGTGGCTTTCCTCACACCCCGGCACGGCTGGGAAAGCATCTTCGGCGCAGCCGCGAAAGAGGCGGCCGGGAGGACCGGTCTCGCCTTGGTTGGCCCCCCGCTCGACTCGCCCATCAACGAGGCCGAATATCGCCGGGTGTTTGCCACCATGGTTGAGCAACGGCCAGACGCTCTCCTGGTCAGCGACTACAACGAGAACATGATCCACCGGCGGCTCATTGCCGACCTCGCACGGGAGCACCGTCTGCCTGCGCTTTATCCGTTCCGCGAATACGTCGATGTTGGCGGCATGGCGGCCTACGGTCCGGACTGGGCCGACCTTGATCGCCGTCTCGCGGCGACCATTGACACCATCCTGCGGGGCGGCAAGCCCAGTGACATCCCGTTCTATCAGCCGACCCGCTTTGAGCTGATCATCAACCTGAAAAGCGCACGCGACATCGGCCTGGACCTTCCTCCGTCGCTGCTCGCGACGGCTGACGAGGTGATCGAGCCCCGCCCCTAGCCGTGCCACCCCCATTTCGTTTCATGCGACGGACCGTGACGAACTCCCGCCTCATTCGACCACTTTGTCGGCACGGAGGAGAAACTCGAGCGGGATGGTGATCCCGAGGGTGCGGGCCGTGCGCAGGTTGAGAGACAGCTCGAAACGAAATGCCTGCTCGATTGGCATCCCGCCTGGTCGGGCTCCCTTCAGAATTTGGTCTACGTAGATGGCAAGGCGGCGAATGAGAATTCCGTATTCGGCCGAGTAAGCCATGAGACCGCCCAGGTCTGTGAACCGGGAGCCCCAGGCCATCAAGGGCAACTGCTCTGCCAGCGCCAGATCAGCAATGCGCTTTGCCTCAGACGCGAACATCATGTCAGGCAACACAAAGACGGCCTGCGCTCCCTCCGCCTTCATCTGATGGATAGCGTCGTCCAACTCGTTCGGCTCCCGAACCTGTTTGATAGTGAGCGCAAGGCCGAGGTGCTGGACGGCGTCCTTTGTGTCCTCCTCGAAGGGAAGATAGGATACGATCGGGTTCGCCAACACACCGATGGACGAGATCCCCGGAATCAGCTCCTTCAGTAATTCGAGGCGCTTGGTGGACAGCTCAGTGGCGTAGTAGGTCAGGCCCGTCAGGTTGCCGCCCGGCTTGGAGAGGCTCTGGGCGAGCCCGGCGCGGACCGGGTCACCGCTCAGGATCGAGACGATCGGAACGGTCGTGGTCACTGATCGTGCCAAGTGACTGGCTGGTTCGGACTCCGAGACAATCACATCGACTGGAAGTCGCACCAGCTCAGCCGTTGCCGGTGCATAGCCCTCATACCGTTTTCCTGCAGAACGGCATTCAATCGCAATGTTCTCACCCGGTACGCGGCCCAGATCCCTCAGCGCGGCGATTAGGCCAGGCATCTCACAGGCGCCCCACGTGAGCAGCCCCACTCGGGGGATCTTTGCTGCGGATTGGGCAAGAGCCAACTCGGGGACGCCGAGCGCGATGAGGCAGGCGAGAACCCTCATACTGAGGGTATGCTGCCTGTGATCGCCGCGACGCCAGTGCCAGAGAACCAGGTTGAGGCACATTGGCTTCCTCCTGTGTTCTAGCGCCCAACGACCGTTGAGCCTGCGGCCCGAGTATACACCTGAAGGCATGTCGACGCATGCGACCGCAG
>JAFAAP010000137.1 GCA_023426505.1 Pseudomonadota bacterium
GTCTCTCTGTCGCGCCTCGGCGGCAGCTTGGAGCTGGAGGTCGAGCGCCAGATCCTGATCGGGCTGTTCGAGCTGGCCACCCTGCCCGCCCGCACGGCGGTCGCCGAGCAGCGCTTTCGCGCCGCCCAGTTCCGCACCGCGGAGGCCGTCCTGCGGCTCGCCGCCGAGACCCGCCGGGAATACTACCGGGCCATCGCGGCCAACCAGCAGGTCGCCTTCATGCAGCAGGCGCTCGGCACCGCCGAGACCGCCTCCGAGCTCGCCAAGCAGCTCGGCGAGAGTGGTGCCCTGAACAAGCTGGAGCAGGCCCGCGAGCACGCGTTCTATCAGGAACTCGGGGCCCAGCTCGCCCGTGCCCGGATCGAGCAGAAGGTCGCCCGCGAGCGCCTGATCCGGCAGCTCGGACTGTGGGGCCGTGACATCGACTTCCGCCTGCCCAGTTCCCTGCCGCCCCTGCCGGCCCGCATTGCCTCGGCCCAGGACATCGAGCGCCGGGCGCTGGAGCGGCGCGTCGACCTCCAGGCGCTGCGCCATGACCTGAACGCGACCGCGCAGCAGTTCGGCCTGACGAATGCCACCCGCTTCGTCTCCGACGTCGAGCTCGCCGGGCTTTCCAGCTACGAGCGCACGACATCCGTCTTCATCGAGGACGGCCAGCCCGTGGTCGAGAGCGAGAGGATCAAGCGGCGCGGCCTCGAGATCGAGTTTACGATCCCGATCTTCGACTTCGGCGCGGTGGGTGTCCGCAACGCGCAGGAGACTTACATGGCCGCGGCCAACCGCCTGGCGGAGCGGGCCGTCAACGTCCGCTCCGAGGCCCGGGAGGCCTACCTGCGCTACCGCGGCAACTACGACCTCGCCCGGCATTACCAAGGCCGCGTCCTGCCCTTGCAGAAGCGGATCCAGGACGAGGCGACCCTGCAATACAGCGGCATGCTCGTCGACGTGAGCCAGCTCATCATCGACGCCCGCACCCGCATCCTCAGCAACGTCGATGCCATCAACGCCCGCCGCGACTTCTGGATCGCCGCCACCGACCTTAAGGCCGCCCTCGTGGCCGGCGGGGCGGGTGGCGGCGGCGAGGGCGGTGGGGAGACCGTAACTGCCGCCGCAGGCGGCAGTGGCGGCGGACACTGACAAGGAGACATGCAATGACCAATCTCTCACGCAGAGGTTTTCTCGGCGCTGGCGGCCTGGCTCTCGCAGGCGCCTCCATGGTCAGCGGGCGCACGCGGGCCGCGAGCCTGCCCGAGGCGCCGATCATGACGGAAGCCACCATGCAGCCGCCGCTTTATCCGACGAGCGGGCCGAACTACCAACCCGTCGTCACCCTCAACGGCTGGACCCTGCCCTGGCGCCAGAACGGCGACTGGAAGGAGTTCCACCTGGTCGCCGAGCCCGTGGTGCGTGAGCTCGCGCCCGGCATGAAGGCGCACCTGTGGGGGTACAACGGCCAATCGCCGGGGCCGACCATCGAGGCGGTCGAGGGCGACAAGGTGCGCATCTTCGTCACCAACAAGCTGCCCGAGAACACAGCGGTGCATTGGCACGGCCAGCTCCTGCCCAACGGCATGGATGGCGTCGGCGGCCTCACGCAGCCGCACATCCCGCCTGGCAAGACCTTCGTGTACGAGTTCATCTGCCAGAAGTCCGGCACCTTCATGTACCACCCACATTCGGACGAGATGGTGCAGATGGCGATGGGCATGATGGGCTTCTTTGTCGTGCACCCGCGCGATCCGGCCGAACGCCGGGTCGACCGCGACTTCGTGTTCCTGCTCAACGCCTTCGACATTGAGGCCGGGTCTTACGTGCCGAAGGTCAACACGATGCTCGACTTCAATCTGTGGTGCTGGAACTCGCGCGTGTTCCCCGGGATCGATCCGTTCGTGGTGCGCCAGGGCGACAAGGTGCGGATCCGGTTCGGCAACCTCACCATGACCAACCATCCAGTCCACATGCACGGCTACGACTTCAAGGTCACTGGCACCGACGGCGGCTGGGTGCCGGAGACGGCGCAGTGGCCCGAGGTCTCCGTCGACGTCGCCGTCGGGCAGATGCGGGCCTTTGAGTTCGTGGCCGACGCCCCTGGCGACTGGGCGATCCATTGCCACAAGTCGCACCACACCATGAACGCCATGGGTCATGACGTGAAGACCTACATCGGCGTCAACATGAAGAGGACGGCGGCGGCCATCAAGAAGGTGGCACCGGGCTACATGCCGATGGGCTCGAACGGCATGGGCGAGATGGGATCCATGGAGATGCCGCTTCCCGACAACACGCTGCCGATGATGACGGGCTTCGCCCAGTTCGGTCCCGTCGAGATGGGCGGCATGTTCTCGGTCGTGAAGGTGCGCCCCGGCCTCGCGGCCGACGATTACAAGGATCCGGGCTGGTACAAGCACCCGGAAGGAACGGTCGCTTACGAGTGGAAGGGCGAGCAGCTCGCCGAGCCCACGCGTGGGACCTCGCCCGACAGCGGCGTCAAGGCGACGGAGTTCCGCGCCGTCGACCCGCGCAAGCGGCCCGTCCGCACCGCCGGCGGCCACGACAATCACTGAACCGACAACCGATACCGAAGGAGCAATCGATGAAGACTCGTATTTCCGCCCTCATGGGCGCCGCCACGGCGCTGGCGCTTTCGACGGGGCTGGCGCTGGCTGGCCCCGGCGAACCCGGCCACAGCCACAAGTCGTTCGCGGCCGGGGAGCCGGGCGATCCGAAGAAGCCCGTGGCCAAGACCATCGAGGTCATCATGAGGGAGACCGACGACGCCAAGATGCTGTTCGAGCCGAACAAGGTCGAGATCAAGCGCGGCGAGCAGGTGAAGTTCGTGCTCAGGAACCATGGTTCGGTCGATCATGAGTTCATGCTCGACACCATCGAGCGCAACGCCAAGCACAAGATCGCCATGGAGAAGAACCCGGACATGGAGCACGACGATCCGAACGGGAAGCGTCTGACGCCGAAGGGCTCCAACGAGATCGTCTGGCGTTTCACCAAGCCCGGCACCTTCGAGTTCGCCTGCCTGATCCCGGGACACTACGAATCCGGCATGCATGGCACCGTCGTCGTCAAGTGACGGCGCGATCCCTCAGTCCCTAACCAACCTAACAACGGAGTTTCCTATGAAGCGTATTGCCATCAGCCTGATTGCCGCCCTGAGCCTCTCCGGCGGCGCCCTCGCACAGGGTCTGCCGACGGTCTCCGGCACGGTCGAGAAGCTCGACACCGCCCAGGGCAAGATCACAATCGACCACGGCGCCATCCCGAACCTCGACATGGAGGCCATGACGATGGTGTTCCGCGCCCAGGATCCGGCCCTGCTCAAGGGCATCAAGGCCGGGGACAAGGTACACTTCACCGCCGACCGCGTGAACGGCCAGATCTCCGTCACCTCGATCAAGAAGGGTTCGTAGGACCCGCGCCGCCCCGCAGCCGGCCTGCGGGGCCGTCCTTCCGACTCAAGAGGCATTGCCAATGAAACGCTTGACCATCGCCCTCACCGCCGTCGGAGCCGTCCTGGCCGTCCTCGCCATCGGCCCCAACCGCATCGCGCAGGCACAACCCGCCAAGGGTGCGCTTTCCACCTACGAGCGGGTGCTCGAGGTGATGAACGGCCGCTTCAAGGACACGAAACTCGTCGGCGATCCCGACAGGGACTTCGCCGCGCTCGTCGTCGCGCACCACGAGGACCTGATCTTCCTCGCCCGCACGCAACTGGAGCACGGGGGTGACGAGCAACTCCGCCGGATGGCGCAGAGGATCATCGACGAGCAGCAGAGGCAGGTTTCCGAGCTGAAGGACTGGCAGGTCCGCAACCGCCAGCCCGATTACCGCGCCAAGGCGGACCAGCCGCCGCACGGCTCCGGGCCGCTCGACCGGACGGCCGCGCCAGCCCCGCAGGTCCAGGCGGCCGCCCCGGCACAACCCGCCACGCAGGCTCTCGCCAGCCCACTCCCCACGGTCTCGGGCACGGTGGAGAAGGTCGATGCAGGTGCAGGCAAGGTCACGATCGACCATGGCCCCATCCCCAACCTCGACATGGATGCCATGACGATGGTCCTCCGCGTCCGGGACCCTGCCCTCCTCCAGGGGGTGAAGGAAGGCGACAAGGTGCGGTTCCAGGCCGACCGGGTGAACGGGCAGATCTCCGTCGTGACGATCGAGACGGGCCGAGCCCAAGCGGCCCCGGCCAAGCCAGCGACTGCCGCGAACCTGCCGCTGGTGGCCGGCACGGTCGAGAAGGTGGACCCGGGCGCCGGGAAGATCACGATCGATCACGGCGCCATTCCCAACCTCGACATGGACCCGATGACGATGGTGTTCCGCATCCAGGATCCGGCGGTCATTAAGGGCGTGAAGGCTGGCGACAAGGTCCGGTTCCAGGCGGACCGCGTCAACGGGCAACTCAGCGTCGTCAGCATCCGGAAGGGAAAGTGACCGTCATCGGCGGCCATGCGTTGCCCTGGATCAATGCCGCAATGGGGAGCCGCCGATAATCCGATGCTTGGAGCGGCTTGACCTTGCCACGATGGCAAGGACGACCATCCGTCCCAGCGTATCAGGCGAGGTGAGCCATGACTGACAATCGTACCGCCGACCGCCACTCACACGAGGGGCATCATCATGCTCCTCATGCCCATGGCGACCATGACGGGCACCATCATCACCATGAACCGGCAGCGGACACCGGGACGGTGAAGGATCCGGTCTGCGGGATGATAGTCGACCCGCATGAGACCAAGCACCGGGCCCGGTACGAGGGCAAGCCGTATTACTTCTGCTCGTCCGGCTGCCAGTCGAAGTTCATGGCCGAGCCAGCAAAGTACGCTGAGCTGGCAACGGCGCGAAAGGCCGAGCCCGTGCCGGAGGGCACGATCTACACCTGCCCGATGCACCCGGAGATCCGCCAAGTCGGCCCAGGCTCGTGCCCGATCTGCGGCATGGCGCTCGAACCGGTGTTCGCCACCGCCGAGACCGGCCCGAGCCACGAGCTCGTCGACATGACGCGCCGGTTCTGGATCGGCCTCGTCCTGAGCCTACCCGTGGTCGCGCTGGAGATGGGCGGCCACCTGACGGGCCTCACCCACACCATCGGCCAGCAGACCTCGAACTGGATCCAGATGCTGTTCGCGACCCCGGTCGTGCTCTGGGCGGGCTGGCCCTTCTTCGTGCGCGGCGGGCAGTCGTTGAAGAACCGCAGCCTCAACATGTTCACGCTGATCGCCATGGGCACGGGCGTCGCCTGGGTCTACAGCATGGTCGCGACGCTGGTGCCCGACATCTTTCCCGCCGCCTTCCGCGGCCATGACGGCTCGGTCGCAGTCTACTTCGAAGCGGCAGCCGTCATCACCGTCCTCGTCCTGCTCGGGCAGGTTCTCGAGCTGCGTGCCCGCGAGACGACGAGCGGCGCCATCCGCGCGCTCCTCGACCTCGCGCCCAAGACGGCGCGCAAGATCCTGCCCGACGGCGCCGAGCAGGAGGTCCAGCTCGACACCGTGCAAGTGGGCGACCGCCTGCGGGTTCGCCCGGGCGAGAAGGTCCCGGTCGACGGGGCCGTGCTCGAGGGGCGCAGCTCGGTCGACGAATCCATGGTGACGGGCGAGTCGATGCCCGTCACCAAGGAGGTCGGCGCCAAGGTGATCGGCGGGACGATGAACCAGTCCGGCGGCCTCGTGATCGAGGCGCAAAAGGTCGGAAGGGACACGATGCTGTCCCAGATCGTCCAGCTCGTCGCCGAGGCCCAGCGCAGTCGTGCCCCGATCCAGCGCCTGGCCGACCAGGTGTCAGGCTACTTCGTGCCGGCCGTCATCGGGGTGGCGGCGCTGGCCTTCATGGCCTGGGCGATCTGGGGACCCGAACCGCAATTCTCCTACGGGCTCGTGGCCGCCGTGGCGGTGCTGATCATCGCCTGCCCGTGCGCGCTCGGGCTGGCCACGCCGATGTCGATCATGGTTGGCGTCGGACGCGGCGCCGGAGCGGGCGTGCTGATCAAGAATGCCGAAGCCCTGGAGCATATGGAGAAGGTCGACACCCTGGTCGTCGACAAGACTGGAACGCTCACCGAAGGAAGGCCTGCCGTGACGGCCATCGTGCCGGCGCAGGGCTTCAGCGAGGCCGAGGTGCTGCGCCTGTCGGCCAGCGCCGAGCGGCCGAGCGAACACCCGCTCGCCATCGCCATCGTCGAGGCGGCCGAAAAGCGGGGCATCGCGACGGCTCCGGTCTCGGAGTTCGACTCGCCCACCGGCAAGGGGGCGCTCGGCACAGTCGAGGGCAAGCGCGTGGTGCTCGGCAGCGCCAAGTTCCTGGCGGAGCATGGCATCGACGTGGCTCCCTTGGCGGAACAGGCCGACAAGCTGCGTGAGGACGGCGCGACGGCGATCTTCGCCGGCATCGACGGCAAGGTGGCAGGCGCCATCGCCATTGCCGACCCGGTGAAGGCCACGACGCCCGAGGCACTGGCCGGCCTGAAGGCGGAGGGCATCTGCGTCGTGATGCTGACCGGCGACAACTGGACGACGGCACGGGCTGTCGCCAGACAGCTCGGGATTGACGAGGTTGAGGCCGAGGTGCTGCCGGAGCAGAAGAGCGCCGTGGTCGAGAAGTTCAAGCGTGAGGGCCGCGTCGTGGCCATGGCGGGCGACGGCGTCAATGACGCGCCGGCGCTGGCGGCGGCGGACGTCGGCATCGCAATGGGCACCGGCACCGACGTGGCGATGGAGAGTGCGGGCGTCACCTTGCTCAAGGGCGATCTGACCGGCATCGTGCGAGCGCATCGGCTGTCTCGGGCGACCATGCGCAACATCCGCCAGAACTTGTTCTTCGCCTTCATCTATAACGCGCTGGGCGTGCCGGTCGCGGCAGGCGTGCTCTACCCGGTCTTCGGCATCCTGCTGTCGCCGATCATTGCGGCGGCCGCCATGGCGCTGTCGTCAGTGAGCGTGATCGGCAACGCCATCCGGCTCCGCGCCGTCCGGCTATGACATTCCGCCCGGCCGTCGGGCGGAATGTCGATGGAAAGAGGGGTCTCGTCGACGGTCATCCTGCCGTTTTGCGTACGGTCCTGTGAGGCCGCGCACGGGCATTCGGGACCGGAGAAGGCATGCTTCCGGTTGGCCGGCGCGATCCCGCCCCGGCCAGCGAAGGGAGAGACACCACGAGTGAGCGCAACAACCGTGCACGCTCGTCCGGCAGGGATGCCCTTGAGTCTGATGGTCATGGCGATCACCTGACCCTGGATCATTTTCCCGCCCGCGACGAGGTCGCCAGAGCCGAGGCGGCCATGCCCGGGCATGAGCCGCACGTCCATGGTCCGCATCCAATGTTTGACCACTTCCCGACCCGCGACGAGTTGCGGGACGCCGAGGCGCACTTCGGCATCGAACACATGCCGGACCTTGAGACGGCATGGCTGCGGGTCGAGCGGCACCTGAACGAGACCGGACTTGAGCTCCGCATGTCGGATCTGCTGACCCAGCTCACGCCAAAGTTCTCGGACGCCCTCATCGGCGACAGGCTCCAGATCAAGCCTTGGATCATCGCGCTCCTCAAGGCCCTGTTCAGGAGCCGTGCCGATCATCGGACGCTGAGCGCGGCGCAGCGGCAGCAATTCAACGATGCCATTCAACAGGTTCATGCGGACGGGAGCTATCAGGCCCTTGCCGCCGTGCATGCCGACATGAGCCACAACATGCATTCGAACATGGGAGCCGTCGGCACGCAGCGCTTCCTGCCATGGCACAGGGTCTATCTCCTGAAGATGGAAGACCTGCTGCGCTCCAAGAAGCCGGGCTTGACGATTCCCTACTGGAACTATGCGATCGATAAGGCGCGCCCCGACTGGGTCTGGCGTCCACCCTCGGTGACGCGGCCGGCACCCGGCGCGAGTGGGTCGTTTCCGACCACGGCGATCGTGAACGCCATTCTCTCCAATCCCGGCTACACGTCCTTCACCGAGGATCTCGAGTTCGATGCCCACAATCAGGTGCACAACTGGTGTGGCGGAACCCTCAGGAGCCCGCCGACGTCGTCACAGGATCCGATCTTCTGGCTGCTCCATGCGAACGTCGATCGCATCTGGGATCTGTGGCAACTGAACCATGGCGGAACGCCGTCGCTCGTCGGCACCGACGCGATCATGGACCCGTGGACGCAAACCGCCAGCGATGCCAATGACGTGATCAAGCTCGGTTATTCCTACAAGTAACCCAGCATCTCGGGAGGCCCGTTGTCCGGACCTCCCGTCCTCATGTGCGCGAGATCAAGGCGGCTCTCCACGAAACGCTCGAGATTGATCCCCTCTGAACGGGAGGCCGCCATGAGCACCACGGACACCACGCCGAACCTTGTCCCGCCATCGAAGCGCTGGCGAGCGATCCTGGTCGGCGCGCCCTTGGGCTGGGCCGTCACGCTCGCGCTGGCCGGGCTCGGCGTCTACCTGATCGCGACCCACACAGGCCACGTTCTGGCTGCCATTCCCTATCTGCTGCTGTTGGTCTGCCCGCTGATGCACCTGTTTATGCACGGAGGCCATGGCCACCATCATGGAAAGCACGAGTGACCGCCGCCAGGCCTGACCGCGTGCGGTTGGCCGAAATCACGTCAGGCGTCGGTGCGGTGATCCTCGGCATCGGCCTGGGCGTGCTCATGGCCGATCGCCTGGCTGGGTTCTGCCTCGCGATCGTTGCGGCCGGAACCGCGGTGCATGGCTGGGGCATGTTCGACAGACACCGTCAGGAGCGCCAAGCCGACGCCTCGGATGCTTGGTGGGAGCCGTGGCCTACTGGTCATGTTGGGGTCTCCTCGCTTTTCTCACGGTCGGCGTCATGGCACGCCTGATGGGCATGATCTAACCTGGTCTGTCCGGGCCCAATCAGCTTCACTGACGCAAACGTCCGCGAAAGGGCCGGCAGCGGACCTTCATTCAGCCCGCTCAACGTTACACATTGACCCACAGCGGACCATTGCGTGGTAGTGCATTCCATAATTCCCCATTCTGGGAAAGTCGCGAATGATTGCCTTACGCATGCGTAAGGAGTCCCCTCACCATGGCAAGCTCCCAGTGGGGATGCGGAAAGAGCGGGTCGAGCGCTCGTTCAATCTGCCTCATCCACTCAACCTGCTGGACCGTTCGCATTAGGATCTGCCTATGGCTCTCCTGGAGCTTCGACGCTTCCGCGATGGCATCCTCGGCGCGTTTGAGCAAAGCGTCTTCGCAGGGCGAAAGGCCAGAGCAAGGTTTCCATCTGGTCGCCCTTGACGTTCCTCGATCTCAGCCTAGGCGTCCAACCGTGCGGCATCATCAAGGAGCCTCTGGCGCTCATCTTAAAAGAGAGGCACCTGGCGACGGCGCGGGTCTCTTGCGCCTGTCGGCGGTAATCCACCGCTTTGTCATACGCGGGCATAGCCCGAGCCTCCCCTCTTGGGGACAGGAATGCAACGCATCAACGATGCTGTTCGTTCACCAGAAACAAGGAGATCCATAACTTGGGCCAGGGTCATGATCTCCCACCTCGGCAGATAACTGATGCCGACCTGCTGAATTTTGGCCACAAGCTATTGATGGATATAGCCCGCAACGGCCTCCAAGCTTGGAAGTTCTTAAGTCGGTGCGAGCGAGCCTCATTGCTGGCGCACGACTTGGCTGACGGCGCGCAGCAATTCCTCCACTCGGAACGGCTTTTCCAGGTGTGCAGCCCCCTTGAAAGCCTCCGGGACGCTGGTTCTGCTGTACCCGGTCGAATAGACGAACGGCACATTCCGTCGCTGGAGTATTTCCGCGACTCTGAGGCCGCTTTCGCCACGCAGATTGATGTCGAGCACGGCGCAGGTGAGACTTTCACTCTCAGATAAGAGCAATGCCTTGGTGAGGCTGGGCACCGGGCCAATCACTTCGGCTCCGCATCCTTTGAGAGCGCGGCAGAGATCGTCTGCGATGTAGTATTCGTCCTCAACCAGAAGAATCCGGCTGCCGGTCAGGTCCGGCTTGTCAGGTTTCACGTCGCGGGTTGCGCTCATCATCGGCTCCTCCCCTGGCGGATTGATCCTGTCGATGCGAGATGACCAACATGGCGCTTTGATCATTGAGCGGAATCTCGATCACGCAGTAGATCCCGCCGGGCATGAACTGCAACTCCGTCTGGGCATCCAGCTCATAGCGGAGGGTGCGCTCGATCAACTCCGAACCGAAGCCCCGCCGCCGCGGGGCGGTGCGGGCGACGGAGACACCACTCTCCAGCCAATCAAACTTGAGCCGCCGTTCCCCATCCGCACCTTGGATCTGCCACGTCACATCGACGTGACCTCCGGCCCTAGAGAGTGCACCGTATTTCATGCCATTGGTCGCCAGTTCGTGAATCGCCAACCCGATGGAATCGGCTGTCTTAGCCCGCAGGCGCACCGGCGGGCCGTCGATACGGGCCTTCTCCTCATCCCAGACGGCGAGGGAGAGCAATTCCTCTCGGACAAACGCCTCAAGGTCGACACCGGCATCAGGAGCCCTGGTCGCCATGGCTTGAGCGCGAGCGAAGGCGTCGATGCGCCCTTCGAGATGCATGGCATAGCCTTCGACTGTCTCGCTCGTTTCTGCCGTTCGCCTGGTGATGGAGCGGACCACGGACAGGGTGTTGCGCACGCGATGCTGCAACTCCGCCAGGAGCGTCTTGGTGTGGCGCTCACTCTCGTGCAGCGCTTCCTCGGCCAGTTTCCGGTCGGAGATGTCGATGCAGGCGACGGAGCCTCCCGCAATACGCCCTCCGGCATCTCGGATCGGACTGACGCTGGTGAGGGCTCAAACAGTCGACCCATCTGGCCGTATGTAGCAAGTGTCAGCGATGAACGGCTCCCCGGTTGCGTAGAGACGTTCCAGCAAAGCCGTGTTCCGTTCGGCATCCTCCGGATGCGGGATCTCGCCCCAGGGCTTGCCCATTAGCGCATCGGAGCCCCGGCCTGCCATGGCGCAGAAGCGGTCATTCACATAGGTCAGGGTGCCGTCCCGCGTCTCGGCGATGCCGATGGTGGCTTGGGTGACGATGGCCCGGAACCGCTCCTCGCTTTCGCGTAGCGCCTGCTGCGCTCGCATCAGCGGGGTCATATCGGTGAACGTGACCACCGTCCCGCCGATGTAGTTGTCGACGCTGCGGTAGGGCAGCACGCGGGCCATGTAGCGGGTGCCGGTGGCCAGATCGGCGATTTCGCGGTCCACGCTCCCAAGGGTCCGAGCCACGCGCCGGACGTCCTCCTGAATCTCGTCGTAGGCGACACGGGCTTTGATATGGGCAATCGGACGACCGATGTCGGTTTCCACTAGGTGGAAGATCTCCGCCACAGCAGGCGTATAGTTCATCACCCGCAATTCGTTGTCGAGGAAGATGGTCGCGATCTGGGTGCTTTCCAGCAGGTTCTTGAGGTCGCTGTTGGCGCGCCCCAACTCCTGGACTCGGTGCGCAAGCTCGCCGTTGACCGTGGTCAGCTCCTCGTTGACGGACTGCAATTCTTCCTTGGATGTCTCCAGTTCCTCGTTGGCGGACTGAAGCTCCTCGTTGAGCGACTGGTATTCCTCATTGGAGGATTTCAGCTCCTCGTTTGTGCTCTCAAGCTCCTCGATGGTGGCCTTGAGGCGCTCGCGGGTGACCCGCAGATCGGCTTCGAGCCGCTGCACATGTTCATCCTGGAGAACGGTCCCTGCCGCTCCGCGACCATCCTCCTCAGGGCGTACAGCGCTGTCCTTGAAGATCACAACATAACCCGAGCCTGCATTATGATGGTCGGCCAGAGGCTCAACGACAATATCGACCATCCGGCGCTTGCCGTTGGTGCCCATGGAGAGCCCGTCGGCCTGCACCGTCTGGTGCTCTTCCGCTGCTTTTGTCAGAGCCACTCGGAGATCAAGGCGCAGATCGGGGTGGACTAGGTTCAGAAGGTTGAGGCTTGCCGTACCTCCCGCTGGCTCAATGAAGCGGCCACTTCTGCCTGAGAAGTGCAGCACATTGAATTCTTCATCAATCACCACATGGGCCGGAGCATAACGCTCGGCGATGCTCTCGGCCTGTCGGGCGAGATTGCCTTCAATGGCGCGGGGGCGCGGGGCAAAGTGTTTTGGGGGGCCTACGATCCACCGCAGTGAAAGGAAAGTCAGGCATGACCCGGATAGAGGTCTCAAGACACTGGAAGATACGAAAGCCGCGATCCACGGGCGCGAACAGCCTGGTGTGTCGCGAGATGTTCTCCGAGTTGCCCAGGAACAGGAAGCCTCCGGGCTTGAGGGCGAAGTGAAAGAGGGGAATGACCCAGTCTTGCAGGTCGGCGTTCAGGTAGATCAGCAGGTTGCGGCAGGAGATCAGGTCGAGCCGCGAGAACGGGGCGTCCTTCACCACGCTGTGCTGCGAGAAGATGCACATCTCTCACAACTCCTTCACCACACAATAGGTGTTGCCTTCCTTCACGAACCAGCGCGCCAGGCGCTCCGGGCTGACATCCTTCGTGATGGCCTCGGTGTAGCGCCCGACCCGTGCGGTGGCGAGGGCGCGACCATCGATGTCGCTGGCGAAGATCTGGACATGCGGCACCGTGTTGAGCCTGGCCATGTGCTCACGCAGCAGGATGCCGATGGAATACGCCTCCGCACCGGTGGAGCAGCCAAGCACCCAGACCCGGAGGCTGTCGTTGCGGGTCTTCCCCTCGAAAAGCTTGGGAATGACTTGCTCTTCGAGAAGCTCGAACTCCCGGCGGTCGCGGAAGAACTGAGTGACCCCGATCAGGAGATCATTGAAAAGGTTCTGCGCTTCGTCTGCCTGCGTCCGCAGGACGTCGACATAGGTCTCGAGGGTGTCGGCCTGATCGACCTGCATGCGGCGCTGCACGCGCCGGAAGAAGGTGCCGGCCTTGTAGCCGTGGAAGTCATGCCCGGTCTTATTGCGCAGGATGGTGGCAATGTTCGCAAGCGCCCCAGAGATTTCCTCCGCGGCATAATCCTGATCTGCGGTGTCTCGATAGTTCTTCAGGTGCTGTGCGTAGAGACGGATGCGGCCGGGCATCTGTTCGACCGGCAGCACGAAGTCGGCAAGCGCAACAGGGTTGCTGCTGGCTGCAAGGCTCTCCGGCGACACCTCATTGGATGTCTCGGCCAAGGTGAAGCCGCCAGCCTCTTTGATGGCGGCAAAGCCGAGGATGCCGTCACCACCTGTGCCGGAAAAGATGATGCCGATGACGTCCTTGTTCTGATCCTGTGCGGCGGAAACGAGGAAACTATCGATGGTGCCACGCTCGCCAGGCTCTTCCGTGGTCGCCCGGCTTCGGAAATGCCCGTTTTCGAGCGTCAGGATCGTGTTAGGCACGTACCAGTAGATCTTGCCTGGCTCCAGCGGTGTACCGTCCCTCGCCAGAGAAAGCTCACGCTGGTGCTCGGTTAGCACCTAGCTGAAGCGCTCCTCGTCCAGGGCTTCGCGGCGCTGAAAGATCAGGACGACCGCCATGCGCTCATCGGGGGTAAAATCGCCCAGGACGAGCTCGACCGGCGAACTGTTCGCCCCTGAAGCGCCGACGGCGATGATCAGATCCACAGGCGCATTCACGGAACCATCCCTCGGGATGATCTCCGGTTGGGCCCTATGTTTGCTTCGCTTGGCGGCCAACTTGCAATATGCCTGTTTTTTCAGGATCTGCCATATCAGGGAATAACATCCCGCCCCTGGTTAGCGCGAGAAGGTGAGCTCTCAGACCTCCGGATCCTGCCCGCCCTCATCCACCTGGGAGCCCAGAGGTTCCATAGATTGGAGCACCGCTCTGTGGAGGGTGTCCGCATATCGGCGGTTTTCTATAGCCCGCGCGTCATACATCTCGGCAATCGCCCTGCGGCCGCTCCGCCGCCCATCCAGGGCCATGCGGGAAACGAGCTCGGCCCGCTCCTCGATGACGCGCAGGGCAACCCGCAGTGCCTCGTCCACGGCGCTTTCCTGCTCCTTGGCGAGAATATCCGCTGTATAGGAATGCCCGACTTGGCACCGGAGCCGGAGCGGTTTGCTCGCCTTTATTTTTGAGAGCACACCGCCGCAGCCTGGGCAGGTCAGGGGGGCGGGATCGGCAAATTTCCGCATAACTTCACTGTCGACCCGCTCACCTGCGGCAATATCCACCTCCAGGCGGATGTCCGGTGGGATCGGAACCCCGGGTCCGGCCGCCTCCCGGGCAAGATCAGACAGCACGTCGCCGATTCGGGCGCTTGGAACCGACAGATCGACGGTGGCGGCCTCCATGGCGCTGCGCGGGATCTCATCTGCAATAGCATCGGCCGGATCCTGCACGACCGCAACGCCGCCGCAACGCTTGACGGCCTCCAGTCCTGAGGCGCCGTCATTGAGAAGGCCGCTCAGGACGACGCCGATTGGCATCATCAACTTAACCGAAGAGTCACCCGGATTGAGCCATCCGGGCGGCATGGAACCGATCCGCGCCCCGCATTACGCCCGTCACCGCTTTCCGGCCGAAGTGATCAGCTACGCCGTTTGGCTGTACTTCCGGTTTCCACTCAGCCTGCGCATGGTCGAGGAGATGCTGGCGGCCCGAGGCATCCTGGTCAGTCACGAGACCGTTCGGCGGTGGGCGCTGAAGTTCGGCCAAGGCTTCGCCAACCAGATCCGCCGCCGCCTTCCGGCAGCCGGAGACAGATGGCACTTGGATGAGGTCGTGATCAATATCGCGGGCCGGAAGCACTGGCTCTGGCGAGCCGTCGACCAGCACGGGATCGTGCTCGACATCTTAGTTCAGAGCCGCCGCGATACAAAGGCAGCCAGGCGTCTACTTCGCAACCTGCTTAAGAAGCAGGGCGTGGCTCCTCGCGTGCTGATCACCGACAAACTGGCCAGCTATGCCGCCGCAAAGAGGGTGGTTATGCCTGGAGTGGAGCATCGGCAGCACAAAGGCTTGAACAATAGAGCGGAGAACTCTCATCAGCCGACTCGCCGACGCGAACGCATTATGAAGCGCTTCAAATCAGCCGGGCAGGCGCAGCGCTTCCTCTCAACGCACGATCAGGTGGCCAACCTCTTCCGCCGGTCTGCAAATGTTACCGCAGCCGCTCATCACACGTCCCGAACTCAGGCCTTCCGAGTCTGGGCTGAGGTAACCGGTATCGCGAGGACCTGATCTGACGCACCTGAAAGAGTAGACCTGTCTCAAGTCGTCAAGTTGACGATGCCAGCGCGGGATCTCAGTCACCACCTTCTGCCGTTGGGCGTCATCTATCGGCGTTGTGCCCCCTCCGAAGTCGACCTCTCTTTGCCTCCCAAACCCGAATACTGGCACAACCTTTGTAGGCGATTAGCCTAGAATCTGCGGCCAAGTTTAACTTGGGTGAAGGAGCGGTTCCCCGCGCGGCGCAAAATTGAGATTCATCCCTGTACTATCTCCCTTTCGGCTCGCCGGGAGGGAGTTCTTTTGTGATCTGTCCAAGCTCATCCGATCTGGTGAATCGACAGCGCCAGCGACGAGGCGCAGCCTCATCCTTGGCCATGCCCCCTAGCCCCGCAGTCTCATTTTTTGAACACGCGGCGGAGGCGAGTGGTCACAGCCAAGATCCGGGTCAGCTTTGCTTGACAAAGCACATAGTTAGGGAGGAATCCAATGGCTGTTTTTCTATCCCAGGACGCAAGAGGTACCATTGTAGTTCGGACGGCCCCGGACCTTACCGGTCTGAATGATCGTGATCTGATCATTGGCGATAACAATGCCAATATCATTGATGGCGGTGCTGGCGATGACACGCTGTTGGGCGGCAATGGCAATGACTTTCTGTTCGGCGGTGTCGGCCAGGACTCACTCGATGGCGGGCTCGGCATTGATCAAATAATTGGGGGGGCTGGCGACGACATCTACTCCGATGTCGAAGAACTCGACCTCGTCGGCGAGGCAGCCGGCGGCGGAACAGACCTCGTGCTCACGCGAGCGCCCACTCTGTTTCTGTCCGCAGAGGTCGAGAATCTGACCCGCACGGGATCGGACAACTTTGTCGGAAACGGGAACAATCTCGCCAACGTCATTACGGGCGGAGCTGGGATCGACACGCTCAACGGGCTTGCGGGCAATGACACCATCGTGGGCGGGGTCGGCAACGACACCATGAACGGCGGCGTGGACGACGACCTCTTCATCTGGAACAACGGCGACAACACCGATACCAACAACGGCGAGGCCGGCAACGACACGCAGTTGATCAACGGGGCGGCCGCCGCCGACATCGCGAACGTCACGGCCACAGGCGGCGTGGCGGTGTTCACGCGAACGAACCTGGTGCCGTTCAGCGTCAACATGACCAACATCGAGAGACTCGACCTGAGCCCTGGCGAGGGCGACGACCAGAGCACGGTCGGCAGCCTCACCGGGACTGCGGTAACCTTGGTGACCTTCGACGGCGGCGCCGGCAACGACCGGTTCGATGCCTCGGGCTCGTCGACCCCGGTCTCGGCCCAGGGCGGGACCGGCAACGACACCCTCAACGGCGGAACCGGGGTCGACACTCTGGCTGGTGGGCTTGGCGACGACAGCTACCTCGTCCAGAACCTCGGCGACATCGTCACCGAGGCGAGCGGCGGCGGCACCGACTCGGTGGCGAGCAGCGTCACCTTTGCGCTCGGCGCCACCGCGGACGTTGAGTTTCTGTCGACCTCCAATGCTGCCGGGACCACGGACCTCAACCTAACCGGTTCGTCGATCGGCAACACGATCAGAGGCAACGACGGACGCAATGTCCTCGCAGGCCTCGCAGGGGACGACGCGCTTTTCGGGCTCGGAGGCCGTGACGACCTGCGCGGCGGGGACGGCGATGACGTGCTGAGCGGCGGCCGCGGCAGGGACGTCCTGCGCGGTGAGGCTGGCCGCGACACCTATCTCTTCGATGCGCGGGTCGTCAGGGCCGAGGCAGACGTCATCGTCGGCTTCAGCTCGGCTGACGACACAATCCAGCTCGACAGTGCGATCTTCCGGAACGTTCCGCGTGTCGGGCCGCAAGGACAAATCGCGTCGGACGCGTTCTTCCGCGGAAAGGCCGCGCAAGATGCAGAGGACCGCATCATTTATGACCAGGCTACCGGGTCACTCTACTACGACCGCGACGGGACGGGCGGTGCGGCACAGATCAAGTTCGCCGACTTGGACAACGAGGCGCGCCTCCGCCTAAGCGACATCATCATCATCTGATCGATGCATGCCGACGGGGAGGCTCAAAGCCTCCCCGTTCCCGATAATCTGCGTCGATGGCCGCTCTACGAGCGCCGCAAGCGCCTGGCGGGCCTGTTGAGCTGTGACCCTGCCCTCGGGTGTTACGCGACACCCGCCGAGTCGCGCCCACTCATTCATTTCTTCGGCGGATCTGCCCAGATCCCTGCCTTACCCTTATTGACAAGCTTCAAGCTCGTTCCAATCCAAAAGCCCGAAACACAGAGTCCTCCAGGCTCCGCCATTTGCTCCAGTCGGGCTGCGACATTCACCCCGTCGCCGTAGATGTCCCCGTCGGCTTCAATGATGATGTCGCCCAGGTTGATGCCGATCCGGAGTTGGAGGGTCTTGGGAGGTTCCCGGGAGCCCGTGGCAGCAAGGCACTGCTGAATCTTTGTGGCGCATCGGACGGCCTCGACGGGGCTGGAGAACTCAACCAGGATGCCATCGCCAGTGGTCTTCACCACGCGCCCTTGGTGGTCATCGACCTTCGGTTCGAGCACCTCCCGGCGTAGGTCTTTGATCCTCGCCAGGGTTCCTTCCTCGTCCTGTCCCATCAGGGCGGAGAAGCCCACCACGTCAGCCGCAAGAACCGCGGCAAGGCGTCTTTGCGTTTTCTGATCCGCAGGAATAGTCATCCCGTACTGCTATGCAGGTGTTGAAGGATGATCGTGCTTCGTCACGTGCGCTCCGTCCAGAGGCAATATGGTGGCATCTCTCGGCGGCTTCGGGACGGCGAGGTCCGGAGCAGGCCCCTGCCAGCGGTGCCTGACAATATGAAAATGAAATCTCTTCTATCCGAGTACTTACTTGCTGACCAGTGGTCTTTGTTGCCGAATGCCGCAAGGTAGCGCGGGAGAGTCCGCGCGATGAGTAGGAACAGGTTATGCATATAGAGCCGATTGGAAGCATCGCTCCGGATTGGAGGCCGTGAAGGTCCGGAAGGGGTGAATCTGAGCCGTTGGGCTTGGCCTTATCAAGGTCAGCTTGCCTCGCGAGTGTGGAAGTACGGCTAAGGTCAGCATCGTGCCATAACGAGACCTTCCCATCTTGATGGATGGGGCTCCCCGAACAGGGGCGCCGCGGCTGAAGATGCGATCCTCTGCACCCGCTCGATTGATGATTGCGGCTGCTCACTGATGGTCGTTCAGGGTGTGAGCCGTCGGCGATCCGGTTCCTGCGGCCTTACGCAGGCGGGGCCATAGGCGCTACTCAAAGGTGGCGTGGCGCAAGTGATGTGCGGCGTCGCGGCTACGCACCACTACGATTCCTTTGCGTTCCGTGATTATGCCGATCCAGGACGGAGGTAGTTCTTGGGTTGCCAGGATGCGGCGGCCTTTTCGTAATAATATAACATACACGGAAAGCTCGAAACACCTGGGTGGTCACGAGGGTTATCGGTGGCGCCAGCCGGTTGCCTAAGGCAATGTGAGCACGACAAGGAGAACACGGGCCAAATGGAGGAGGGCGATTGCGTGAGCGTCGCCGTCCTTGTCCTCACAAGCAATCACCGTCTCCATCAGGCCGCCCGGCATTCCGGAAAAGTATGCTGCATCCATATTGATGAGATCTTCGTTGCCGAATGTCAAAAAAGTATCGGCGAGAACTTAAAAACGTGCTGGCACGTGCCGGTGCCGGAGATTACCGTCAGTGCCAGCAAGAGCCGAAACAAAGTCGGCCGGCTGGGAGCGAAGGGCGCTGCGGCCATCCGCATCGACCTGGAGGAAACGGACATGGAGCCGGATCTGGAAGTCGTTCAGATAAGGCCTGGCGAGTCGTTCGCCGCCTGGTCGCACGGCTATCCCTACCGCACGGTGCGCTGGCACTTTCATCCCGAATACGAACTGCATCAGGTGGTTGCCACCAAGGGGCGCTATTTCGTCGGCGACTTCATCGGCGAATTCGAGCCCGTCAATCTGGTGCTCACCGGACCGAACCTTCCGCACAATTGGGTGAGCGATGTTCCAAAGGACATGGTCGTTCCCCTCCGCTGCCGCATCATCCAGTTCAGCGAGGGCTTCATCAGTGGAGCCATGACGGCGCTGCCTGAACTCGCAGCGCTGTCGCCAGTCCTGGAATCCTCCCGGCGCGGCGTTCTCTTCAGCCCGGAGACGAGCCATGAGATTGCTCCTTTGATGGCCGAGATGATGGACGCACAGGGCGTGCGCCGCATTGAATTGTTCATGTTGATCGCCGGATTGCTGAGCCGTGCGAAGGGATCGCGGATGCTGGCCAGCGCCAGCTACCTGCCTGACCCGTCGGGGTACATGTCTGTCGGGATTAACAAGGCGCTTGCCTTTATCCGCGAGAACCTGACACAGCCCTTCGGCGAGGCGAATCTCGCGGCGATTGCCGGCCAATCGACAAGCAGTTTCTCGCGCGCCTTTCGCCAGCACACGGGCATGTCCCTGGTGCAGTACGTCAAGCGATTACGCATCAATCTCGCATGCCAGATCCTGATGAGTGACGAGCAGGCCTCGATCACCAGCGTCTGCTACGAGGTCGGCTACAATAATCTGTCCAATTTCAACAGACAATTCTTGGCCGAAAAAGGCATGACGCCCTCTCAGTTCTGGCGTCTTCTGCTCGACAGCGGCAACGCGGCCAAGACGGCCAAGTCTTCTCAGGGAGGCGCCAGACAATACCACCTCAATCCACGAGAGAACGGCCGGGCCCCGCACGAGGGCCCGCGGGAAGAAGTGCTCTGCTGAGGGCGCACCGGGGAGCGGCATGGTCCTGTCCACGAGACAGGCGGTTCGCCTGCCCTACAACAAGTGCAAATGGGAGAGAAACGAATGATCAAGTCTTCATGGAAACTCGGCGGCCTTGCGGCGCTGACCCTGTCCCTGCTCGCCGGAGCCGGCGTTGCCATGGCCCAGAACGCGAAGGTGACCAACGCCACAGTGGCGTTCCTGATGCCCGATCAGGCCTCCACCCGCTATGAGGAGCACGACTTCCCCGGCTTCAAGGCCGAGATGGAAAAGCTCTGCCCGACCTGCAAGGTCATCTATCAGAATGCCGATGCGAACGTGTCGCGCCAGCAGCAGCAATTCAACTCCACAATCTCGCAGGGTGCGAAGGTGATCGTGCTCGACCCGGTCGATTCCGCCGCAGCCGCCTCGCTGGTGAAGCAAGCGCAGGGCCAGGGCATCAAGGTGATCGCCTATGATCGCCCAATACCCGATGCGAAGGCCGATTTCTACGTTTCGTTCGACAATCAAGCCATCGGCAAGTCCATCGCGGATTCGCTGGTGCAGCACCTGAAGAAATCCAATGTCACCGCCGGGAGCGGCATGGGTGTTCTGCAGATCAACGGCTCGCCGACCGACGCGGCTGCGGGCCTGATCAAGAAGGGCATCCACGAGGGCCTCGACAACAGCGGCTACCCGATACTGGCGGAATTCGACACGCCGGAATGGGCGCCCCCGAAGGCGCAGCAATGGGCCAGCGGCCAGATCACCCGCTTCAACAAGAACATCCTCGGCGTGGTAGCGGCCAATGACGGCACGGCTGGCGGCGCCATCGCGGCGTTCAAGGCTGCCGGCATGAACCCGGTTCCGCCCGTCACCGGCAACGATGCGACGATTGCGGCCCTGCAGCTGATCATCGCCGGCGATCAGTACAACACGATCTCCAAGCCGAGCGAGATCGTGGCCGCCGCCGCTGCGAATGTCGCCATTCAACTCCTGGGCGGCGAAACACCGAAAGCCGACACGACGCTCTTCAACACGCCGTCCAAGCTGTTCGTGCCTGCCGTAATCACGGCGGAGAACCTGAAGGCGGAGATCATCGACAAGAAGATCAATACGGCCGAACAGCTCTGCTCGGGCCGTTATGTGGAAGGCTGCAAGAAGCTGGGCATCCCCCAGTAAACAGCGAACTTCGTCCGGCTGGCCGTAAGGCAGCCGGACGTCATGCGTGGCGCCGGCAAGGCGCTTGCGGAGTTGAGGAAGAATGGACAGAACCCAGGAGCCGCGCAACACGCGCGAACCAGTGCTCAGCCTGCGCGGAATCTCGAAGCATTTCGGTGCCGTTTCGGCTTTGGCCGACATCGATCTGGACGTGCATGCGGGTGAGGTCGTGGCCCTTGTCGGCGACAACGGCGCGGGCAAGTCGACGCTCGTCAAGATCTTGGCGGGAGTGCACCAGCCGAGTTCCGGATCGATCACCTTCCGCGGCAAGCCGGTGACACTCCCCGATCCCAGTGCGGCGCTCGCCCTCGGGATCGCGACCGTGTTCCAGGATCTCGCCTTGTGCGAAAACCTCGATGTGGTCGCTAACATCTTCCTCGGCCGCGAGCTCAGCCCCTACCGGCTCGACGAGGTGTCCATGGAACTGAAGGCTTGGACCCTGCTCAACGAGTTGTCCGCGCGCATCCCCAGCGTGCGGGAGCCCGTCGCCTCCCTCTCGGGCGGCCAGCGCCAGACCGTCGCCATCGCGCGCTCGCTGCTGCTCGAGCCCAAGCTCATTCTGCTGGACGAGCCCACGGCCGCCCTCGGCGTCGCGCAGACGGCCGAGGTGCTCGACCTGATCGAGCGCGTCCGCGACCGGGGCCTCGGGGTCATCATGATCAGCCACAACATGGAGGATGTGCGCGCCGTCGCGGACCGCATCGTCGTGCTCAGGCTCGGCCGCAACAACGGTGTCTTCGAGCCCGATGCGTCGAACCAGGAACTCGTCAGCGCCATCACGGGCGCGGCGAACAACTCGGTCTCGCGCCGCGCCAGCCGACGCCAAGCGCAACGCACGCAAGGCCCGGCACCGGAGGAACGCCCATGACCAAGGGTGCAGAGCAGAACGCGCAGGCCGCTCCGCTTCTCGACCGCAGGGACGAG
The DNA here is from genome assembly GCA_023426505.1 of Pseudomonadota bacterium. Lineage (GTDB taxonomy): Bacteria > Pseudomonadota > Alphaproteobacteria > Rhizobiales > Beijerinckiaceae > Microvirga. The sequence goes on from JAFAAP010000137.1 coordinate 22,050, forward strand.
CGTGTGAAGCATGCGGAAGGCATCGCTGGCTCGGCCCGCGCCTTTTGGGACAGGATCCGCTCCGGCGATCTCGGCTCGCTTCCGGTGGTGGTCGGCCTGGCGATCATCTGGACGGTCTTTCAAAGCCTCAATCCGGTGTTCCTGGCGCCGAACAATCTCGTCAATCTCCTGTTCGATTGCTCGACGGTCGGCGTGATCGCGCTCGGAATCGTGTGCATCCTGATTGTCGGCGAAATCGATCTGTCGGTGGGATCGGTCAGCGGCTTCGCATCCGCGCTCATCGGCGTGCTGTGGGTCAACCAGGGCTGGCCCGTCGCGATCGCCATTCTGGTGGCGCTCGTCTTCGGCGTTCTGATCGGCGCGCTCTATGCAGTCCTGTTCAACCGCTTCGGTATGCCGAGCTTCGTGGTGACCCTCGCGGGCCTTCTGTCCATCCTGGGCCTGCAGCTCTACCTGCTCGGCTCCACCGGCTCGATTAACCTGCCCTATGAAGCGCCCCTGGTGAACTTCGGCCAGCTGCTCGTGATGCCGGATCCCGTGTCCTACGCTCTTGCAGCACTCCCCGGGATCGTGATGTTCGTGCTGGGCTACCGCACTGCAGCCCGGAGGCGCGAAGCAGGATTGTCGCCTCAGCCGCTGACCAGCCTGCTCCTGTGCTGCGTGCTGGTCACCGTCGTTCTCGAATTTGTCGTCTATTACCTCAACCTCGATCGCGGTATCCCGTGGATGTTCGGCCTCTTCGTGGGCCTCGTCGTAGTAATGAACTATGCCCTCACGCGCACGAAATGGGGCCGCCAGATGCTGGCGGTCGGCGGCAATCGTGAGGCCGCGCGCCGCGCGGGCATTAATGTGCGCTTCATCTACATGACCGCGTTCATGCTCTGCTCGGGCCTCGCTGCGGCCGGAGGCATTCTCTCCGCCGCGCGTCTCGCCTCCGCGAGCCAGCAGGCGGGCACCGGCGACGTCAATCTGAACGCCATCGCCGCCGCCGTCATCGGTGGAACCAGCCTGTTCGGCGGCCGCGGCAGCGCCTATTCGGCCCTGCTCGGTATCATCGTCATCCAGTCGATCGCAAGCGGGCTGACGCTCCTCGATCTCTCCTCATCGCTCCGGTACATGATCACCGGCGCCGTGCTGGCCATTGCGGTCATCGTCGACTCCTTGGCGCGCCGCTCGCGCGTATCCCATGGCCGGGCCTGAAACCAAGACGAAGGAAAAACCATGGGTGAGAAACTATCCGGCAAAGTCGCCGCCATCACCGGAGCGGCCTCCGGCATCGGCCTCGAATGCGCCCGGATCCTCCTCTCCGAAGGTGCGCGGGTCGTGCTGGTCGACCGCGACGAAGAAGCGTTGAAAACCGTCTGCGCCGAACTTGGCCCGCAGGCCCTCCCCCTGCGGGTCGACGTCACCGATCCGGCGAGCGTCTCGCGCATGATGCCGCAGATCCTCGAGCAGGCAGGCCAGCTCGACATCTTCCACGCTAATGCCGGCTCCTATGTTGGCGGCGAGATTCTGAAAGGGGATCCCGATGCTTGGGACCGCATGCTGAATCTCAACATCAATGCTGTGTTCCGCTCCGTCCATGCCGTGCTTCCGCACATGGTGGAGCGCAAGACCGGCGACATCATGGTGACGAGCTCCATCTCAGGCCTGGTTCCCGTGGTGTGGGAGCCGATCTACACCGCCTCCAAACACGCCATACAGGCCTTCGTGCATACGGTCCGACGGCAGGTCGCCCCGCACGGCCTGCGCGTTGGTGCCGTCGCACCCGGACCTGTGGTCACGGCCCTGATCAAGGACTGGCCAAAGGACAAGCTGGATGCGGAGCTGGCCGCAGGCGGCCTGATGCAGCCCATGGAAGTGGCCGAAGCGGTCCTCTTCATGCTGACGAGACCCCGCAACGTCACCATTCGCGATCTCGTCATCCTGCCGCAGAGCAACGACCTGTAATGCGCGCCCGCGCAAGACATCGTCCCTCATAACCTTCTCTGGATGAGTGAACGCTCATGGCAAACCATTTTCTCGGCATCGATGCCGGCACCGGCAGCGCACGCGCCGGTCTCTTCGACGAGCATGGCACCCTGCTCGCCTCTGCCAAGACGGACATCGCAATCTGGCACGAATCCGGCGGCATCGTGGAGCAGCCGAGCAACGATATCTGGCTGGCCGTGTGCGCCAGCGCGCGCGGCGCCGTGGCCAGAGCAGGCGTTCCGCCCGAAAGCATCAAGGGCATCGGCTTCGACGCGACATGCTCTCTCGTTGTCCTGGGGCAAGGCGGCCATCCCTTGGCCGTCGGGCCCTCCGGCGACCCTGAGCGTAACATCATCGTCTGGATGGATCACCGTGCTACCGGACAGGCTCGTCGGATCAACGGGACAGGCGAGACTGTGCTGAACTACGTCGGGGGCTCCATGTCTCCAGAAATGGAAACGCCGAAGCTCTTGTGGCTCGCGGAGAACATGCCACCAACCTTCACAGGCGCATGGCAGTTCATGGACTTGGCCGATTTCCTCACCTGGAAAGCCACCGCAAGTCTCGCGCGATCCGTCTGCACCGTGACCTGCAAGTGGACTTATTTGGCCCATGAGGGCCGGTGGGATGAAGGCTACTTCCGAAGGGTTGGGCTTGGCCAACCTGCTGACGAATCCTTCCGGCGGATCGGCAACGAGATCGTGCCGGGTGGCACCGCCCTCGGCAGCGGCCTGACCGCGCAAGCAGCGGCTGACCTTGGTCTGAAGCCCGGAACCCCTGTCGCGGCAGGCCTCATCGACGCCCATGCCGGTGGACTTGGAACCGTAGGCGCACGCGGGAACGTGGGCAATGTACTGACCCGCATGGCCTATGTGTTCGGCACGTCCGCCTGCACCATGTCATCGACCCGGGAGCCGGCCTTCGTGCCGGGCGTCTGGGGGCCATACTTTTCCGCCATGGTCCCCGGCTGTGGCTCAACGAGGGCGGCCGATCGGCGGCCGGGCCGCGATCAATCACCTGGTTCAAATGCATCCGGCTTCGGAACAGGCTGCGAAGATGGCCCGCGGCAGCGGCATTGGTCTCATCCATCGGCTGTCACAGGAGGCCGAGCGGCGCGGTGGCGCGGCGGCGTCGCGTCTCATCGGTGACGTGCATGTGGTTCCCGAGTTCCTCGGCAATCGAGCTCCGTTCTCCGACCCCGACGCGCGCGGCTTGATTGCCGGTCTAAGCATGGACACCGATCTCGATAGCCTCATCGCTCTTTATCTCGCGGGGATCTGTGGTCTTGGCTACGAGGCTCGGCAGATCGTGTACGTGCAGGCCAAGCAAGCTATTTTGATCGACACGATAGTGGTGAGCGGCGGCGCAGGACAGGCGATGGCTCAATCAGGAACAGCAGCAGCAAACACAGGTCCCGAACCTTGTGCTCAGGGACAAACGCCCAGGCAAAAAGGGATTTGATTAGCGTTCAACCAGTCTCAATCGCGCCAGTTTATTGACGAGACCAACGTTTCGAATCCGGGCTGCTAAGAGGCAGGCTGCGGACGGTCCGGCCTGACGCATCAACAATCTCGAGGCTCCAGCCCTGCCAGTCCTCTGCTGCAAGTGGATCTTGTGCTCGAAGCTCTTCGATTGCTCTCATCGCCTGGAGCAGTGCGGCGTCGACGCTCACGTGCTCAATTCCGTCCTCATCGCGAACGACGTCTGGACCATTGGTCAGGTTGAAATAGAAGCGGTGCGGCATGGGAAGGATCGGAGCAATCTATTGGATGCTTCGCCCGTCAATAAGCTAATGGCAGCGACGGATCTTCAGGCAATACCGAGTGTGCTCCGGTCACAGCGGGAACAGTTCGCACACGGTGCAACGTCAAACTCCTGCGTAGTCCGAGGGATTAGAGAGTCCGAACTGCGAATCGGACTCTCTGACCTGTTGTCGGGACGACGGACAACCGTTCCGCGCGTGCTCAGATCAGGAAGTCGGCGCTCGATAAGCCAGTGACCCCGATCACGGTGATCTGGTCGATAGCGACCCCTCCGCTGGCTCCTGCCGTCAGAGTGATGATGGCATTGCCGCCGCTATACTCGATCTGCAGGTCGGAGAAGCTGGTCGCATAGGCTCTCAGGTCGATCAGATCGCGATCACCCTTGGTCTGGCCGAAATCGTGAATGGTGTCGATGCCCGAGCCGGGTCCACCAAAGATGAAGGTGTCGTTCCCAGAACCGCCCCAGAGGTGATCATCACCTGTTCCCCCATCGAGCTTGTCGTTGCCGCCTCTCGACTTGCGGGACGCAATCTCGGCGTCGCCGTAGATCGTGTCATTGCCGGCACCGCCGTCGATCCAGTCATGTCCGCCTTGCGCATGACCGCTCAGCATTCGAGCGTCACCATAGAGTGTGTCCGCTCCATCCCCACCGGAGATCCAGTCACTTCCGCCCCAAGCAGCCCCGGAGATGGTCACCGCATCACCATAGAGCAGATCGGCGTCGAAGCCTCCCTCAATATGATCCCGACCCGCGACTGCCGAGCCGGACATCGACTGAGCGTCTCCAAACAAGGTGTCGGCTCCATCTCCACCGAAGATCCAGTCATTGCCAGCACGAACATGCCCTCTGATCGACGCAGCATCACCGTAGATCACATCGCCATCGATCCCACCGTCGATCCGATCATGGCCGGCACGGACTGCCCCAGACAGAGAGCGTGCATCGCCGTAGATCTGATCGACGCCGTCGCTTCCGTTGAGCTCATCATTGCCCGCACGAGCGGAGCCGGAGATCGTGAGCGCATCGCCATAGATCAGGTCTGCATCCAGGCCGCCGTCGATGTGGTCGTTGCCGGCGCGAACCGAGCCGGAGATTGAGCGAGCATCGCCATAGATCAAGTCAGCGCCAACGCCGCCATCGATGTGGTCGCTCCCAGCCCTTGCGGAGCCGGAGATCGCTCTAGCGTCGCCGTACAGGGTGTCGTTCCCGTCGCCACCAAAAATCCAGTCGCTTCCGGCGCGGATATGCCCCCGGACTGCGACCGCATCGCCATAGACGGTGTCGTCGCCGCCGAGAGCATCGATCTGGGAGCCATGTCCCGTGCGGATGAGCGTTCCAACGCGGTCGCCATAGAGTGTGTTGGCCAGATCGTCAGCCGATCCAAGAAATGGGAACGTCTTCGTCATATGTTTCATCGAATAGTTAATGTTATCTGCCCGCGAACGAGATAAAGAGATGGACTTTCTGTACGGAAAGGCAACGGCCATTCATATGTGAACTTCCTATGTCTTGGATTTATCCAGATTGGCTGACGCCAAATTCCAACGATGTCTTAGCATGTCACGTGCTCAACGGATTGGGACATGTCGTAGAACTTGACGGAGACAGCATCAGAGGCATAGGAAGCAGCACTCGCACCTCAACCTTCTCCATTAGAAACGACAATGGACGAACGGATGGCGCTAGCTGTTTATTCCAACCCTACTGCAAATTTTCACAACTCGAGTGGGGTGGATGTCACGTTGCAGTCGTTGGGGTGTTTAGAGGGTGCGTGACCTCTACGTTGCGTCTAAGAGAGGTGTATTGAGGTTACGTCCTGCGCTTCATTACTTCCACATCAGGTCCGGATTCGCTCTTGAACAGAATCCCAAAGGTAGGGAACGGCCGGGCTTGGAGGCTGCATGTGCGAAGGCTCTGGTTGCCATCCTGAGAACTGGCAGGCGCTGCTCCGGAATTTAATCGATATCCCTTTATTGTCGGAGTAAGGCTCCCAACCGGACAATCCTCCGGAGGCGGGTTGATTTCAACTCCCTGAGAGCAATCCTGAGCGGACCCTCGACGTCCTACGAGGGCCTCCAACTTCTCCAGGAGAATCTCCGGTCGTGTGGGCTTGGCCAGGAACTGCGCGGATGAAGGCAGATCCCCCTCTTCCGGAAACGCCTTGCCTGAGATCACCAGCACGCCCACTTCGGGCCAGCCCTGGGCGACAAGACGCGCAAACTCGAACCCATCGAGGGAGCCAGGCATATCCACGTCCGTCAGGACGGCCCGCACATCCTGTCGCCGTCTGAGGATCTCGAACGCCTCGTCGGCATTATCAGCCTCCGCCACCCAGAAGCCGGCCTCGCGCAGGATGTCGACCTGCGTCAGACGCACGAGCGGTTCGTCCTCCACCAGGAGGACGACCGGCTGGCTCAGAACGGGCGCACGGGGTTTCATGGATCCCGGAACGGACAAATTTCGCGATTAGTTCCCGAGCGATGAGCCCGGGCAATCTCAGGGCCGAGGGAACTTGGCCAACAGGCGCCTGATCCGATCAACCACGTCCTGTGACGGATAGGGCTTTATGAGCAAGGGGCCGGCCTCACACAGGCTGGCGGCGATGTCGGCCGAGCGCTCGACCCCCGAGGTCAGGATGACCTGCACTCCCGGCTTGTTGGTCCGGATCCATCGCGCCAAGCCAAAGCCATCCATGTCGCCCGGCATCTGGACGTCGCTGAACACGATATCAATCGCTACTTCAGGCGACTGCAGCATTGTGACAGCCTCCCGGGCGTTCACGGCCTCATGGACCTTGTAGCCGCACTCGCGCAGATACTCGGCAATCGCAACGCGGACGAGGATTTCGTCCTCGACTACGAGGATTGTCTGAAGCGAAGTGCCCGCTTTGGGCGTGACATGGGTTGATGCGTTGCTCACGCAAAGCTAATCGCCACGCTTTTTCTGGGTTCCATGGTCATGCTTTAGGAGCGGCTGGCCAGTTGAGGCTGCCGGTCACGAGCTCGATCACCCGCGACACGAGATAGGGTTTACGAACGAACGGGCCGAGCTCGGCAAGGTCGGGCGTGTCAGAGTATCGATCCTTGCCGGAGGTCAGGAGAATACGGGTCGGGAGGCCACGCTCTCGGACCAGACGCGCAAGCTCCAGCCCGCTGCGAGAACCCGGCAGATGAATGTCAACGAACAGCAGGTCTACACGCACGGTCTCAAGCACTGCAACTGCGTCGTCTGCCGAACTGGCTTCGATCACTTTGAAGCCGCGCGCCCGGACCTCATCGCTGATCAGGCTGCGCATCAGGACCTCGTCTTCGACAACCAGGATCGTGGGTGGCGCCTGACGCGGAAAGGGCGTGATCGTTGCGGCACTCATGCATACTCCTGACGCTACCAAACGCCCGGATAACGGGCAGGACCTAGATGGGTTCTCAGACCGGTTCTGCGCTGCATCGCCCCAGAGGGGCTGGCTCAGGCTGAACAAGCAGGTCTGTGATCGCTTGGTCCCGCAGCTTGACGTGTCACTGGTTAAGCCGCAGAGAGGGAGCCCGGCGGCATCAGAAAACGTTTGTCCGGCTCAGCTTCCTTTGGCGTTGCATCCCGCATGTACGATCAGTTCCTCGGTGTCGTTCTCCTGGTCGAAGACGAACCGCTGGGGCGGCTGCTGGCGGCGGACGTCCTCCTCGATGCCAAGTTCCGGGTGATCGAGGCGGCCAATGCCGAGGAGGCATTGACCGTGCTGCAGGCCGGTGTCGAGGTGGATGTGCTGCTCTCAGATGTCGAG
>JAFAAP010000183.1 GCA_023426505.1 Pseudomonadota bacterium
GCGGGACTTCGTCGAGGACCGTGCCGGGCGCGACCTCGACGGCCTGCTCAAGAACATCGAAAGCCAGCGCGATTTCGCGCGCTCGATCCGCGACATGCTCGCGTCCCTCGACATGGCCGACGAGGCCTCCCTCAATCCTGAGGACGAGGAGAACGAGGAGGAGAACGAGTCCGACCAGGACCAGCAGCAGGGCGAGGGCGAGTCGGAGCAGGAATCGCAAGGAGACCGGGCCGAGGTCGAGGTCAGCGAGGACGCCAGCGACGAGATGGAGGACGGCGCCACCGAAGACGCGGATGGGCCCTCCGGCGAGCTGCCCGAGGAGGCCGACGAGGCCGATTCCGAGGACGCGGCCGAATCCTGGCGTCCGCCATCCCGGCACAACGAGGCCCGCGGCCCCGACTACAAGCCCTTCACGACCAAGTTCGACGAGGTCATCCATGCGGAGGACCTCTGCGACTCGGACGAGCTGACGCGCCTGCGCGCCTATCTCGACAAGCAGCTCGCGCATCTGCAGGGCGTGGTCGGGCGTCTGGCGAACCGGCTGCAGCGCCGCCTGATGGCGCAGCAGAACCGGTCCTGGGAGTTCGACCTGGAGGAGGGCACGCTCGATCCGGCGCGCCTGCCGCGCGTGGTCATGGACCCGTTCCAGCCCCTGAGCTTCAAGCAGGAGCAGGACACGAACTTCCGCGACACGGTGGTCACCCTGCTCCTCGACAATTCCGGCTCCATGCGCGGCCGCCCGATCACGGTGGCGGCGACCTGCGCCGATATCTTGGCCCGGACGCTCGAGCGCTGCGGCGTGAAGGTCGAGATCCTCGGCTTCACGACACGGGCCTGGAAGGGCGGTCAGGCGCGCGAGTCCTGGCTCCAGAGCGGCAAGCCCGCCAATCCGGGCCGGCTCAACGACCTGCGCCACATCATCTACAAGTCGGCGGACGCACCCTGGCGCCGGGCACGGAAGAATCTCGGCCTGATGATGCGCGAGGGTCTGCTCAAGGAGAACATCGACGGCGAGGCGCTCGACTGGGCTCACAAGCGCCTGCTCGGCCGGCCGGAGCAGCGCCGCATCCTGATGGTGATCTCCGACGGCGCGCCGGTCGACGACTCGACCCTGTCGGTCAATCCGGGCAACTACCTGGAGCGGCACCTGCGCTTCATCATCGAGGAGATCGAGACCCGCTCACCCGTGGAGCTCATCGCCATCGGCATCGGCCATGACGTGACCCGCTACTACCGCCGCGCCGTCACCATCGTGGACGCGGAGGAGCTCGGCGGTGTCATGACCGAGAAGCTCGCGGAGCTCTTCGAGGAGAACCCGCCGCCGGTGTCGCGGGCGCCGCGGCGCAGGGCTGTCGCGTGAGGCTCAGCCGGCGATCGTTCCTGATCGGCGGCGGCGCACTCGCAACGGCCACCCTCGCGGGCGGCTTCACAGACCTTCTCGTCCCGCGGCCCCGGCCGCTCGCGCAGGATACGGCCGTTCCGGTCACGGCCGTTCCCATCGACCGCCTGTCCGTGTCGGATCCGGACCGGACGCGGTTCGGAAGCCTCCTGTTCCGATCCGGCCTGGTACTGAAGTCCCCCGTTTCAGGCTTCGGCGGCTTCTCGGCCCTGTGGCGATCGTCCGATGGCGGGAAGCTCGTCGCCGTCTCGGACAACGCCCACTGGCTGCGCGCCCGGGTCGAGACGTCCGAGGGGCGGCTCTCCGGCCTTGGCGACGCCGTCCTGGCGCCGCTGCTGCTCGAAACCGGCAAGCCCCTCGCCAAGTCGCGCTTCTTCGACACGGAAAGCCTCGCCATTGCGGGTCGGACCGCCTTCGTGGGCGTCGAGCGCAGCCAGGACGTCATCCGGTTCGACTGGGATCCCGCCGGCCGTCTGGCGCACGGGCGCCCCATTCCGGTTCGTCTGGCGCACGGGCGCCCCATTCCGGTTCCGGAAGAGGTCAAGGACCTCCCGAACAACCGCGGGCTCGAAGCCATGGCGGTCGCGCCGCGCGGGTCGGCGCTCGCCGGCTCCCTGGTGGCGGTTGCGGAGCGGGACAAGCGCGGAAGCGCGACGCCGACGAAGGGCTTCATCCTCACGGGCCGGCATCGCGGCACGTTCGCCGTCGCCCGGTCGGATGATTACGAGATCGCCGACCTCGCCTTTCTGCCGGAGGGAGACCTTCTGCTGCTCGACCGCCAGTCCTCGTTCCTCGGCGGGTTTTCCATACGCCTGCGGCGCATCGACGGACGTGACGTCCAGCCGGGTGCGCTGGTCGACGGCCCGGTTCTCTACGAGAGCGATGCCGCGGAGCAGATCGACAACATGGAGGGGCTGTCGGTCCACCAGGAAGGACCGGATACCGTCCTGACCCTGATCTCTGACGATAATTTCAGCCCGTTCCAGCGGACCATCCTGCTCGAGTTCTCCCTCGCCGGGTGATGACGGCCCAACCAGTGGGCCGGAACAACGCCGTTTCATTGCGGGGAGCGCGCTCCGATCCGCTCCGTCAGGCCACGACCCAAGGGTGCTCTTAGGCGGCCTGCCGGGACCGGGAGCGCATGAGGGTCAGGATGGCCCCGTAGGGGGCGATCGACAGGGCCGCCAGCGCCAGCTTCACGCTGTAGTCGGCCACCGCCAGGCTGACCCATGGCAGCGCCACGCACTCGTCCGCCAGCCCGAAGGCGCCGAACCCGTCGCTGATGGTCAGGCCGAGGCCAGGCAGGGTGCCGCAGTAGAACGCGAACGAGAAGAAGATCGCCGTGTCGAGGGCGGATGAGATCACCGAGGACACGAAGGGGGGCAGCCACCAGGCCTTGCGGCGCAGGCTGGCGAAGATCCGGATGTCGAGAAGCTGCGCCGTCAGGAACGCCATGCCCGACGCCATGGCGATGCGGGGCGTAGCCAGGATCACAGACAGGACGATGGCCAGCACGAAGCCCGCATAGACGACGCGGCGCGCCCCCTGCGGCCCGAAACGGCGGTTCGACAGGTCCGTGACCAGGAACGAGAACGGATAGGTGAAGGCGCCCCAGGTCAGGTAGTTGCCCAGACCCATGTGGTGGAACGGGTACTGGACCAGGACGTTTGAGGCGAGCACGACCAGGGTCATTCCCGCGAGGGCGATCAGGAAATCGCGACGGTCGAATGCGGTCATGGCTGCTCCATCCCTGCCCGGATCGGCCAAGCTCAGGGCCGAACCAACGCAAAACGGGCGGCTGCAAGGCCGCCCGAATGAAAAATTGTCTCGAGAGAAGACCGAGCTTAGCTCGCAGCAGCGAGCTTCTTCTCGATCTCGCGCTTGATCGTCAGAGCGCCCGACGACAGCTCGTCAGCCTTGGCCTTGGCCAGGAAGGCATCGAGGCCGCCACGGTGCTCAACCGAGCGAAGCGCGTGGGCGGAAACGCGCAGGCGCACGGAGCGCTGCAGCGTGTCGGAAACGAGCGTGACGTTGCAGAGGTTCGGCAGGAACTTCCGCTTCGTCTTGCGGTTCGAGTGGCTCACCAGATGGCCACTCAGCACGGCCTTGCCGGTCAGTTCGCAACGGCGCGACATGGTTTCAATCCTATCGTATCGAGGGGTCGCGACCTTGAGTTTCGCGGGTTTGCTTCAACGCAGATCCCGCGCGGCCGGACACCAGAAGTCCTTGGAAGAGTGCGTGCCTATAGGCCGAAACGCTCCCCCGCGTCAAGAATAGCAGGGTGTCGCATCTCGATTTTTTGCAGCAACGTCGTCACGATATAAGCTGATTCCCGTGAGATGAAACCTAAAAAGATCTCCGGGACAGCTTCCAGGAAAGCCCTATGCGCCTCATCGCCTCCGTTCTCACGACCTTGGCCTTAGCCGCGAGCGCCGCGCCCGGCCAGGCGCAGACCCTTAAGGCCGAATACGACGTCACCCTGATGGGCCTCTCCCTCGGGAAGGCTGACCTCGCCTCGACCTTCGACGGCTCGAAATACAAGTTGCAGGCCGGGGTAAAGCTGTCTGGGCTGGCCAAGATGCTCACCGGAGGCAAGGGGGCCGCCACGGCGTCCGGCACCATCGTGGGACCGCAGCCGCAGCCGAGCTCCTTCGCGGTGACGTCCCGCTCGTCCAGCGACCAGCGCACGGTCCGCATGGGCCTGACCGGCGGCAACGTGGCGGCGGTGGAGATCGTGCCGCCCATCGAGGAGAAGGCGGACCGGGTGCCGGTCAAGGAGGACCACAAGAAGGGCGTCATCGATCCCGTGAGCGCCCTCCTGATGCCGGCTGTGGCCTCCGGCAGCCTGACCGATGCGGCCAATTGCAACCGCACCATCCCGGTCTTCGACGGCGCGGCGCGCTTCAACGTGGTTCTCTCCTATGCGGAGACGAAGACGGCCGCCCTGCCTGGCTATTCGGGTCCGGTCCTGGTCTGCAACGCCCGCTACGTGCCGATTTCCGGCCACCGCGCCCTGCGGCCCTCCACGAAATTCATGGAGGAGAACAAGGACATGTCCGTCTGGCTCGCTCCCGTTGAGGGGCAGCGCCTGCTCTTCCCGGTCCGGGTCGCCGTGCGCACCATGATCGGCATGAGCGTCGTCGAGGCGGCGAGCTTCTCGGTCGAGGGCGACGCCAAGATCATTCCCACTGCGGCTCGGCCTTAAGGGGGAAAACGCCTGCGATTTCAGCAGGGGGATTCCGCTTCTCCGCTGGAGAATTCGGATCGAAACACCATATAAGGGACTAGCCTGCAGTTGGGCCCATGGGTCGGGCTGCGTTCTGGAGAAGGCGGCCTGCGCCTGCAAACGATCGGGCCGCCCCTCGCGTTTTCATACGGGACCCACCCGCACTGTCGTATCCAGGCATGCCCCGCCGCTCCCTTCCTCCGCAAATCCGCGCGCGCGGCGTCACGGCCGTGCTCGGACCCACCAATACCGGCAAGACGCATCTGGCCATCGAGCGCATGCTCGGGCACGAGAGCGGCATGATCGGCTTGCCCCTGCGCCTGCTCGCGCGCGAGGTCTATCAGCGGGTGGTCGAGAAGGCCGGCGTCCACAACGTCGCCCTGGTGACCGGCGAGGAGAAGATCAAGCCCGACCGGCCGCGCTACTGGATCTCCACCGTCGAGGCCATGCCCCGGGACCTCGATCTCGCCTTCGTGGCCGTGGACGAGATCCAGCTCGCGAGCGACCTCGACCGGGGGCACGTCTTCACGGACCGGCTCCTGAACCAGCGCGGGCGCGAGGAGACCCTGCTCATCGGGTCCAACACCATGCGGCCGCTGATCGAGGCGCTGATCCCGGGTGTGCACGTGATCACCCGGCCGCGGCTGTCGAAGCTCACCTTCGCGGGCGAGAAGAAGGTGTCCCGCCTGCCCAGGCGCTCGGCCATCGTGGCCTTCTCGGCCGAGGAGGTCTACGCCATCGCCGAGCTGATCCGGCGCCAGCGCGGCGGCGCGGCCGTGGTCCTCGGAGCCCTCTCGCCCCGGACCCGCAACGCCCAGGTGGAGCTCTACCAGTCGGGCGACGTGGAGTATCTCGTGGCGACCGATGCGGTCGGCATGGGCCTCAATCTCGACGTCGATCACGTCGCCTTCGCGTCCGACAAGAAATACGACGGCTTCCGCTTCCGGAAGCTCTACAACCCGGAATTGGCCCAGATCGCCGGCCGCGCCGGCCGCCACATGCGCGACGGCACCTTCGGGACGACGGGACGCTGTCCATCGTTCGATGCCGAAACCGTCGAGGCCCTGGAGAACCACACCTTCGATCCCTTGCGCATCCTGCAATGGCGCAACCCGGATCTCGACTTCTCGTCCTTGGGCCGCCTGCGCGATTCCCTCGCCGAGCAGCCGCGGGAATACGGGCTCGTGCGGGCGCCCATGGGCGAGGACGTGGCCGCCCTGGAGGTGCTGGCCCGGGATGACGACATCCAGGCCTTCGGGCGGTCCAAGGTGGCCGTGGAGCGGCTGTGGCAGGTCTGTCAGGTGCCCGATTACAGAAAAGTGTCCCCGCAGACCCATGCGGACCTGGTCGGGCAGCTCTATCGTTTCCTCATGAAGGATGGAGCGGTCCCGGCGGATTGGTTTTCCCGCCATTTATCGGCTATGGACCGCACGGATGGCGACATCGACACCCTGTCCAACCGGATCGCCCAGGTCCGGACCTGGTCCTTCGTTGCTAACCGTCCCGACTGGTTGAAGGACCCGGAGCATTGGCAGGGTGTTGCGCGTCAGGTAGAGGACAAGCTATCGGACGCGCTCCATGAACGTCTCGCCCAGCGCTTTGTCGACAGGCGAACCAGCGTTCTCATGCGGCGCTTGAGAGAGAACACGATGCTCGAAGCGGAAATTACGACCACCGGCGACGTCACTGTCGAGGGTCAGCACATCGGCCACCTGCACGGATTCCATTTCGTGCCCGACCCTCAGGCCGACACGGCGGAGGCCAAGACCCTGCGGAATGCCGCCAGCAAGGCGCTGGCCGGCGAGATCGAGGCGCGGGCCGACCGCTTCGCCGAGACGCCGGACGCTTCCCTCGTGCTCTCGAACGACGGCACCATCCGGTGGATGGGCGATCCGGTCGCCAAGCTGGAGCCCGGCGACAAGCTCTTCGAGCCGCGCCTGCGCATCCTCTCGGACGAGCAGCTGACGGGTCCCGCCCGCGACAAGGTGGAAGGCCGCCTGCGCGCCTGGCTCAAGGCCTACATCGTGCGCCTGCTCGGCCCGCTCATGCAGCTCGAGGAGAGCCAGGAGCTCACGGGACTCGCCCGCGGCATCGCGTTCCAGATCGGCGAGGCGCTGGGCGTGCTCGAACGCGCCAAGGTCCTCAACGACGTGCGCAGCCTCGACCAGGATGCCCGCGCGGCCCTGCGCAAGGCCGGCGTCCGCTTCGGCGCCTATCACCTCTACCTCCCGGCCCTGCTGAAGCCCGCGCCCCGCACCCTCGCGGCGCAGCTCTGGGCGCTGCAGAACGGCGGCCTCGACCAGAAGGGCATCGACGAGATCGCCCATCTGGCCCAGTCGGGACGCACCTCGATCCCGGTCGATGCCGAGATCGCCTCCGGCCTCTACCGCGCCGCTGGCTTCCGGGTCTGCGGCGGCCGGGCCGTGCGCGTCGACATCCTGGAGCGCCTCGCGGACCTGATCCGTCCCGCCATCACTTACCGTCCGGGCGTGACCCCCGGCGAGCCGCCTGCCGGCGCCGCCGACGGGGAGGGCTTCGTTCCGACGGTCGCCATGACGTCGCTCGTCGGCTGCGCCGGCGAGGATTTCGCCATGATCCTCAAGTCCCTCGGCTATGTGGCCGAGCGCCGTGCCGGCCCGGCCATCACGGTGCCCCTCGCGGCTGCCGCACCGACGGAGGCGGCTCCCGCCGCTGAGGCTCCGGCTGCGGATGCCGAAGCCGCCCAGGCCGCTCCCGTGGAGGCCGAGGCTGCTCCGGAGGCACCTGCCGACGCGGCTCCCGAGGCGCCCGTCCTGACCCAGGAGGTCGGGGCCGTGGCCGCGGAGGCGCCCGATGGCACAGCCACAGTCAACGAAGCCGTGGAGGTCGCCCACGAGGGTGCCACTCCGGCAGAGGGCCAGGAAGCTGCTGCCGAGGCTCCCGTCGCCGAGGGTTCGGCGGAGCCCGAGATGATCGAGGTCTGGCGCCAGGGCCGACGTCACCACGAGGGCGGGCAGGCCCGTCATGGCCGCGGCCGCCCCCACCGGGGCGAGCGCCAGGACCGCCGTCCTCGTCACGGCGAGACCCAGGGCGAGGCGGGCGAGCGTCCCAACCGCCAGGGGCCCCGTCCGGATCGCCGGCCCGACCACCGTCGCGAGGCGCAAGGAGAGGGCGGCCGTCCGCAGCAGGACCGCGGGCCCCGTCCAGGGCGCCACGACGAGCGTCGTGGCCCCCGTCCGGACAAGCGCCACGAGGGCCGCCGCGACGGCGGCCACGAGCGGCGCGAGAAGCAGCCCGACCCGAACTCGCCCTTCGCCAAGCTCATGGCCCTCAAGGCCCAGCTCGAGGACAGCAAGAAGTGAGGCGATGACCTGCGATGCGGGAGGACCGGCAGCGGCTCGACAAGTGGCTCTGGTTCGCGCGCTTCGCGAAGTCCCGCACGCTCGCGGCGAAGCTCGTCGCGAGCGGCTTCGTCCGGGTCAACGGACAGCGCGCCGAGAGCGCCGCCAAGGCCGTTGCGGTGGGTGACGTGATCACCCTGGCCCTTGCCCGCTCCACCCTCGTGGTCCGGGTCGAGGGGCTCGGCGTTCGCCGCGGCCCTGCGCCGGAAGCAAGGCTGCTCTACATGAGCCTTGAGCCGGGGGTGGAGACGCTTGTCAGCGGCGACGACAGCCGCTAGAGCGACCTCAGGCCTTTTTGTTTTTCGAACCGACCCTCAAAGGACCGTTCATGACCTACGTCGTCACGGAAAATTGCATCAAGTGCAAATACATGGACTGCGTCGAAGTCTGCCCGGTCGACTGTTTCTACGAGGGCGAGAACATGCTCGTCATCCATCCCGACGAGTGCATCGATTGCGGCGTCTGCGAGCCCGAGTGCCCGGCCGAGGCGATCAAGCCGGATGCGGAGCCGGGGCTCGAGCAATGGCTCAAGCTCAATGCGGACCTGGCGCGGAGCTGGCCGAACATCACACAGAAGAAGGATGCGCCGCCGGACGCCAAGGAGTTCGACGGCATGCCCGGCAAGTACGAGAAGTTCTTCTCCCCCAATCCGGGCGAGGGCGATTGATCCTGCGAGCTTGAGCAGGATTTCACCTTCTTAACATTGATTTCTGAAATATTTTTGCTTTTCGGGCGCGACTGTGATAGGGTCTCGTCAATGCCGTCGCATGCGCCCGTTCCGTGCGCCGACCTCGCAGGTAGGCTGATCACACGATGAAACAATGACATGCAACCGATGACTTAAGGTTAGGCAATAGCCTTATGTCATGGGTTGTGGGCGTTTGCTAGCTACTGACTTAATCAGGGAGTCGAGCGGAACAGTCAAGTTCCGTCACTATTCATTTTGTTCCTCCGGGGCCCTGCCCGATGGAATCCAAAGCGCCCTCGCTCTCCGCGAGGACCATGCAAGGAGGCCTCTCTCGCATGACGACCGCCAAGAAGTCCACCCAGCGCCTGGGTTTTAAAGCCGGCGAAGCTATTGTTTATCCCGCTCATGGCGTCGGCCGCATCACCGCCGTGGAAGAGCAGGAAATCGCGGGCTTTAAACTCGAGCTTTTCGTGGTCTCCTTCGACAAGGACAAGATGGTCCTGCGCGTTCCGACCGCGAAAGCCTCGAGCGTGGGCATGCGCAAGCTGGCCGAGCCGGCGCTGGTGCAGAAGGCCCTGGACGTTCTGACCGGTCGCGCCCGCATCAAGCGCACCATGTGGTCGCGCCGGGCGCAGGAATACGAAGCCAAGATCAACTCCGGCGACCTGATCGCCGTGACCGAGGTCGTGCGCGACCTGTACCGCTCGGAGGCCCAGCCCGAGCAGTCCTACAGCGAGCGCCAGCTCTATGAATCCGCCCTCGACCGGGTGGTCCGCGAGATCGCGGCGGTCAACAAGATTACTGATACGGAAGCCCTGAAGCTCATCGAGCAGAGCCTCGCGAAGTCGCCGCGCCGCGCCAAGGGTGCTGATGCGGAAGGCGAAGCGGACGGCGAGGACCTTCAGGAAGAGGCGGCCTGACCTGGGTCCGTCGGAATTCCTTCAAAAAAGCCCGGCCCTGCGCCGGGCTTTTTTCTTAATTAGGGCCTTGTCATCAAGAGGCTCGAATCTATTTTTGCGAACTTAGCAGTCCCCGGCTGAACTTTTTCCGGCGTCGCTCGTTGTGTCTCTGCCAAGGGAGGACACGATGGGAGAAATCTCAGGGGTTCGTCGCCGGTTCGTTCGCGCCGCCATGAATGCTCCTTTTCTCGAGAGAGAAGAAGAGCATCTGCTTGCCGTGCGTTGGAAAGAGCACCGCGACGAGACTGCGCTTCACCAATTGACAGCCGCGCATATGCGTCTCGTGATCGCGCTGGCGGCTCGGTTCCGCCACTATGGTCTGCCGATGGCGGACCTGGTGCAGGAGGGCCATGTGGGGCTCCTCGAGGCCGCCGCCCGCTTCGAGCCCGAACGCGAAGTCCGCTTCTCGACCTATGCGACCTGGTGGATCCGCGCCTCGGTTCAGGACTATATCCTTCGCAACTGGTCAATCGTCCGCGGCGGCACGAGTTCCGCCCAGAAGGCGCTTTTCTTCAACCTGCGGCGCCTGCGCGCCCGACTCACCCGTGGCGGCGAGGAGCGGATCGCATCGGACGTCCACGCGAAGATCGCCGAAGCGATCGGCGTTTCCAGCGCCGACGTAGCCCTCATGGACGCCCGCCTCTCGGCACCCGACACCTCCCTCAATGCTCCTGTGCTCGACGCGGACTCGTCGAACTCGGCCGAGCGCGTCGAATTCCTCGTGGACAACAGTCCCCTGCCGGACGAAAGCGTCAGCGACGTGATCGACACGGAGCGCCGCGTCCTTTGGCTCAAGCAGGCCCTCGAGGTCCTCAACGAGCGCGAATTGCGCATCCTGCGCGCGCGCCGGCTGGACGAGGAACAGGTGACGCTCGAGTTTCTGGGCGACCGGCTCGGCATCTCGAAGGAGCGTGTGCGCCAGATCGAGAACCGCGCGCTGGAAAAGCTCAAGCGCGCCCTGATGGAGAGGTATCCTCAGGCTTCGGGAGCGTTCGTGTAGGCGGCCTGCGGCCGCCTATTCCACCACGATCTTGTAGCGCTCCCCGACCTTTAGGGGAGCGTTCCGTTCCAGCCCGTTGAGCAGCAGGAACCGGTCGAGCGCCCGGTCGATCGGCATGCGCTCCGCGAGGCGCTGCGGCGTGTCGCCTTCCTGCGCCGTCACCACCTGCAGCTTGAGCGGCCGGATGCGACGTGCCTCGTCCGGCTGGACTTGGCGCACGGTCGCGAGGGTGCGCTGGAACATGCTCTCCAGGTCTCCGGAGCCGCTGCGCACCGCCATGATCAGCCGGTAGGTCGTGTTGCCGATCCGGATGGCCGACAGGCGGAACGACCATTCCTTGCCGATGGACGTGGCCGTGGCGACGGGCAATCCGTTGACGGTGGTCGTCTCCAGGCTGCCGGGCTCGATCGTATCGCTCCAGGTCGAGCGCAGCACCTCTTCCAGGCTCTGGCCGTTGGGCGTGTCGGCCGCGTCGAACAGGAGGCGCCGTCCGCCGTCGGCGGACGATCCGAGAACCGCCTGGGACGTGTTCTCCAGGGTGAATCCTTCGGGGGCCTCGAAGGCGACGCCGAGGCGCGCATGGCTGAAGCGGCGACCCTTCACCACGCCGTCGGCCGGGTCGTCCCCGTAAGGAATGCCGTCGATGATCGACATATAGGCGAGCCGCCCCCGGTCCTCGGTGCCCGGCGCCGCGGCGCGGCGTGCCGCCTGCAGGGCCCGCGAGACCCGTTCACCCGTGCTGGGATGGGAGGCCGTCATCTCGGCGCCGTCCGTCCTGGGGCCGCTCGAGGCCTTGTCCAGCGCCGTAAGGAAGCGCGGAGCCCCATAGGGGTCGAACCCGGCCCGGGCCAGCACCTTGACGCCGGTCTGGTCGGCCTCGAGCTCCTGGGAGCGCGAGAAGCTCGCCAGCGAGGAGCGGGCCTGATCCTGCACCACGGCAGCCTGCTCGGCGTCGTTCAGCACGTTCTCGGTCACCCGCTTGATCAGAGCCGAGCGGGCCTGCAGCTCGTTGCGTTGGGACGCATGACGCAAGGTGACGTGGGCGATCTCATGCGAGAGCACCGCCGCCACCTCGGAGCTGTCGTTGGCCAGGGCCAGCAGGCCGCGGGTGACATAGAGGCGTCCGTTCGGCAGCGCGAAGGCGTTCACTAGCGGGGAGTTGAGGATCGTGACCTGGTACGACTCGTCGGGCCGGTCGGTCGCCATGACGAGGCGGTTGGTGATGTCGGTCAGCAGGCGCTGCGCCTGGGGAGCCCGGACCTCGCCCCCGAAGGCGGCGACGAGGCGCTCATGGTCGCGGTCGCGGCCCCGGTCGGGCCCCAGAACGCGGGGGGCGTCGGGCGGCAGGGAGGCCGATCCGAGACCGAGGGCGGCGCAGCCCGACAGCAGGGACGCGAGAAGGACGCTGCCGACGATTCGAGACCCGATGGAGTGACGTGTTTCGCTCATGCTCTCTCAGCGTGGCAGGCGCGCGCCTGCGAGGCGTTCGATCATCTCAGGCATGAGAAGAGTGAGAGACGTTCCTTGCCAAGGCTCCAAAATGCCTCGGGCCCGGATCCGTTGCCCTTTCAGCGCCGCCGCGTCGAGGCCGCGCTCCCCCATCAGCTTCCATGTTTTCCTTGGTATGACGATCGTGAAATCCTCTGCCCAATGCTCCCCGAAATTCAAATAAACTCGCTGTGAGCGCTCGCCGATGCTGCGGACGCGCCCCTCCACCAGAACGAACCTGCCGACGGAGGCCCGCAGCCGTTCGGCATCTCCGGCCTCGATTGGCTTATAGCGGTCATCCCCCCAGACACCAAGGCTTCGCTTTCGCGCCTCCTGCTCCAAGAGCAACAAATCCGCCTGGCAGAAGGAGGAGAGAGAGGCAGGGTCGACCAGGGCGAGCCCGGCCTCGACGAGCCTGCGGGCGAAATCGGCCGAGGGAGATGGCTCATCGGGACGAATCACCGCCGCGATCCGGGACCAGCGGTCGCGCTCCGGCCGCCCCTCCACGAGAACCGGCCGGCCGGCCGTCGACCGCAGCAGCGCGAAGGCTTCCGCTCGAAGCGATGGATCGTCCGGGAGGCGAACGCCCGCTAGTCTCGCCAGTCCGGCCGATTCGAGCATGAGGTCTCCCTCGGGCGTGACCTCCCGGAGCCGGTCGGTCCCCATGCTTGTCGTGCCCGTGCACGGCGCCGGCGGGCGCAGTCCCTCCTGGCCGGCTGCCGGAACGATCATCAAGGCCAAAGCCAGCCAGGCCGCGCCCCCATGTCCCATCGCCCAAACCCTCCGGAGCCGGAAGCATAACCATAAAGACGCAAACCGCCATGCCCGGTCGACAGGCGCGGCTGCGTCACCCATTTACCTCCCGGCGAAATATGATACTCCTCGGGCTCAAGCGGTCCCGTAGCTCAGCAGGACAGAGCAGCGGTTTCCTAAACCGAAGGTCGGAGGTTCGAGTCCTCCCGGGATCGCCAGATATGTCCTTGTAATTGCTCATTATTTTTTAAATCTCCATTCGGATTGCAGTCAGGTTTGACACTTTCAACCCTGCGGGTTGACAGTTCTGGTGCGCCGTTTGCTCAGCTCTGAGTCCAAAGAAGTGACCACATGGCGCATCTTTGGGCGCAAATCAGCGCCCTTGGCGTAATGGCGGGCCATCTCAATTGTCTTCTGCCCGAGAGCATCAGCGATCGTCCTCTCATCGTAGCCAATCTCGCGAAGAATTACGGCTACCGTCTTCCGGAGTCCGTAAAGGGTCAGGCCGGGTCCGATGCAGCCCTCTTTTTCAAGCTTCAGCCTGATGGGCCGCCAAGACGCTCTAAACCCGCTCTCGGTCCAGGGGTGGCCATTCGAGTTGACGCAGAGTGTGGTAGCGTTGTGCTTCGGTGCTCTGTCGAGGATCTCAGCGAGTTCGCCTGGGATGGGCCAAAAAACGGGAGCGCCGGTCTTTGAGCGCTTGGTGGCAATCTCCCCATCCTTGTAAAAGCTTTTGGGGAGAACCAGCGCATCCTTCGGGCCGAGGCCGGTGAACATCATGAGTGCTATCGCCGGTTTCATGTGATCCGGCATGGCCTCAAGAACGGCGTGCCGCTCCTCGTCAGTCCAAGGCCGGTTAGCATCAGGCATTCCCTTCTTCCGGCGAATGTCTTTGATGCCGGAAGCGACATTTGACGCGAGGTATCCGCGTTCAGCGCCCCATCCGAAGAGTCCTGAAAAGCGAGCCTTCACGTCGTTGGCGAACTTCCTTCCCTTGGTGGCTGCGGCCTTACCGCGGATCCGCACAATAAGGGGTCTGTCAAAGCGGACGAGAGGTGTTTCCGCAATTGCCTGTAGGTAATCGAATATACGCTGATAGTCAGAACGCGTCCGTGGCTCCAGATCCGTGAAGGAGGCATGGGCACGGTAGTCGTTGATGAGCATTCCGAGCGTGCCTGGCTTCAGTGCCACAGCGGTCGAAAGGGCAGTGATCCGCGAGCACTCAGCAAAGAATTCGGCGGAGCCCAGCGGTGCCTTGCTCAGATCAACCGGTGTGCGGCTCTTCCGATGGTAGCACCGCCATGTTCCGTGGCGGTCCTTGAAGATCTGGAAGCCTTTGATACGGACGATAGTCATCCGAGCCTCGCGACAATCGCCTCGTCATCATCCACTTTCCCGCTCTTGAGGCCGTCGATCCAGCTATCGAGGTCCCGCACATCCCAAAGGCGATCCCCGTCAGCCATGAGGACCGGCCTTACAGGGCATTGATCCTCAAATTTCCTGATTGAGCGGCGGCAGTAATGCGCGGCCTCTGGCTTTGTAAGGAGGCGATAAGGCTGAACACGAATATTGAGCGTTGCCGTAGACATTGATCAAGCGGCTTCCTTGCTGCAGGACTAATTGTTGGCGTGGGGAGAGACCTGCGTTCGTAGCACGGTGTTCGTGCTCAAAGCGCGATGATCACTCTGGTATTCTCTTGTTTTTCCTTCGCAGCGCCGTTCCCTACTGCCATTCGATCCATTCGCTCACGAATGCACCGGATTATCTCGGAATTCTGTGATGCGCCGTTATGCCGTGCCTGCTCGATGATCCAATATCTGACATCGGCCGGAAGCCGGACCTTGAACTGCACCCCAGTGTCCATTGCTTTCTCTCGAATCTAGACACCAATTTGGTGCTACACTAAATTGGTGTCAAGACATTCTCACCAAAATGGTGCAGAGATTTCTTATGGCCAAGCAAGACGACTTTATTCGCCTGACCCTCCGCCTCCCGCCTGCGCTTCATGAAATGCTGGTAGAGGCCGCAGGTCCACGCTCATTAAACGCTGAAATTATTGATCGCCTCGAGTCATCAATCCTCGATGAGCAACTGGGCCGTACCAAGAGCCTTGAAACGCTCCTGCAATCAGTTGCTAAAGTCGCAGCGCGGCAAGCTGTACGAGCGATCTGGGAATCGTGGGATGCATTCCAAAACCTCCCGCCAAACGAGCGAGACGAGTTTATCCGTGAGGGCCAACCCAAGGAAGATGAGCCCAATATGTAGAGATCCCGACAGGTGCGGTGCTTGGCAACTTGTACTCGAGAGAGTATTTCGCTTGCTGAGTTAAACTACCAGTGGGTTAGACAGTGGTGTGGTGGTCCTCACGTTGCGAGGTATCCCATGTCACACCGTGGGAAAGATCCTCTACGTTTACTCACCATGGAGGGGTACAAGGAACTAACCTGCCCGAACCGCTCAGTGGCCCTTTCAACCACACTGCCCAACTGACTGTGTAATGCCTATCAAGTCGTCTGTGAAGAATTGTCTGGCGGCGTGACTCACGCCCGTTGAGGCGATGGGCCGGATCCGACCAGCAACAGGATAAGGGCACACAAAAGCGCTGCCAGCCATCGCAGCAGGAGTGAGAAGTTGTACCCGACCGCCGCCAGAACGGCGTTGATGCGGTCGCCCTCTCGGCCTTTCAGATGATTGCGGCCCATCCGGTGCTCAGTCTTCAGGTGCCCAATCACGGGCTCGATTGCTGCGCGCCGCTTCATCTCGCGCTTGAGAGCCGCTGTCGTGTGCCTGACCTGACCGGAGATCCAGACCTGGAAGCGGTTCGGGTGATTGTACCCGCGATAGCCCTTGTCCACATGCGTGCGCTGGACTGCAACCCCGGTCATGGCGGCGACATCGGCCACCGCGGCCGCCAGCGTGTGACCGTCATACGGATTGCCGTGGAGCGCCCGCGCATGCAGCACGAACTGGCCGCCCGTGGGCTTTGTGACCGGCGTGGCGATGCTCACCTTGCAGCCGAATTCATACGGCGTGCGGGCTTTGCCCTTGCCGATGCACTCCACCTCGGGCGCATGCACGGCGTAGACCTTGGGCTCGCGCTGGCGCTGGCGCTGGGTCTGAGAACGGACCCTCACCGCCAGAGCAAGCAGCGGGCCGAAGCGCTCCTCCAGGGCCGCATTCCCGTTGATCTTGCGGCGCACGTCCCGGATCACCCGCCCGAGCCGGGCCCGCAGGAACCGCAGCTCGCGGTTCGCCCGCTTGAACTGATGCGCGTGTTGATAGCGGCCGATCCGGATCAGGGCGTGTTTGGCCACTCGGCGGTAGCTCTGGCGCAGCCGGACCCCACACCTCCTGGCGAGATCCACCAGCTTGATCAGCGCCCGGTGGATCAGGCGGGCATCGGTGGGATAAGCCGCCGCCTTGGGTTGAACCGTGGTGTCGACGGCCACCCGCTCGAGATTCTGGGTGGCCAGGGCGCCACTCGGGTGCGCCACGGAGAGGCTTTCCTGCCGCAGGGCGGTCAGATGCTCCTCGCCCAGGCGCTGACGCCAGCGTGTCAGGGACGAGCGGTCGAACGGCAGATCATGGCGGAAGCTGACCTCGCCGCAGAAGAACTGCACGTAGGGGCTGTCGAGAAAGCGGGCACACAGCGCCTCGTCGGACAAGCTCTCCATGTGCTTGAGGATCATCAGTCCGGCGATCAGCCGCACCGGCAAGGGCGGCTGGCCCGGTCCTGGCTTGTAGACGCTGCCCAAGCGGCGTTCGAGGAAGGCCCAGTCGATGCGCTGGGCCAGCAGCACCAGGGGATGGTTCAGGTCGATGATGCTGTCCAGGGCGGGGCGGAATAGATCCTTCTGGCGCTCGTCTTTTGGCGTCGACATGGCGCAACTCCGGCCGGGTGGAGTGCTCCTGATTGAATCAGATCCTGGTCCGGAGCGGCAACGGAAAACGCAGGAAATCCACTGTTGTCGCCCCGTAATCCTGCAAATCCGAAGGCGATGAGGCGCCTGATATCCCAATCGTCTCAGTGAGATCGGGATTCTTCACGGACGACTATCAAATCTGAAGACCTTGGGCCCACGGCTAGTGTCCAGGAGAGGACTCGTAGCCCTCCCGCCTAAGTGGTTGATTTATCAGGCAGTCCAGATCCGTCCGGTGATCTTTTGTGTATCAGTTTTGTGCCTCGGTCAATGATTGGGTTAGCGAGGTTGGCTCTACGGTCTTGGGCACACCGACATTTCACCCGATCCAGAGTGCTTCTGCCTCTTCGGCAGCGACTGCAAAGTAGGTGTGCTGAACGATCTGTGCGCAATCGAGTGTTGCTCCTGGTCGGAGGTTTTCGCGGAAGCCGTGGTTCGTGCGGACCTGTATAGCCCCCTTCAGGAGGATCATCTGTCTGTATGAGTTCCGAGCGGCAATCTTACTGAGATTACGACGGATGCCAGGCTTCAGTGTTGTTATTCGGATCTTGTTGTAAGTGACGATCTGACCCGTAGCTTTAGGCGCGTCCGAGCTCATCGTTTCCGCTGGAACCAGGGTGGTTCCGTGACACTTCGCCTGGTCCGTCTGAGGTAGCTCTATTCCGAGAGCAGTAGCGAGCTTCAGTGCGTTGTCGAGTGTTGGGGAATAGAGACCATTCTCAATGCGTGAGATGGTCGAGGCCGCAATTCCTGACCGGCGCGAGATCTCGCGTAGCGAGAGCTTCAGCATGTGGCGATGCTGGTGAATCTTTCTCGCAAAATCCAGGTCCTGCACGAGCTTCTCCAATTTGTCGCTTGCGTTCTGCGGCGGATGCTATTGTCACATTGTTGGTCGTCTCGCGAGTTGGGGTGATCTAACGGAAAAACCCCGGTGTTTCCACCGGGGTTTCCCTGACCAATCGGAGAACCGATTAGAAGTCGCGCTGGACGCGGAAGCGACCTTCCCAGCCCTGCGAGTCACGGAAGCCGAGGCCCGTGGTCTCAACGACG
>JAFAAP010000026.1 GCA_023426505.1 Pseudomonadota bacterium
GCCCAGGTCGGCACCATCTCCGCCAACGGCGACAACACCATCGGCAAGATGATCGCCCAGGCGATGCAGAAGGTCGGCAACGAGGGCGTCATCACCGTCGAGGAGAACAAGTCGCTCGAGACCGAGGTCGATATCGTCGAGGGCATGAAGTTCGATCGCGGCTACCTGTCGCCGTATTTCGTCACCAACGCCGAGAAGATGACCGCCGAGCTCGACGACGCCTACGTTCTTCTCCACGAGAAGAAGCTGTCGGGCCTGCAGGCGATGCTGCCGGTGCTCGAAGCCGTGGTGCAGTCGGGCAAGCCGCTGCTGATCGTCGCGGAAGACGTCGAGGGCGAGGCGCTCGCCACGCTGGTGGTCAACCGCCTGCGCGGCGGCCTCAAGGTCGCGGCCGTCAAGGCGCCGGGCTTCGGCGACCGCCGCAAGGCCATGTTGGAAGACATCGCCATCCTCACCGGCGGCCAGCTCATCTCCGACGAACTGGGCATGAAGCTCGAGAACGTGACCGTGAAGATGCTCGGCCGCGCCAAGAAGGTGGTGATCGACAAGGAGAACACCACCATCGTCAACGGCGCCGGCAAGAAGCCGGACATCGAGGCGCGGGTGAACCAGATCAAGTCGCAGATCGAGGAAACCACCTCGGACTACGATCGCGAGAAGCTCCAGGAACGTCTCGCCAAGCTCGCGGGCGGCGTCGCGGTGATCCGCGTCGGCGGCGCGACCGAGGGCGAGGTCAAGGAGAAGAAGGACCGCGACGACGACGCCCTGAACGCCACCCGCGCGGCGGTCGAGGAAGGCATCGTCCCCGGCGGCGGCACGGCTCTGCTCCGCGCCAAGGCTGCGGTCGCCAAGCTCACCACGGACAACCCGGACGTGAAGGCCGGCGTCAACATCGTGCTGCGCGCCCTTGAGGCTCCGATCCGCCAGATCGCCGAGAACGCCGGCGTGGAAGGCTCGATCGTGGTCGGCAAGATCAACGACAACACGAAGTCCGACACCTTCGGCTTCAACGCCCAGACGGAAGAGTTCGTGGACATGCTCCAGGCCGGCATCGTCGACCCGGCGAAGGTCGTCCGCACGGCCCTCCAGGACGCCGCTTCCGTGGCCGGCCTGCTCGTCACGACCGAAGCCATGGTCGCCGAGCTGCCGAAGAAGGAATCCGCTCCGGCGATGCCGGGCGGCGGCATGGGCGGCATGGACTTCTAAGTCCACTCGCACAGCGGTTAAGTCAAAGAGGCCCCGGAGGAAACTCCGGGGCTTTTTGCATCCTAGAGCCTCAGGAATGGCCGCAAAAATTCCTCACGCATAGGAAGACATCTATGTGATACTAAGTATCATTTCAGATAAGTCCCTATTTCCTGGTGCACAATGACGGTGACGATGAAGAATGGCCTCAAGGACGTCGGAACAGAGCTATTGACGAAGGTCGCTTCCGCGCAGCCCGACGATTCTACGACTGATCTGCAGGTTTCAGACCAAAGATCAGGTGGGAGATCGGACAGCCCCATTCCACCACTGCCCCTCGTCGCGCCGCTGCCATTTGAAACGGCCGCAACCCCTCTCACCCTCAAGGGCGGTCGACAAGCCGATGTGCTCGTGGGCGGGGCACGGAACGATCTGCTCAACGGCGGGCTTGGCAACGACAAGCTTACTGGCGGCGAGGGTTCGGACGTGTTCACGTTCAGCACCAGGCTGAAGAAGAACGTGGACCGGCTTACCGACTTCTCGGGTGCGGACGACACGATCCAGCTCTCAAAGGCAGTGTTCGGCAAGCTGCAGAAGGGGGTGCTCTCGAAGGACGCGTTCCGCATCGGCGCGAAGGCAGCAGATGCGGACGACCGGATCGTCTACAACGCGAAGACCGGCGCGCTGTCCTATGACGCGGACGGCTCGGGAACGGCCCATGCGGCGGTGGCCTTCGCCCAGGTGAAGATCGGCACGCACCTCACGGCGGACGATTTCTTCGTCCTCTGACCGCGCTGAAAACAACGGCAGCGCCATCCTTCCGGTGCGCCGCAAAGAAAAAGCCCCGGATCGCTCCGGGGCTTCGTGTTTTCACGGAAAGCTTCAGGCCGCCTGCTTCAGCAGGCCCTCGGCGGCGAGCGCCTCCTGCACCTTCGGACGCGCGGCCACCCGGTCGAGGAAGGCGCGCAGGTTAGCGTAGGGGGTCAGGTCGACCGCGTGGTAGTTCGACCAGTTCACGGTCGTGAACAGGTAGCCGTCGGCGACCGTGAAGCGCTCGCCCGTGAGGTAGGGGCGCGAAGCCAGCACCTTGTCGAGATAGGCGAAGCGCTGGGCGAGCTTGTCCTTCGTGGCCTGCCGCACGCTGTCCGGAGTCGCGGGGTTCCACAGCGGCCCGAAGCCCTTGTGGATCTCGGACGTGATGAAGGTGAGCCACTCGTGCAGGCGGTGGCGCTCGATCGTGCCGGGAGCCGGGACGAGACCCGCCTCGGGCTTGCCGTCGGCCACGAAGAGCAGGAGGGCGGCGGCTTCCGTCAGCACCTCGCCGTCGGGCAGGCCGACCGCCGGCACGTAACCCTTCGGGTTGATGGCCGCAAAGTCGGCGCCGGTTTCGGTCTTGCGGGTGGCGAGATCCACCTTCTCGAGGGCGATCGGCGCTCCCGCCTCGCGGGCGGCGATGTGGACGGCGAGCGAGCAGGCGCCGGGGCTGTAGTAGAGCTTCATGTCAGGTCTCCAGGTTAAGAGGGAAGGGGCTTAGGCGGCGGCCCGGCCGAGGGTCGGAGCGGGACGGCCGAAGGGGAGGGCGCGGGAGGGGCTCAGGGCGTGGGCGCCGTCGCCGAGAAGGGCCTGCGCCACCGAGAGCACGATCAGGTAGAGCGGATATTCCCAGCCGCCGCCCGTTCCCGAGAAGACCCAGCCGTTGCCGGCATGGACCCAGAAGGCGCCGAACAGGACCGGCAGCAGGGCAAGCGCCACCCAGCGGCTCTGCACGCCGAGCACCAGCAGGATTCCGCCGACGAGCTCGGCCCAGAAGGTTGCATAGGCGAGGAAGGCGGGCAGGCCAAGGGATTCGAAGTACTGCGCCGTACCGGCGAGGGTGAAGGTCATCCACTTCAGGACAAGGCTGTGGGCGATGAACATCAGCCCAAGAGAGACGCGGAGCAGAAGAATGCCGTAGGCTTCAGGAGTGGGGGAGTTGCGGGTCATCGGAACCTCCATGCAGATGCATAGATATATGCATGCACTTGCATGATTCTGTCAAATATGATGCAATTGCATAGAAAGCAGAGGAGCTTTGCCGGAATGCAAGAACCCTCGGAAACCGTCACCAACGCCTGGGTGCGCCTGATCCGGGCCGGACGGGCAGTTGCCGGACATATCGAGGCCGATCTCAAGGCGGCAGGCTTTCCGTCGCTCACTTGGTATGACGTGCTCCTGTCCCTCAAGAAGGCGCCGGAGGGGCGCCGTACGCCGCGCGAGATCGAGCAGGAGGTGCTCTTCGAGCAGTACAATCTCTCGCGCCTGCTCGACCGGATGGAGGCGGAGGGGCTCGTGCGGCGGGTTCCCTATCCGGGCGACAGGCGCCGCCAGCTCGTGGAGATCACCCCGGAGGGCAGGGACCTCCAGCGCCGCATGTGGGCGGTCTATGGGCCGGCCATCACGCGCTATGTCGGCTGCCGCTTCGCCGAAGGGGAGGCCGGGCAGCTCGCAGCGCTCCTCGGCAGGCTTGCGCCGTCCGCAGATGCCGAATGCAGCGGAAATCCTGGATAGCCGAACGATCCCGCTATACCCACGTTCTACCTTTACGCGGCTAACGAGGATCAGGGCGTGAGCGCAAGATTGCATTTCCCGGGCGGATGGCGGCAGACTTTGCGGGCTCTCGCGCTTCTCCCTCCGCTGTTGCTCGGCTGGACCATGGTCGCGGCCGGGCCGGCCGCAAGCGCCCCGGCGGCGCGCCCGAGCTCCGCCTCGATCCGGACGCCCGACTTCGACGAGTCTGTCCAGTGGTACCGGGACAAGCTGGGCTTTCGCCTTCTCTCAACCCGCACCCTCGTAGGGGGGCGCGTCGCGGTGCTGGAGCGGAGCGGCTTCCTGCTGGAGATCGCCGAAGCCGACCACCCCATGCCTGTCACCCCGGAGCAGGAGGTCCGCGTGACCGGCGCCGCGACCCGCTTTCCCGTCGTCAGCCTCCTGGTGCCGGACGTGGACCAAGAGGTCGCGCGCCTACGCCAGGAAGGCGTCGACATTCTCGAAGAGCCGGAGGACGACCTGGAGAGCGCCTACCGGGTCGCCCAGGTCCGCGACAACGGCCGGCATCGCATCGAGCTGCGCGAACCCCTCGGCGGCGGAACCTTCCACGCCGAGGGGCGCTAAACCTCGCCCGATCTCAGGTGAAGAGCTCGGGATCCGGCCCGATGCGGCCGCTCTTGTCGTCGAGGGTGTCGATCGCCCGCATGTCGTCGGCGTCGAGCCGGAAGTCGAACACGTCCACATTCTCGCGGATGCGGGACGGCGTGGCCGATTTCGGAATGACCACGAGCCCGTTGTCGAGATGCCAGCGGATGATAACCTGGGCCGGCGTCTTGCCGTGCTTGCGCGCGATGGCCGCGAGGCTCTCGTCCTTGAGCAGCGTGCCCTGGCCGAGCGGGCTCCAGGATTCCGTCACGATGCCGTGCTCCGCGTGGAAGGCGCGCAGCTCCTTCTGCTGGAAGCGGGGATGCAGCTCGATCTGGTTGACGGCCGGCACCACTCCGGTCTCGTCGAACAGGCGCTGGAGGTGCGGGATGTTGAAGTTCGACACGCCGATCGACTTCGCGCGGCCCTCCTCCTTGAGCTTGATGAAGGCCCGCCAGGTATCCGCATAGGCGTCGCGCTTCCAGGTCGGCCAGTGGATGAGATAGAGGTCGACACCGTCGAGGCCGAGGCGCTTCAGGCTCTCGTCGAACGCGCGGCGCGTGGTGTCGAAGCCCTGGTCGTCGTTCCAGAGCTTGGTGGTGATGAACAGGTCCGTGCGCGGCACGCCCGCCTGGCGGATCGCTTCGCCCACGCCCTCCTCGTTGCGGTAGACCGCCGCCGTATCGATGGAGCGGTAACCGGCCGCGACGGCCTCCTTCACGATGCCGGTCGCTTGGCCGTTCTCGACCTGCCAGACGCCGAAGCCGAGCTGCGGCATCTGCCGGCCGTCGTTGAGCGATACGGTGGGTTGGGTCATGTGTCGTCCTTGATCGGGAGGAAACGGGATGCGGCCTTGAGCTAGGGTGCGCCGGCGCGAACTCCAAGCTTGGCGGGCGCAACGCTGTCCCGCGTTTCGGACAGGGCCCTCCCGGCCCGGAACTGTCGAGATGGGACCGCGTTGCTGGAAGCGGGGCCTTTGACATCGCTGGAAGGAACGCGCCTTGCCCTCGCTCGACCCCCGCACGGGAACCCCTGATCCCACGCTCAGCGAGGAGGAGTACCGCAGGCGCTTCCTCGAACAGTTCCAGGACCCGGCCTTCGACCCGCTGCGGGGCGAACTCGACAGGATCGCCGCTGCAGCCTGGGACGCGTACAGCCATCACCGCAAGAGCCCGAAGACCCGCAAGGCTGGTCCCGGCTTCGCCGATCCCGATTACGATCTCGCCGTGGACTGGATCGCCGCCTATGAAGCCATCGAGGAGGCACAGCGACGTCACGAAGCCAAGGACGGACAGTTGCGGTTTCTCATCGTCTGCGGAGCCTCGCGCTCGGAGCACACATGTCCGGGCGAGATGTCGAAGACCTACCGCCTCGCGCAGCTCGCCCGGGAGGTCTTATCCGTCACGCCCGGCGTGGAGGTCGAACTGCTGGAACTGAGCCGCCTCACGTCCGAGTACGGACGCCACATCCACCCCTGCAAGACCTGCTTCTCGACGGCTGCGCCGCTCTGCCATTGGCCGTGCTCCTGCTATCCCAACTACTCCCTCGGGCAGACCCACGACTGGATGAACGAGATCTATCCGAAATGGGTCGAGGCGCACGGCGTCATGCTGCTCACGCCCGTGAACTGGTATCACGCTTCGTCGCCCCTGAAGCTGATGATCGACCGGCTCGTCTGCGCCGACGGCGGCAATCCGGATCCGACCTCCACGCAAGGCAAGAAGGTGGCGATTGCGAAGGGAATGGAACTCGACGGCTGGGATTATCCGCGCCATCTCGCGGGCCGTCTTTTCTCGGTGATCGTGCACGGAGATGCCGAAGGTGCCGAGGGCGTGCGGCGTTCGCTCTCGGACTGGCTGCGTTCGATGGGGCTCTCTCCCGCCGGTGTCTCGGCGGAGCTCGACCGCTATATCGGCTACTGGAAGCCCTATGCGACAAGCCACGAGGAGCTCGACGGCGACCGCGCGATCCAGGACGAGGTGCGCAATGCCGCGCGCACGTTACTGGAGGCCGTCAGGGCCAAGCGCGCGGGCAACCTGATCGAAGCCGGCGAGGGACTGCCGGAGCCGAGGCAGAAATGAAACGGCCGGGCTTTCGCCCGACCATCCTGGTCGGCTTGAAGCGCTTTATTTGGGCGCGGACTTCACCTCGGCGTCCCACTTCTTCAGCAGGCGCGAGCGTTCCGCGACGGAGCCGTATTTCGCGGTATCGTAGTTGATGAGCTTCATCTCGGAGAGCTTGGGCGCATCGGGTGAGATCGGCGCGTTCTTGTTGGACGGGATCGAGTAGATCTTCAGGTCCGCGCCGACGAGCTTCTGCGCTTCCGCCGACAGGGCCCAGTCGACGAACTTCTGCGCGGCTTCGGTGTTCTTGCCGCCCTTCACGACGGAGATGGAGCCCGTCTCGTAGCCCGTGCCCTCGCAGGGCGCGACGGTCTTCACCGGCGCACCGTCCGCGATCATCGTCACCATGTCGTGCATGAACGCGATGCCGATGGCGGTCTCGCCGAGGGCCACAGCCTTGACGGGCGCCGCGCCCGACTTGGTGTACTGGTTCACGTTCTTGTGCAGGCTCTTCATGTAGTCGAAGGCCTTGTCCTCGCCCATGAGCTGCACGAGGGAGGCGAGAAACACATACGCCGTGCCGGAGGAGTTCGGGTCCGAGATCTGCACCTCGTCGCGGTATTTCGGATCGAGCAGGTCGGCCCAGCATTTCGGCTCGGGCAGGCCGCGGCTCTGCAGCACCTTGGTGTTGTAGCCGAAGCCGAGCGCGCCGAGATAGGTGCCCGTTGCGCGATAGCCCGACTGTTCCGCGAATTTCTGCGCCCAGTCATGGAGCTCGCCGAGCTTCGGAGACTTGTACTCGACCGTCAGGCCTTCTTCGGCGGCCTGGATGTGCGAGTCGCCGGGCCCGCCCCACCATACGTCGGCCCGCGGGTTCGACGCTTCGGCGCGGATCTGCGCCAGGGTCTCGCCGGTGCTCTTGCGCACCATCGTCACCTTCGCGCCGGTCGCCTTCTCGAAGGCCGCGACGCCGACACGGCACTGTTCCTCGAGGATCGAGCAGTAGACCGTAAGCGGGGCCTGGGCCTTGGCCGCGAGCGGAGCGGCGGAGACGCCCGCGGCGAGAGCCAGACCAAAGAGCGATAGGCGCATGATGTCCTCCTGAGCGACGGCCGACGACCGCGGCCGTTCCTGATTGTGCAAGGCTGCCGATCAGGAAGCTTAGCCGGCTCGTTGTCAAGCGCCGCGGAGCATGGGCGCCGGAACGAAAAAGGCCGGGCACGAGGCCCGGCCAGTCGGAGGTTGATCGGTCGAGCGGATCACCAGCTCGTCAGGACCGCGCCCTTGAACTTCTCCTCGACGAACTTCTTCACCTCGGGGGTGTGGTAGGAATCGACCAGGATCTTCACCCAGGGCTTGTCCTTGTCCTCGGTGCGAACGGCGATGATGTTCACGTAAGGCCCCTTAGGATCCTCGCGGGTGAGCGCGTCCTTCACCGGATCGAGGCCGGCCTGGGTCGCGTAGTTGGTGTTGATGACGGCCGCATCCACGTCGTCGAGCACGCGCGGGGCCTGGGCGGCGTCGATCTCGACGAACTTCAGCTTCTTGGCGTTCTCGGTGATGTCGATGATCGTCGGCTTGAAGCCCACGCCTTCCTTCAGCTTGATCAAGCCTTTGTCCTGCAGCAGCAGAAGCGCGCGGCCGCCGTTGGTCGGATCGTTCGGGATCGCGATCGTCGCGCCGCTCGGCAGCGCATCGAAGGCCTTGAGCTTCTTCGAGTAGACGCCGATGGGGAAGTTCACGGTCTGCGCGACGGTCTCGATCTTGTAGCCGCGGTCGGCCTTCTGGTTGTCGAGATAGGGCTGGTGCTGGAACGAGTTCGCCTCGAGCTCGCCGGAGGCCAGCGCCGCGTTCGGCACCACATAGTCGGAGAACTCGACGATCTTGATGTCGAGCCCCTTCTGGGCCGCGATCGGCTTGGCGGCTTCGAGGATCTGGGCGTGCGGACCGGGCGTGACGCCGACGCGGATCGTCTGCGTCTGGGCTGCGGCCGGCAGGGCGGTGAGCGACAGGAGGGCGAGGAGGCCCAGCTTCTTGAACGACATCGTTGTTCTCCGTGAGTGATGTCTTGGCAAATTAGGGATCAGGCTTGGCGGACGCGCTTGTTGAGGCGTCGTGCGAGGAGGTCGCCGACGGTCTGCACGATCTGCACCAGCACGATCAGCACCACGACGACGGCGAGCATCATCTCGGGCATGAAGCGCTGATAGCCGTAGCGGATGCCGAGGTCGCCGAGGCCGCCGCCGCCGACCGCGCCGACCATGGCCGAGAAGCCGATGAGGGATACCACCGCGAGGGTGAGCCCGAGGACGATGCCGGGCAAGGCCTCGGGCACCAGCACCTTGAACACGATCTGGAGCGGGCTCGCCCCGAAGGCGCGCGCTGCCTCGATGAGGCCCTGATCCACTTCGCGGATCGCGCCTTCGATGAGGCGCGCGATGAACGGCGTCGCCGCGACCGTGAGGGGCACGATGGCCGCGCTGGTGCCGATGGAGGTTCCGGCGATCAGGCGCGTGAACGGAATGATCGCCACCACCAGGATGATGAAGGGCGTCGAGCGGGCGGCGTTGACGACGACGCCGAGCACCCGGTTCACCCAGGGCGCGGCGAAGAGCTCGCCCTTGCCGCTGGTGGCCAGGAAGATGCCGAGCGGCATGCC
Source organism: Pseudomonadota bacterium (assembly GCA_023426505.1). GTDB lineage: Bacteria > Pseudomonadota > Alphaproteobacteria > Rhizobiales > Beijerinckiaceae > Microvirga. The sequence continues at coordinate 9,079 of JAFAAP010000026.1, forward strand.
GAGCAGGGTGGCGATCCCGGCCGAGACCGCGACCATGTAGAGCGTTTCGCCGGTCGATGCGGCGATGAGGCGGATCATCTCAGGCGACATGGCCGAGAACCTCCGTGTCCAGACCGTACTGCTTCAGGAAGTCGAGGGTGGTGGCCAGCGAAGCCTCCGGCACGCCGATCACGAGGGTGCCGCAGGGCCGTCCGGCGATCTCGTCCACGGAGCCCGCCAGGATATTGGCCTCGATGTTGAGGTCGCGGGCGAGCCGCGCCAGCACCGGGTCGGTGGCATGCGGGCCGCGGAAGCCGATGCGGATCACCGCCTGGCTGCCGGGCTTCGCCTCGGGCCGCAGCCGGTTCGCCACGTAAGGCGGTAGGGCGCGGCCGGTCTCGTCCGCAAGGAACGAGCGGGTGACCTCGTGCTGCGGCCTAGTGAACACGTCGAAGACGTCCCCCTGCTCGACGATGCGTCCACCCTCGATCACCGCCACGTCGCGGGCGATCGAGCGGATCACCGCCATCTCGTGAGTGATGAGGATGATGGTGAGGCCGAGTTCCGCATTGATGCGGGCGAGCAGGTCCAGGATCGAGCGGGTCGTCTCCGGGTCGAGGGCCGAGGTGGCCTCGTCGGAGAGGAGAACCTTCGGGTTGGTGGCGAGCGCGCGGGCGATGCCGACGCGCTGCTTCTGGCCGCCGGAGAGCTCGGACGGGTAACGGTTGCGCTTGTCGGTAAGGCCGACCAGGGACAGGAGCTCGTCCACCCGCGCGCGGATGGCCGCCTTGTCGTAGCCCGCCACCTCGAGCGGCAGGGCGACGTTCTCGGCCGCCGTGCGGGAGGAGAGCAGGTTGAAGTGCTGGAAGATCATGCCGATGGAGCGGCGGGCGTGACGCAGCTCCGCCTCCGGCAGGGCCGCGATGTCGGCGCCGTCGACGACCACCCGGCCGGTGGTCGGCTTCTCCAGCCCGTTCACGAGCCGGATCAGCGTCGACTTGCCTGCGCCCGAGCGGCCGATGATCCCAAGCACCGAGCCCTGCGGCACCGCAAGGTCGATCTCCTTGAGGGCGGTCACGGCCTGACCGTCGCGGCCGGCAAAGACCTTCGAGATCTTGTCGAGGCGCACGATCGGCTCCGCCGGGACGAGGCGCTGGTGCGGCTGATCGCCGATGTAACCGAGAGGGGCATTCATGGATCGACCTGTGGAGTCAGTCTCTTTTCGCAGTTGCGAACACATGGGCTATTCTGTTCTCCAAGTCAACCTTTTCGTTCTTTAAAACGAATTATGGCCGGGGAAGTCCGCTCTATAGGAACGATCCCGGCGGCTGTCGATCCCTGCTCCACATGGTCACAGCCTTGTTAAGACGGAACTTTCTCCTTGCTTTTGCCACGAGGCCAGTTGATCGGGCCTCTGGATGTTTCTATGCAGCCCAGACGGGTTCCCGGCAGGAGAGTAGAATGGTCAAGGCGAGCATCGCGCTGGCGCTGATAGGAGTTGTCGTTCTCGGGGCCTCCTTGGGCGGAGTGGTGGACGTCCCGTTCTACCTGCCCCTGTCGACCCTCGCCCTGGCAGGCATCCTCCAGGCCGGTCGACGCATCCCGACATTCCTGCGGATCTTCCTGGTGATGCTCTCGGCGACCCATGTCGTGCTGGTCCTGCTCATCCTCGGGGCGGCCGGCGGGCTGATCACGGGCGACTACACGGGCTACGTGCCGCCGCCATCTTCCGCGCTCGGCGCGACGGCTTTCGCGGCGATCATCTACGGACTCTCCTACGTGCCGGTGGTGCGCACCATCTGCCGCATCACCGACCGCTACCTGGAGTCCCAGGCCGACAGCATCATCCGCATCCCCTTCATTGGCCGGGTCCAGGCACGGGAGGGAACCATCGGCATCTGGATGGTCGCCATCCTGATCGCGATCAACCTGGCCCAGGTCGCCTTGAACGTGCGCCTCAGCTTCTTCTCGCGCGACATGTTCAATGCGCTCGAGGCCAAGGACGCGGCCGCCTTCTGGTACCAGCTCTTCGTCATCTTCACGCCGCTTGCGGCAGTGTTCGTCGCCGCGGCGCTGACCGAGGTGCTGCTGCAGAACGTGCTGATGATCCGCTGGCGCGCCTTCCTCAACACCTATTACGTGGGCGAGTGGCTGGGCAACGGCGCGCATTACCGGATGCAGCTCCTCGGCCGCAGCGCCGACAACCCGGACCAGCGCATCTCGGACGACCTGCGCAAGTTCGTGGAGAGCACCTATTCCCTCTCGATCGGCCTCATGAACCAGGCGGCGACGCTGGTCTCCTTCGTGGCGATCCTCTGGACCATCTCGGCGGGCTTCACCTTCCCGGGCACCGACGTGGAGGTGCCGGGACTGCTGGTCTGGGTCTGCGTGGCCTACGCGATCCTCGGCACCTACGTGACCCATCTCATCGGCCGGCCGCTCATCGGGCTGAACTTCCAGCAGGAGCGGGTCGAGGCGGATTATCGCTTCTCCCTGGCCCGCCTGCGCGAGTATTCCGAGCAGGTGGCGCTCCTGAACGGCGAGCGGGCCGAGGAGGAGGCCTTTGCCCGCCGCTTCGGACGGATCGTCGACAACTACATGCAGATCGTGATCCGGCTCATCAAGCTCAACACCTTTACGTCCGCCTACTTCCAGGCCAACGTCGTGGTGCCATACATCCTGACCGCGCCCTATTACTTCGTCGGCAAGATCACCCTGGGACAGATGCAGCAGGTGGTCGGCGCGTTCTCCCGGGTCGAGTCCGCGCTCACCTATTTCATCACCATCTATACGACGCTGGCGGATTACAAGGCGGTGCTCGACCGTCTCACCACCTTCGAGGAGGCCATCCGCGCGGCCCAGCGCGTGGGCGGCGAGAGCAAGCTTGCCGTGGCACCCATGGCGGGGCAGGAGGTGCGCCTCAAGGATCTCGACGTCCGGCTGCCCGACGGCCGGCAGCTTCTCCATGCCGACGGCCTCGCGTTCCGCCCCGGCGAGCGCACCCTCCTGGCGGGACCGTCGGGTTCCGGCAAGTCGACCCTGTTCCGGGCCATCGCGGGCATCTGGCCGTTCGGCGAGGGCGAGGTCCAGGTGCCGGAGGGCCAGACCATGATGCTGCTGCCCCAGCGCCCCTACATCCCCATGGGGACCCTGCGCGATGCGGTGACCTATCCGAGCAAGAGCAACGCCTATGGGGACGCCGAGATTTCGGAGGCGCTGCGCGTCGCCAAGCTGCCCCAGATCGCCGACCGCCTCGACGAGGAGCGGGCCTGGGCCCAAACCCTGTCGCTCGGCGAGCAGCAGCGTCTCGCGGTCGCACGCGCCCTCCTGGCCAAGCCCGACTGGCTGCTCCTCGACGAGGCCACGGCGGCTCTCGACGAGCCGACCGAGGAGGAGATCTATGGGGTGATCAAGGAGCACCTGCCGAACACCACCATCGTGTCCATCGGCCACCGCTCCACGCTCAACGCCTTCCACGACCGGCGCGTCGATATGAAGAAGGCGGAAAGCGGCCTGTTCTCGCCCACCGACCTGCGCCAGCCCCTGCCGGTGGAGTGACCCGCTCCCCCGCCCGGCGCGGGTGAGGGGCTCTGCGCAACAAAAATCCCGGGCCGCCCTGCGGCGCCCGGGATTTGTCGTCTTACAGGCTGACGGGTGAGATCAGATCGCCCGTTCGAACCGCAGCTCGCCGTTCTGCGTGCGGATGATCAGGTTGCGCCCTTGGATGTCCCACTTCGCGGAGGTGCGCAGCGCCACCAGGAAGGCCTGCTCGATCGCCTGAGCGGCCTTGTCGCAGGAGCGCTTGGTCAGGGCGAAGGGGCCGACCGCGAGGCCCTGCTCGCGCAGCGGGTAGGCCGTGGCCGTGTAGGAGTTGCAGCCGCCGAACCCGCTGGCGCGGAGCTGGTCGTCGAGACGGAAGCTCGGCCGGTCGCCACTAAAGGGCTTGCCGTTCAGGCTCACGGCCACCCAAGACGCGCCGAGCGGGAAGACCTTGTCCCGCTCCAGGGGCTGGGGAACCTTGTTGTCGACTTGGCGCGTCGGCCCCGCCGGGCGTCCGAGGGTCGATGCGGACTGGGCATGGGCTGCCGACACGGTGGCGAAGGTGGCAAGGAGCGCCGCCAATCGAAGCGCATTCATCGGAAACCTCGTGAAGAGAAAAAACGCCGCGACCATAAGGGGCCTTCGCCCGGGAGGCAACGCCCCTGGCGGCTTTGTCAAAGGCTTGCGTGACTCAGCACACCCAAGCTGAAGGCAGGCTGAAGGATCACGCCGCATCGGGTCAGCCGAGCCGCCGCAGCAGGCGCTCGGTCAGGGCGTTGGTGGGTCGGAACAGATAGTCGAAGGCGCGTACGGTCACGTCATGCGCCCCGAGCTGCTGAAGCGCCGCCACGACATCGAACACCGTCGAGGTCCGGCAATGCAGCACGACCTCCCGCCCCTGGGGCATGCCATAGGGCAGGGAGAGGCCGAAATTCTGCACCAGCGCCTGGAGACCGGAGGCCTGGGACGGATCGAGCGCCGCGCGCACCTCCCGGGTCGCCCGGGCCTGCTCCTCGGCCGCGATGCGGGTGAGGACGGCGGTGGCCGCCTCTCTGGCTTTCGGAGACCAGGGCGCACGGGTCGAAGCCACGAGATTGGCCTCGGAGCGCAGCATCACGCCATCGTCCAGAACCTTGAGGGCGTTGGCGGTGAGCGTGGCGCCCGTGGTGGTGATGTCCACGATCAGCTCGGCCGAGCCCGCTCCCGGCGCACCCTCGGTGGCGCCCAGGCTCTCGACGATCCGGTAATCCGCGATGCCCTTCTCGGCGAAGAAGCGCCGCGTGAGGTTCACGTACTTGGTCGCGACGCGCATCTTGTAGCCGTGGCGGGCGCGAAGGTCCGCCGCGACTTCGTCGAGATCGGCCATCGTCCGCACGTCGATCCAGGCCTGCGGCACGGCGACGACCACATTAGCGTGGCCGAAGCCGAGCGGGGTCAGAAGCTCCACCGCCTCGTCGGCGTCGGGAACCTGCTCGCGCACCAGGTCCTCGCCGGTGATGCCGAGATGGGCCGCGCCGGTGGCGAGCTGGTTGACGATCTCGGACGCCGACAGGAAGGCCACCTCCACGTCCGGCACGCCCGCAAGCGTGCCGCGGTAGTCGCGCGCCCCGCGGGACTGGGTGAAGACGAGGCCCGCGCGGGCGAAGAAGGCGGCGGCGTTCTCCTGCAGGCGCCCCTTCGACGGGACGGCCAGGATGAGGGGGGAGTCGGTCATCAGGGTGTTCCCACGATGCGGTCGAGCCAGAAGGAGCAGCCGACCGCCGGGATCGGCTCCTCGGCCCCGAGATGCTCGAGCAGGCGGTCGTAGCGCCCGCCGCCGACGATCGGCTTGCCGTCGCCGCGGCCGGGGTCCTGCACCTCGAAGATGAAGCCCGTGTAGTAATCGAGATTGCGCGCGAAGGCCGCCGAGAACGAGAAGGCGCCCACGTCGAGCCCGCGCGCCGCCATGAAGCCGGTGCGCTCCTCGAAAGCCTTCAAGACGTCGCCGATATCGAGGCCGGCCTCGTCCGCCAGCGCGCGGACCGCGGAGGCGGCCTGGTCGGGATCGCCCGAGATGGCGAGGTAGCGTTCCAGAACCTCACGGGCGCTGTCCGGCAGGCCGGAGCGGTTCGCCGCGCGGGCCAGGAAGCGCTCGGCGATCTCGCCGGCGGTACGGCCGCCAACACGGGCGATGCCGGCGATCGACAGGATATCCTCCACAAAGGCCTTGGCGGCCTGTGGGGCCTGCCCCTCGATGGCGGCCAGGAGGCCCGCATGCTCGGGCTGGCCAGGGCCATCCGGCTCGGTCAGGCTGGCGAGCCCCTGGCCGGACACGATGGCCCGGATCACCCGGCGCTTCGCCGCGGGGCCGACCCCGAGGGCGTCGATCAGGGCGTTGAGAAGCCCCATGTCGCCGAGCTTCACGGACGGCGTGAAGCCGACGAGGCGGCCTAAGCCTTCCAGGGCCAGGCCGAGGATCTCGGCATCGACCGCGGAGACGTCCGCGCGTCCGATGGATTCGAGGCCGGCCTGGAGGAATTCGCCGCTCTCGTTAGGCCGCATGCGGAAGACGGGCCCGCCGTAGCAGTAGCCGGACGGGCGGGCGCCATGGCGCTCGAGATGCTGCAGGCAGACGGGGATGGTGTATTCGGGCCGCAGGCACAGCTCCGTGCCGGACGCATCCTGAGTCACGAACATCCGGCGCCGGATATCCTCGCCCGACAGGTCGATGAACACGTCCGCCGGCTGAAGCACGGGCGGCTCGATGCGCGCATAGCCCTCGCGCTCGAAAAGCGCAGTCAGCGCAAGAATGGCGTCGGTCTCCGTCACTGCGTCGAAATCCCTTGATCCGCACGCTCTCTAGCAATGCTGAACCGGGAAGGCGACCGTTTTCGGCAGGCACGGTGAACGGAGAAGGCAAAAGGCGCCCGCCGTCATACCGGAGCCCGCCTCGAGCAGGCGACCCCAGCATGGCGGTGGGCGGGCGGGGCCGAGACGCTCAGTGCTTCTCGGCCTTCTCGTCCTTGGTCTTGCGCGTCGTCTTGCGCTTGTTGTGGTCGCTGGACAGGTGGGCGTACTGGACCTTCTTGCCCGTGGGCGAGCCGCGGCCCTTGTCCTCGTCCTCGCCATGGCCGACCAGGGTGGGGGGCAGGAACTGGCGGGCGGCCTCGGTCACCACGTTGGCGACGGCGCCCGTGGCGGTCTGCACCGCATCCGAAGTCACACCCGCGGCCTTCGAGCCGGCATCCATGGTGGCCGCGCCGGCCTTCTGGGCCGTCCGGGTCTTGGTGATCGCGGCCGCGGCGGCCCCGGCAGCGGCGATCAGGGCATCCGCCAGGATCTCGCGGCCGAGATTCGAATTGATCAGGTCCATGAGGCCGGACTTCTTGACGGTTTTCGCCAGCTTGGCGCCCGTGCCCTTCTTCGACTTGCTCGTCTTCTCGGGACTCTTCTTCGCTTTGGCCTTCGCCATAACTCTCTCCTGATGGTCAAGCTTCCGGGAACAACCCCCATCTCAGGGGCGGAGTTCCCGGAGGCCCGTCAGGAGAAGTGGCGGCCGAGCACCTCGCGGACCGCTTCGACGATCCGGTCCTCGGCCACCGAGAACTGGGCGGGACGCGCCGCCTTCCATTCCTCGTTGGACGCAATGGCCGCCGCCGCCTTGGCGCCTTCGATCAGGTCCTTGATCTCGACCTCGCCGCGCTCGCGCTCGTTGGAGCCCTGGATGATGACGCAGGGGCTCTGGCGCCTGTCGGCGTATTTCATCTGCGCCTTCATGCCCGACGAGCCGAGGTAGAGCTCGGCCCGGATGCCCGCCTGGCGCAGGGTCGAGACCATGCGCTGGTAGCCGGCGACCTGGTCCCGGTCCATGACCAGGACTACCACGGGGCCGGGCTGCTCCTGGCCGGACACGATGGGGCTCTTGACCGCTTTCAGGGCCGAGAACAGGCGCGAGACGCCGATCGAGAAGCCGGTCGCCGGAACGGGCTCCGACCGGAAGCGGCCGACGAGCCCGTCATAGCGCCCGCCGCCGCCGACGGATCCGAAGCGGACGGGACGCCCGTCCTCGTCCTGCACCTGGAAGGTCAGCTCCGCCTCGTAGACCGGGCCGGTGTAGTATTCGAGCCCACGCACCACGGAAGGGTCGATGGTGATCCGGTCCTCGTACCCGGATGCGGTCACGAGCGCCGCGATCTCGGCGAGTTCGTTCGCGCCCTCCTGGCCGCGGGCCGACGTGCCGACCACCTGGCGCAGGTTCTCGACCGTGGAGGCGTTGCTGTCCGCCTTGGCGCTGGTGAAGGCGAGCACGCGCTCGATGGCGGCGGGCTCCAGGCCCGCGCCCTTGGTGAAGTCGCCGCTCTCGTCCTTGCGGCCGGCGCCGAGGAGCTGGCGCACGCCTTTTGGGCCGAGACGGTCGAGCTTGTCGATGGCGCGCAGGACCGTGAGGCGCTGGTTCGCCTGATCCTCGCCGCCGAGGCTGATGGCTTCCAGCACCCCGTCGAGCACCTTGCGGTTGTTGACCTTGATCAGGTAGTCGCCGCGCCGGATGCCGACCTTTTCCAGCGTGTCGGCGGCCATCATGCAGATCTCCGCATCGGCCGCGACGGACGCCGCGCCGACCGTATCGGCGTCGAACTGCATGAACTGGCGGAACCGCCCCGGTCCCGGCTTCTCGTTGCGGAACACCCAGCCGGCCCGGTAGCTGCGATAGGGCTTGGGCAGGGCATCGAAGTTCTCGGCCACGTAGCGGGCGAGCGGCGCGGTCAGGTCATAGCGCAGCGACAGCCACTGCTCGTCGTCGTCCTGAAACGAGAACACGCCCTCGTTCGGGCGGTCCTGGTCGGGCAGGAACTTGCCGAGCGCGTCGGTGTACTCGACGAAGGGCGTCTCGACGCCCTCGAAGCCGTAGAGCTCGTAGGTTTCGCGGATGGCGGCAAGCATGCGCTCGGTCGCCGCGAGATCGGCGGGACCGCGATCGGCAAAGCCGCGCGGCGCGCGAGCCTTCAGTTTGTCGGCCTTGGACATGGGGTAGGGCAGCCGTTTCTTTGAAAAGGATGGCGCGTCCTACCCCGCGAAGGCCGGAGGGGCAAGGGTTCGCTTGGAGTCAGGTGTCATCCCCGGCGCGCTTGAGGCGCGGGAAGGGGATCCATGGCGTTGAGCCAGAACATGGATCTCCTTCCCCTCACTGCGTTCGGCCGGGGATGATAGGCAATTACGCCACCGCGCGGATCACCTTGCCGACCTTGTCGACGATTTCGCCGATCTGGTCTTCGGAGACGATCAGGGGCGGCGAGAGCGCGATGGTGTCGCCGGTGATGCGCATCATCACGTCGTGATCGTGGAAGCCGCGGTCCATGGCCTCGAAGGCGCGGGCGCCGACGGCATCCGGCCGCGACGCGAGGTCGATAGCGCCGACGAGGCCGATGGTACGGATGTCGAGCACGTTCGGCAGGCCCTTCAGCGAGTGCACCGCGTCGGCCCAGACCGGCTCCAGGGCCTTGGCGCGCTCGAACAGCTTCTCGTCGCGATAGATGTCCTGGGTGGCGAGCGCCGCCGCGCAGGCGAGCGGGTGGCCCGAATAGGTGTAGCCGTGGAAGAGCTCGATCGCGTTCTCGGGGCCCTTCATGAAGGCGTCGTGGATGCCCTTGCGCACGATCACGCCGCCCATGGGCACGGTGCCGGAATTCACGCCCTTGGCGAAGGTGATCATGTCCGGAATGACGCCGTAGCGCTCGGCCGCGAATGCGGTGCCGAGGCGGCCGAAGCCCGAGATGACCTCGTCGAAGATCAGCAGGATGCCGTACTTGTCGCAGATCTGGCGCAGGCGCTGCAGGTAGCCCTTCGGCGGCGGCAGGACGCCGGTCGAGCCCGCCATCGGTTCGACGATCACGGCCGCGATGGTGGATGCGTCGTGCAGGGCGACGATCCGCTCGAGATCGTCGGCGAGATGCGCGCCCCATTCCGGCTCGCCGCGGGAGAAGGCCTGCTCGGCCCGGTTATAGGTGTGCGGCAGATGGTCGACGCCGGCGAGCAGGGTGCCAAAGAACTGGCGGTTCTTGACGATGCCGCCCACCGAGATGCCGCCGAAGCCGACCCCGTGATAGCCGCGCTCGCGGCCGATCAGGCGGGTTCGGCCGCCCTGGCCCTGGACGTTCCAGTAGGCCAGCGCGATCTTGAGCGCCGTGTCGACGGCCTCCGAGCCCGAGTTGCAGAAGAAGACATGGTCGAGGTCGCCCGGCGCCAGCTGCGCGATCCGCGCCGCGGTGGCGAAGCCCGCCGCATGGCCGAACTGGAAGGCGGGCGAATAGTCGAGCTCGGCCGCCTGCTTCTGGATAGCGGCCGTGATCTCGTCCCGGTTATGGCCCGCGTTGCAGCACCACAGCCCGGCAGCGCCGTCGATCACGGCCCGGCCTTCCGGTGTGTAGTAGTGCATGTCCTTCGCACGGGCGATCATCCGCGGGCGGGACTTGAAGGAGCGGTTCGCCGTGAACGGCAGCCACCAGGCCTCCAGATCGTTGGGCGCGGAAAGATCGTTGGCGGCGCGAGAGCTTTGGGCGGTCATGTTGGTCCCCGGACGTTGAATCTGGGTCCAAGCCTATCAGCCGTTCACGGGCGCCGCAAAACGACTTTTGCCGGGGCAGGGTTGCGGCGGCGGCAGGCGCCGTCCGCCTCACATGGTCATGGCACGGGCTTCGTATCCCGCGGCATTCAAGGCCTGCGCCACCTCGAGGCTCTGCGCCTTGGTGTTGATGTGCACGCGTCCATGGTCCAGGTCCACGTCCACGGTGGCGCCAGGATCGAGGCGCTGGACCGCCTTGGTGACTGCGTTGACGCAGCCCTGGCAGGTCATGCCGTCGACCTGCATCAACAGGTCCTTGCGTGGTTCATCCATCGTCAGCGTCCTTGAAAGCTTCCTCTTCATCGATCTCGTGCGCGAGGCAGGCCCAGGCAAGATCCGGCTGTTAACTTTGTCTTCGGAAAGTGCCACTTGAAATAATGGTGCACTTGCGGTTCAGGTGCCTGTAGGACAACATCGTTACATCACTGATTCGCTTGATTTGATGCGAACCACGGGAGCGGGGGCACCCATGGTCACAACGGCCAAAAGGCTGTTTTTCTTCGAAGGACGGGAGGCGGCGACGCTCTATGTCGGCGCGACGGCCGCCTGTATCGTGGGCGTGGGCACCCTGATGGTCGGGGCCCATGCCGCGACCGTCATTCTCACGTTGCTCCATGTGGCCGGCCTGACCGGCATCGCCGTGGCGTGGCTCCGGGCGGATTCGGCCGCCCGGGCTGCCCGGCAGGCTTCCTCCGATGTCGCCGTCCTGGCCGGCCGCCTCGTCCGGCTCGAGCAGAAGCTGAAGGCGCCGGAGGCCAGTCCCGCCCTGCGCTCCACCATGGCGGAGGTGACAGGCACGGTCGGCCTTCTCGGCGGCGTGGTGCGGGAGCTCGCCCGCAACGTGGCCGCCCAGCACAAGGACGTCGCGAACCTGAAGGACACGATTGGCGGAGCGCACGGCGACGCAGCAGAGAGTCCGGCCGATGCTGCGGACAGGGAAACCTCGGCCGAGCCTGCGGTGGATCACCCCGAACCGTCCCTTTTGCCGAGCCGTTCGGCCGCCCTGGAGGACCTCGGGCGGGTCCGCCTCGTCATGCAGGCCTTCGAGGCCGTCCGCATCGAGCTCCACCTTCAGCCCGTGGTGGCCCTGCCGCAGCGCAAGGTCCGGTTCTACGAGACCCTGGCCCGGCTCCGCCTTCTGGACGGGACGCTGCTCGGACCCACCGAATTCCTGCCGGTCCTGGAGCGCTTCGGCCGTGCGCCCGACTTCGACCGCCGCATGATCGTCCGGGCCGTGGCCGTGGCGCGTCACCTCGTGGCTCGCGGCAGCGAGGCCATCGTCGGGGTCAACATCACGGCGCGGTCCGTCCGCGAGCCCGGCTTCCTGCATTCTCTCGCCCGCATCACCGAGGCGGCGCCGGACGTGGTCGGCAAGGTGGTGCTGGAATTCCCGCAGGATGTCTGGCGCGGTCTCGATGCGGACCAGAAGGAGGCGCTCGCCATCCTTCGCGACCAGGGCGTTCCTCTCTCCCTCGACCGGGCGGTCGATCTCTCCTTCGATGCCCGCGCCCTTGCGAATCTCGGCGTGCGCTTCCTCAAGCTTCCGGCCGAGATGATGCTGGCGGCCGCCGAGGAGGATGAGCGCCGGGGCGGCGGCTACGAGGTCGGCGTACGGGATTTCGCCTCCATCCTTCGCCGTGAGGGCAACAAGCTCGTCGCCGAACGGGTCGAGCGGGAGGAGATGGTGCCGGCCCTCATCGATCTCGGCATGCCGCTGGCGCAGGGATTCGTCTTCGCGGCGCCGCGCGCGATCCGGGCCGAGGTTCTCGATCAGGCCTCCCCGAAAGCCGCCTTTTCGTCGGATCGCCGCGAACCGGGCCTGCGCCACGTCGGTTGACTTCGACGGCGGGACAGCCTACCCGCCCGGGTTCATCAGCCAGCGAGCTCCCATGACCGCTTCATACCGCCCCGCTCTCGTGGAGGGACTGCAACCCCTTGCCGGTCGCTACGACCTCGTGCTCTGCGACGTCTGGGGCGTCCTCCACAACGGGATCAAGGCCTACGAGGCTGCGAGCGAGGCGCTCACGCGCTTCCGCGACGGGGGTGGACGCGTCGTCCTGGTCTCCAATGCGCCCCGGCCCGGGAGCGCGGTCGGAACCCAGCTCGACGGCTTCGGGGTGCCGCGGACGGCCTATGACGCCATCGTCACCTCGGGGGACCTGACCCGGCTCGCCATCGAGGAGCGCCTCGACAAGGTGGTTCACCACATCGGACCTCCGCGCGACATGCCGATCTACCAGGGGCTCGACGTCCGCTTCGGGTCCATCGACGAGGCCGATTACGTGGTCTGCTCCGGCTTCGACGACGACGAGCGGGAGACGGTGGAGGATTACCGGGCCCGGCTCGAGGCCATGCTGACGCGTCGGCTCTGGATGGTCTGCGCCAACCCCGACCTCGTGGTCGAGCGCGGCAACACCATCATTCCCTGCGCCGGCGCGATCGCCCAGGCCTACGAGGAGATGGGCGGCGACGTCTACTACGCGGGCAAGCCCTATGCGCCGATCTACGAAAGGGCGGTTGCCGTCGCGTCGAAACTCAACGGGCGGGAGATCGCCAAGGCGCGGGTGCTCGCCATCGGCGATGCCATCCGGACCGACATCGCGGGTGCGGCCGGGTTCGGCATCGACTCCCTCCTCATCGCCCGCGGCATCCATGCGGAGGAACTGCGCGCCCATCAAGGGCCGCTGATCTCGCAGCACGTGCAGGACTGGGTCGACCTCCAACCCGTGAAGCCTCAGGCGATCACCGACGCCCTGTCCTGGGCCGCCTGAGCGCTTGACCGGGAAGCCGGATTTCGACACGGTCGCGGCCCTCGAACCCACCCTTGAACCGATGCCGCCCAGCAGTTCCTCCCGCCCACATTCATCCTCCTTCGTGGTCTGCCGCGACGGCGAGGCCGTGCCGGAGCGCCTGAACGGCGCCATGGCGGCCATCGGCAATTTCGACGGGGTGCATCGGGGTCACCAGCACCTGATCCGGTTGGCCATGGAGACCGGCAGGCCCAGCGCCGTCGTGACCTTCGAGCCGCATCCGCGCACCTTCTTCCAGCCGGACAAGCCGTTCTTCCGCCTCACGCCGGAGCCGGTGAAGCTCGCGATCCTGGAGCGGCTTGGCCTCGCAGGCGTGTTCCTCAGACGCTTCGACCGGGAACTCGCGTCCTTGAGCGCCGAGGCGTTCGTGGATCTGCTCCATCGCGAGCTCCGAGTCTCCGGAGTCGTGATCGGCCACGACTTCCATTTCGGCAGAGGCCGGGAAGGCAACCCGGCCCGGATGCAGGAGCTCTGCGCCGCGCGCGGCCTCGCATGCCTCGTGGCTCCAGCGGTGACCGAAGACACCGAACCGGTTTCGTCCAGCGCCGTGCGCAGCGCCCTCGAGGCCGGCGACGTCGCGCTCGCCAACCGCCTGCTCGGCTACCGCTGGTTCGTGCGCTCGCAGGTGCGCCATGGGGACAAGCGCGGGCGCGAGCTCGGCTACCCGACGGCGAACATGCGCCTGCCCGACGATTGCCGTCTCCGCCACGGCATCTATGCGGTCCGAGCGCGGGTCGACGATTCTGTCGTCGACGGCGTCGCCAGCTTCGGCCGCCGCCCGACCTTCGACAACGGCGCGCCGCTCCTCGAAGTGCATCTTTTCGACTTCTCGAGGGATCTCTACGGGCAGAGCCTCGACGTGGAGTTCATCGGTTGGCTTCGGGGTGAGCAGCGCTTCGACGGGATTGCGGCCCTGATCGAACAGATGGACCGCGACTCCATCGAGGCGAAACGCCTGCTCGCCGAGGATGAGATCCGCTCGATGATCACGTGAGGAACCTCCGAGCGGCGCGATCGGGAAAAGACCGCGCCTCTCGGGCTGAAGCTGCAGGCTGCACTGTCCCTTAAGGGATTTTCCTGAATTTACCTGCCTTCACGCGCAGCCTAGCCTTCAGGCACAACCTGAAGTACGGCAGCGATCTCCCCATGCAGACAGCGCGCGCAACGAAGGCGCCACGGCTCTCCGAGAGCGTGGCGGCGCCCATGCTCCTGACGCCGGGGCTGATGGACCGGGGGGCAATGCCGCTTGGCGAGGCCGAGCCGGACGCCATCGCAGCCCAGGACGTGAGGGCCACCCTGCAGCGGCTGTTCCTGGAGGGACCCTTCCAGAGATCCCCGCAGCTTCGGGCCTTTCTCTCCTATGTGGTGGACGTCACGCTCGCCGGGCGGGGAAGCTTCCTCAAATCCTATACCATCGCCACCCAGGCCCTCGGCCGACCGGTCGATTTCGACCCGACGACCGATGCCATCGTCCGGGTCGAGGCCAAGCGCCTGCGACAGGTCCTGGCCGGCATCTACGCCGATCCGGCCTGCGACCTGCCGATCCGCATCGAGATTCCCGTGGGCCGGTATGAGCCTGTCTTTCGCGTCCCCTCGTCCGCGACGCCGGACAGAGTCGTATTCTCGCCCGATTGTCCCGTGGTCGGCGATCGCCCGAGATGCTCCCGGCCTGCGGTTCAGGGCGACGGAAAGCTGCGGGAGGCTTTGGCGGCGGCTCGTGTCGTGGCGTGGGAATTCGACCCGGCCACCGGCCTCGTCGTCCATTCCGATCACGCCCGCTCCCTCTTGGGTGTCGACTCGGGGCCTGCTCCGGAATTCCAGGACCTGATCCACGCCGACGACCGGGAGCGGGTGATTGCGTGCTTCGGCGCCGCTCTCCGGGCCGGCGGTCCGTTCGAGCAGGCCTTTCGGATGCTGCGGCCGGACGGCCACCTCGTTCAGGTCCTTGCCCGAGGAGACGTCGTCCAACTCGATCCGGGCCAAGTTCTCCGGTTGGCCGGTCTCCTCATCGAGATGGGTCTCGCCTAGAGGAAAGTGCCCGCTTTCGATCTGTGATAAAGTAATTGCTAATATATAACCGGTCTCGCCTGACGCAGATCTTATGATCTGCGTCAAAGGTTTAATGTTGAACGATCAGATAGGGATATATCTAACCGTTAAACAAGGTTGGTGGGGCATTTATTAGGGTCGGATTTACTTCGGTCGCCACAGGGTATGCTTGCCTGAAAATCCGTCGCGTCAGGGGGCGCGCGCTTCCCGCGGCGTTGCGGGCGGGCCACCGAAAGACAATGCGTTTTCTGAACAACCGAAACATCACCGTGAAGCTGGCGCTTCCCTTGGCGCTGGTCATCATCGTCACGGCCGGGCTCATCTTCATGGCCAATCACGGGCTCGGGACCATCGCGCGGGCGACGCAGCAGATCGTCGACGTCGAGGCGACCCGGCGGGGCACGGCGCTCAGCGCCAAGGCGAACGTGAACGAGGCGACGATTCAGGAAAAGAACATCATCCTGGAAACCCACAGCGCCGAGCTGGCGACGTTCGAGCAGCGCTACGCCGAGGCGAAACAGGCGGCGCTGAAGGATCTCGACAAGGTCATCTCCCTGGCCGGGACGCCGGAGCTGCGGCAAGCCGACGAGGCGCTGAAGCAGGCCGTCGAGACCTTTTTCACCACGATGGACAAGAGCGTCGTGCTTGCGATCAAGAACGACAAGGCCGCTGCCCTCGCGATTTCGAACGGGGAGGGTCGAAATCTGCGGGTGAAGGCCCGGCAAGCGCTGGACGAGCGCATCGGCGTGAATGTCCAGGCTCTTCAGAACGCCAAGGCGGATGCGGCCGTGCTTGCATCTTCGACCTCGACAGAATTGATCATCGTGTCCGCGTTGGGGCTGGCGGCGGCGGTCGGCCTCCTGGGCGCGATTGCCGTCTACGGCATCACCCGCCCGGTCGGCGCCATGACGGCCGCCATGGGCCGGCTCGCTGACGGGGATCTCGCCGTGGCAGTCACCGGGACGGACCGCAATGACGAGGTCGGCCGGCTCGCACGCTCGCTTCAGGTGTTCAAGGACAACGCCGTCGAAGCGCGCCGGCTCGCGGCGGAGCAGGAGGCCGCGAACGAGGCCAAGATGCGCCGGGTCCAGATGCTCGACCAGCTCACGAAGCAGTTCGAAGCCAACGTGTCGGCCATGAACCAGGGCCTCTCGGCCGCGGCGACCGAAATGGAGGCGACGGCCCAGAGCATGACGGCGATCGCCGACCAGACCAACGGTCAGACGATCCATGTGGCGTCGGCGGCCGCGCAGACCGCGGCCAATGTCCAGACGGTCGCGGCCGCCACGGAGGAACTCTCGATCTCGATCCGCGAGATCGCCGGTCAGGTGACGCAGTCCTCGCATATCGCCGAGCGGGCCGTGAACGACGCCAAGCGCACGGACGGGCTCGTTCAGGATCTCGCCGGGACGGCGGAGCGGATCGGCAATGTGGTGGCGCTGATCAACAACATCGCGTCACAGACGAACCTTCTGGCGCTCAACGCCACCATCGAAGCGGCCAGAGCCGGCGAGGCCGGCAAGGACTTCGCGGTGGTCGCGACCGAGGTGAAGGAGCTCGCCAACCAGACGTCGAAGGCGACGGAGGAGATTTCGGCCCAGATCGGCTCGGTCCAGCAGGCGACCCGCGAGGCCGTGGGAGCGATCCAGGGGATTGCTCGCACGATCGCCGAGATGTCCCAGATCTCGGTGACCATCGCGGCCGCCATGGAGGAGCAGGGCGCGGCGACCGCCGAGATTGCCCGCAACGTGCAGGAAGCCGCCCGCGGCACCGAACAGGTCACCGGAAATATCGGCGACGTCCGGCATGGCGCCGGCGAGACCGGGGCGGCGGCCGCCCAGGTGCTCTCGGCCGCCCGCGAGCTGGCGCGCCAATCCGAGAGCCTAGGCCACGAGGTCGACGGGTTCCTGGCCGGCGTCAAGGCCGCCTGAGGACCCTCGCCAAAGGGCCCGCTCGCGCCTTCGAGGCGATGGGCGGGCCTTGCCGTTTCAGGGCTTCAGCGCCCGCGCCGCCATGGTGTAGCCGCCCATGGCGCCGTCGACGAAATGGATATGGTCGCTGCGCGTCGGGGAGGGCACGAAGCAGGTCATGAGAGCGGAGTCCTGGCGGTGCATCCCGTAACGGGCGATGCCGGTCTCCTGGGCCTCGGTCAACTCCCGCTCCAGCCGGTCTGCAAGGGCCGGGGTGCAGTCGAGCGTCATGCGAAGCCCGTCGTCGAACTTGCGGAAGTCGGTGTTCTCGACGAGCTGGTGCCGGTAGCGGACCGGGTCGAAGCCGCCGATGGAGTGGTTCTGGCGCAGGATTGCGAAGGACACGAGACGCTGTGCGGCCAGTCTTGCGGAGGCGAGGAGACCGGAACCGTAGGTGCCTCTCATGGCCTTCGCCTCGGTCGTGAAGCCGGTGAACGGGCTGCTGAGGCCTGGGCCTTCGCCGGGAACCGGGCGCCCGGCCTCGGTGCGGTTCTCGGCAAGGGACAGGATC
The DNA here is from genome assembly GCA_023426505.1 of Pseudomonadota bacterium. GTDB lineage: Bacteria > Pseudomonadota > Alphaproteobacteria > Rhizobiales > Beijerinckiaceae > Microvirga. Next base: position 26,536 of record JAFAAP010000026.1, read on the forward strand.
CGGTCGACCAGCGCACCGAAGCGGGATGGATCTCCCTGGGGCTCGGGCACGACGATCAGCGACAGGATGAGGCCGCGCCGGGCCCTGATCTCGTCGAAGCGGCAGGACAGGCCGTTCAGGTCGGGCAGGATCCCGCGCTCGGCGGCGGGAATTGCGAATGCGCCCTCCTTCATCCGCCGCTCGGCATAAGCCATGCCGCCGCCTGCGAACATCGCATAGGTCACGTCCGGCGAGGCCCCGAAGCGGGCGAGGCGGACATCGTGCCCATCGGCGCGCACCTCGGAGACGGGGATAAGCGCGATGCGCATGTCGAATCCGAAGGAGTCACGGGCCCAGCCTGCGACGGCGGAAAGAGCTCCGCGGGCGAGGACCGCCTTGGACCGGGGGAGGGCGAAGCTGGCCCCGTCGCCGCCGAACACAAACGGGAAGTCGTTGCGGCCGAGTGCGTTGGCGACGGCCGCGATGACGGAGGCGGCGGCGGTGTTCACCTCCTTGTAGCGCCCGGCCGTGATGGCGGCCGTCGAGCGCACGATATCGCTCAGGCCGAGAACCCAGTCGTCAGGCAGGGGCCGGTAGATCGCCGGATCGGTCAGCTGCGAGAACCGGTCGAAAACCGGCAACCCGGCATAGAAGCCGAGGCCGTCGCTCTCATCCGTTTGCGGGGCGTCCGCCATGGGCTTGCTCGCCCCGGCCCGGGCGGCGCCGCCCCCGCCCACGCGCCCCCCCCGCGCAGCCG
>JAFAAP010000207.1 GCA_023426505.1 Pseudomonadota bacterium
GCGGGACGTAAGCCTCCAGCGGCTTGCCCCGCAGCGCCCGCCGCAGGTTGCGGGCGAGCACCGGCCCTTGGCGCACTGCGAAGACGCCCGCCTTCGGCCGCGGATGCGCGACCATCGTGGCGCAGTCCCCGGCCGCGAAGACGTCGTCCCGGCCGAGGACCTGAAGGGTCGGCCCGATCGCCAGGAACCCGCGCCCGTCCTTGGCCAGGGCCGCCTCGCGGATCACCCGCGGCGGAGCCGCATGGGTCGACACCAGAACCGCGTCGGCCGCGACGCTGTCGCCGTTCGCGAGGATGACGCCGTGCCGGTCGATCGCGACCACGGGATCGCCGGAAAGCAGTGCGACCCCGCGGCGCTTCAGGGCGTGCCGGACGCGGCGCGCCATGCCGGCATTGACCTCCGGCGACGGTCCGGCGCCGATCAGCGTGATCTCGGCTCCCATGCGGCGAAGCCGGGACGCGGCCGCGAAGGCCAGACAGATTCCTGCGATCCCGCCTCCCACGATGGCGACCCGGTGCGGCCCGTCCCCACGATCCGCGTCGGCCAGGAGCCGGTCCCATTTCGGCAGGAGGCTGCCGATGGGCTTGACCGTGAGAGCATGCTCGGCCGCCCCTTCGATCCCGGTCAGGTCAGGAACGATGCCGATGTCGACCGACAGCAGGTCGTAGGCCAGGACCTCTCCGCTCCCGAGGCAGACCTGCCTTGCGTCCGGCACAATCCTCCGGACGTCATCTTCGATCAGCACCGCGCCACACCGCCGGGCCAGCCGCTCCAAGTCGATGTGCATCTCCTCCCGCCGGTACAGGCCCGCCATGTGTCCCGGCAGCATGCCCGAATAGGGGGAGAACCGGTCCTGCGCCACGAGGGTGAGGCGCAATCCGGGCTCGGGCCGGCGCGCGAAAGCCTCCAGGACGAACACGTGGGCATGTCCGCCGCCGGCCAGGAGGAGGTGCTTTGAAGCGTCGGGCAGGACGGGATCCTCGTTCGGGCCGGCTTTTCGCAATCGCGAAGGGACGGGGAGTGTTGCAAGACACCTACAGCTTTTAGCCCGGCGGTCCATTACTCTCCAGGCTCAAGCGCATTCAACCCAGGATTGCCCCTCCTACATGGTCCGCTCCACGTCCGCCCTGGCCAATCCCTCCGCCGATGCCGCGGCCGTTCTGCGGCGCGTCGGTTTCGCGATCCTGTTCTTCGCGATCCCGATGAGCGCCCTCTTCGCCCGTCGCGCCGTGGTGGCGCTTGCGCCCCTGGCGGTCGCCCTCCTGGTGATCGCCGCCGTGCTCGACGGCGGGGCCAGGAACGTGGGGCAGCGGCTTAGCGCCATCCTGGCGTCGCCGGGCGGCGTGGCCGGCAGCGTCCTGGTGCTCTGGATCGCCCTGTCCCTGGTCTGGACGCCTTACCTCACTCAGGCGTCGGAGCGCCTTCTGAACATCGCCGCCATGGCCGTGATGGGATTGGCCGGATATCTCGCGCTCCCGGACCGGATGCGGTCTGCCAACCTCTACATCCTCCCGGTGGGCGTCGGCCTCGCGGCCCTGATCGGCACGGCCATGGCCCTTAAGGGAACCGGAGGCTCCATCGAGGAGGAACTGAGCCTGGAGCGCGGCATGATCGTGCTGGTGCTGATGCTCTGGCCGGCGGTCACCTGGCTGCATTCCCGCGGGCGCAATCTCGAGGCGATCGTCCTCGCCCTGATCGTGGCCCTGGGCACCCTTTTCGCCAACGACGCCCTTGCGCTCCAGGGCCTGGCCGCCGGAGGGCTGGTCTTCGCCCTGACGGCGCTCAGCCCCGCCGCCGGCTCGCGCCTCACGGCCCTGGCGATCGCCGGGCTCCTGCTCCTGGCGCCCGCCATCCCGTTCGTCCTGAAGCCCCTGGCCGAAAGCGTCCTCGGCCCGAAGGCCCCGCTGGTGGCGGGCTTCGAGGCATGGCGCGCCGTGATCCTGCACGATCCCGTCCGGCTGATCACCGGCCACGGGCTCGAGAGCTCCCTGCGCGGCCGCATCAGCGGCCTGGTTCCCCCGGCCGCGCCCTTCGGCATCCTGTTCGAGGTCTGGTACGAGCTCGGGATCGTGGGCGCCGTCTCCGGCGCGCTCATGCTCTACCGGTCGGTTCTCGGGGCGGGCGGACAGCGCCCGATGCTGGGCCCCGGGATCATGGCGGCCTTCGCCACCGCCTTCGCGCTCGGCTGCCTCGGAATCAGCACCGCGCAGGTCTGGTGGTTCACCCTGCTGATCGTCGTGGTGCTGATCTTCGTGACGATCGAGAGGGGGCAGTTCCGCACCAAGCGCCCGAAGGCCGTCTTCCGGTCGATTCGCTGAGCCGGCGTCCGGCGCCGGCATCCGCCCCGTTTCTTAAGGTTGACGGAGCGGCACCCTGTCTGCTTCGCTAGCGCATCGGGCGGAACCGCAGGTCCACGCAGCGACGAGTGGACCCGGTTTTCCGCACCTGACGATGCGCCGCTGAAAGACCGGGGCATCGGATGGGTCCCAGAGGTGCAAGTCCACGTCCGGGGCCGATGCTCTCAACCGCTGCCGACCATCAACCCGAAGGTTTCTTATGCCGATCATCAATCGTGTTGCCGATCTCGCCGACGAGATCGCCACCTGGCGCCGCGACTTCCACGAGAACCCCGAGATCCTCTTCGACGTCCACCGGACGGCCGGCATCGTGGCCGAGAAGCTGAAGGAGTTCGGCTGCGACGAGGTGGTGACCGGGCTGGGCCAGACCGGCGTCGTGGGCGTCATCAAGGGGCGGTCGAACAATTCCGGCCGCGTGATCGGCCTGCGGGCCGACATGGACGCCCTGCCGATCGAGGAGGCGACCGACGTTCCCTACAAGTCCAAGGTTCCGGGCAAGATGCATGCCTGCGGCCATGACGGCCACACCGCCATGCTGCTCGGCGCCGCCAAGTACCTGGCCGAAACCCGCAACTTCGACGGCACCGCGATCATGATCTTCCAGCCGGCCGAGGAAGGCGGCGGCGGCGGCGACGCCATGGTGAAGGACGGCCTGATGGAGCGCTTCGGCGTGCAGGAGGTCTACGGCATGCACAACATGCCGGGCATCCCGGTCGGCCATTTCGCCATCCGGCCCGGCCCGATGATGGCGGCCGCCGACCGCTTCGTCATCACGATCGAGGGCAAGGGCGGCCACGCGGCGCGCCCTCACGACTGCATCGACCCGGTCGTGGTGTCGGCGCACGTGATCACGGCCCTGCAGACGGTCGCGTCCCGCAACGCCGACCCGCTCGACTCCGTCGTCGTGTCGGTCTGCTCCGTGAAGGCGGGCGACACCTTCAACGTGATCCCGCAGACCGTGACGCTGCTGGGCACCGTGCGCACCCTGTCGCCGGAGGTCCGCGACCTGGCCGAAACCCGCATCCGGGCCATCACGGAAGGCGTCTGCACGGCCCTCGGGGCGAAGGCCGAGGTGGATTACAGCCGTGGCTATCCGGTCACCATGAACGACCCGGCCAAGACCACCTTCATGACCGAGGTCGCGAAGGCGGTCGCGGGCGAGAGCGGGGTCGACACGACGGTGGCGCCGCTCATGGGCGCCGAGGACTTCTCCTACATGCTGGAGCAACGCCCGGGCGCCTACATCTTCGTCGGCAACGGCGACACGGCGGGCGTCCACCACCCGGCCTACGACTTCAACGACGAGGCGGCGCCCTACGGCGTGTCGCTCTGGGCGAAGATCATCGAAACCGGCATGCCAGCCCGCTGAGCCTTGGAAAGACGTCGCCGCCGGAGAGGATCCGGCGGCGACCAACGCTTCGTTCCTTCACCGGTCGGTCAGTGCACCACCATCGCGGTGAACGGATAGACGTAGGCCTGGAGCATCACCAGGCCGCCGACGAGCGCCGCGAGCGCGATCGAATGCCAGAACACGAAGCGCAGGATCTCGCCCTCGTGCCCGAACCAGTTCGTGGCCGTCGAGGCGACCACGATCGACTGCGCGTCGATCATCTTGCCCATCACGCCGCCGGTCGAGTTCGAAGCCGCCATGAGGATCTCGGACAGGCCGAGCTGGCCTGCGGTGATCTTCTGCAGGTTGCCGAAGAGCACGTTGGAGGCCGTGTCGGACCCAGTCAGGGCAACGCCGAGCCAGCCGAGAAGGGCCGCGAAGAACGGGTAGAGGAAGCCGGTCTGGGCGAAGGCGAGGCCGAGGGTGGCATCGACGCCCGAATAGCGGGTGAGCGTGCCCAGCGCGAGCATGGCCGCGATGGTGATGAGGGAATAGCGTACCACCCACAGGGTCTCGCCATAGGCCCGGATCAGCCGCAGGGGCGAGTACTTCATCACCAGTCCCGACACGACGGCCGCGAGCAGGATGCCGGTGCCCGTCATGGTGAGGATGTTGAAGCCGTAGATTGCGGCCTCGGGCGTGGGCTTCGGCACCACCGGCGGCACCTTCTGCACCATGTTGTGCAGGCCCTCGAAAGTCCATTTGGGGAAGAACAGCGGGTTGACGATGTCCTTGAAGGTCTGCGTGCCCCACACGAACACGAAGGCGCACAGGATGATCCAGGGCAGCCACGCGCGGAAGAGTTCGCCCGAGCTGTGGTGGTGATGCCCGAGCGTCTCGGCCGTCGAGGCGGCCCCCAGGGACGAGGGCTGGCCGACACCGGCTGCGGCCGCCTCCGGATGGTTGCGCAAAGCCGGGCTGGTCCAGATCTCGGCCGGATGCCAGACTCTGAGGAAGGCCACCAGGCAGCCCATGGACACGAGCGAGGCGATCACGTCCACGAGCCAGGGCCCGTGATAGTTCGAGACCAGGAATTGCGGGACCGCGAAGGCGACGCCGCAGACCAGAACGGCCGGCCAGATCTGCGCCATGCCGCGGAAGCCCGCGAAGGCCCAGATGAGCCAGAACGGCACGATGAGGGAGAAGAACGGGAGCTGCCGCCCGGCCATGGCGCCAAGCGCGATCGGGTCGAGGTTGGTCACCGCCCCGAGGGTCACGATCGGCGTGCCCAGCGCCCCGTAGGCCACGGGCGCCGTGTTGGCGATGAGCGACAGGCCGGAGGCGGCGAGCGGCGAGAAGCCGAGGCCGATCAGGATGGCGCCCGTCACGGCGACGGGCGTGCCGAAGCCCGCCGCTCCCTCGAAGAAGGCTCCGAACGCGAAGGCGACGAGGAGGAGCTGCAGGCGCCGGTCGGCCGTGATTCCGGCGATGGAATCCTGCAGGACCTTGAATGAGCCGTTCTCGACCGTCAACCGGTAGAGGAAGATGACGTTGATGATGATCCAGCCGATCGGAAAGAGGCCGGTGAGGGCCCCAAGGCCCGCGGCTTCGAGCGCCATGCCGCCCGGCATCCCAAAGGCGAAGATGGCGATGACCAGCGACAGGACGAGCGTGATGATGGCCGCCAGATGGGCCTGCATTCGGGCGAAGGCGATGAGCCCCAGCAGGCAGACGATCGGCAAGGCGGCCACGATGGTCGAGAGCACGGCGCTCCCGAACGGATTATACACCTGACTCCACATGAGCGTTTCCCCTGAACTCGCCGGCCGGGGCCGGCCCTGGCGCGGTCAGGCCGAACCGGTCGGGCCGCTCGAGGGGAAACTAGATCTGTCGAAGAGCCCGGCAATACTGCACTTAAGACGCACGAAGTCTCGAACGACTGCGCGTCTCTTGTTCCGCTAGTCTTTCATGGACGAGGCCAGGAGGCCTTCGATGTCGATGAAGTGGCCGGCCCGGTCGCGTTTGGAAGCCAGGTAGCTGACGTTCTCGGGCGTCGGGCGCCCCAGCACCCGGTGGTCGGAAATCACGTCGAGACCGGCCTTGCTGAGGGCCTCGAGCTTCTCGGGGTTGTTGGTCATGACCCGCACCGCCGTCACCCCGAGCTGGCGCAGCATGCCGGCCGCGAAGTCGAAGCGGCGCTGGTCCGCGTCGAAGCCCAGAACCTCGTCGGCGTCGTAGGTATCGTAGCCCTGCGCCTGGAGCTTGTAGGCCCGGATCTTGTTGGCGATGCCGTTCCCGCGCCCCTCCTGGTCGAGATAGAGCAGGATGCCGCCCTCGTTCTTGGCCATGAAGCTCACGGTCCGGCGCAGCTGGTCGCCGCAATCGCATTTGAGGCTGCCGAAGAGATCTCCCGTCAGGCAGGCGGAGTGCAGCCGCACGGTCACGGGCTGCGACAGGTCGGGATTGCCGACGATCACGGCCACCTGGTCGCGCAGGCCCTCGCCGCCCCGGAAGACCACGAACTCGCTGTTCGGTGCGCCTTCCAGCGGCACCGGCGCCCGGCTGACGATCTTCAGGTCGCGGGCCTTGGCGCGGCGGTAGTCCCGGATGGCGGCGCCCGAGACCCGCGTCAGGGACGGGTCGACCTCGATGCCGGAGGCGAGCGGAACCACGACCACCGCAGGGAGGACCAGGGAGAGGCGGGCGAGCTCCAGCGCCTCCTCGTCGAGGGAATCGGCGGGCCGGACGGGCGCGTCGATGCGGCCGTCGACCTTGAGGGCCAGGGTCTCGACCCGCTTCCGGTCGACCGCCGGCAGGGCGACGACCGCGGGCTTGTCCCGTTCGAGGCCGAGGCGGCGCAGCCGGGCCGGCGGCAGGACGAGATGGGCGTGGCCGCCGGCGACCGCTTCGAGCTGGGCCGCCATGGCCTCGTCCAGATCCTCGATGCCGACCACGAGCGCGCTTGCCTCCGCTCCGTCGATCACGACCGGGCGGGCGCTGCGGAACTCCATGACGGCCCGCTCGACCGAGGTGGTGGCGGGATCGTCGGACAGGCTCAGAACAAGGCGCATCATCAATCGAACTCAGGCGAACCCGTCTCTTGGAGGAAATCGGTTCGGTGCAGAGGCGCTTCAGGCCTCACGTCAAGCTTGCGGACGTCCGGCACCTTATCACAGGCACGGGGCGAACCCTAATGACAGAGATGGGATGCCTGCCATGCTTCATCAACAGGCTGTCGCAGGCGACGGCCCGGCCGCTCGACCCGGTGACGCTGGGAGAGTATCTGTACCGGCGGCCGGCTCCCCGCGCAGGCCTCCTCCCCGGTCGAACGCACGATGGTCCGTATGCTCCTGTCCCGCCTGGCTCTCCTCGCCGCCCTCACCCTCGCCACCGGCGCTGGCGCCGCCACCCTCGACGGCCTGGCGGTCGACGTGACGAACACGAGCGAGCCCGTGCTCTGTGCCGAAAAGGACAACGTCTCCATCAATTTCGCCTCGCCCGAGGTCCGCACCTTCCGGATCGAGGCCGCCCACCCGGTCTATGTGGGCCACATGCGCCAGGACAGCTGGGAGCCGGACTGGACCGCCTGCGAGGACATCTCGGCCGAGACCTCGAACCATCCGCACCCGACCATGAGCAATCTCTACGAGAGCCCCGAGCTGCGGGTGACAGGCCTCTCCTACACCCATTTCTGGCGCCCGAGCGACGTGACGGTGCGGATCGGCGACCGGGCGGAGAAGAACATCCACATGATGCAGATCCTGAAGCGCCGGCAGGGCCGCGAGGACGAGGTGCTCGTTCTCTACCCCGCCGACGGCTACTGGCGGATCAAGCCCCTGCCGCCGGCTCATCTGGGCTGGAGCGCCTACGGCTCCTCGTTCCTGGTCGGCCCGGTGACCATGGAGCAGCGGCCGATCGTGGACCTGAAGGAGGTCGCGTTCGACCCCGCCTCCATGACCTTCACGCTGACCTTCGCGGCGGGCGGCAAGGCCACGGTGGCCATGAAGGATCTGACCGAGGAGCGCCTGAACCTGGAGGTCGCCTTCGACCAAGCCATCGCGGGCAAGCCCTTCGCGGCCCTGCGGTCCATGTACGTGACCGAGTTCAACGCGGACGTTGCCCGCGTCGCCGCCCGGGAGGAGAACGCCCGCGCCTGGCGCGAGGAGCCGATCATGGGCTTCGGCAAGGCCAGGGCCACGGACGTGTGGATGGGCCGGCTGATCCCGTCCCGCCACAACACCAGCGCGCCCGACATGATGTTCAATCGCTTCCGCGCAGCGCCGGCTTCCGCGAACTGAACGCCCGGGCGACCCGCGCGACGAGGCGCCCGTCGATCAGGATCAGGCCCGCGCCGATCAGCGCCATGCCGGCCATGTGCCGGGGCTCGAGGGTCTCTCCCAGCACGAGCACGCCGAGCAGGATGGCGCTGACCGGGATCAGGAAGGTCACGAGGCCCACATTCGTGGCCCCGGCCCGCCCGAGCAGGCGGAAGAACAGGGTATAGGCGAAGGCGGTCGAGAGCAGCGCGAGCCCGAGCATGGACGCGACCGTCCCTGTGCTCGGCAGCGGCAGCGCCCACGGGTGGTCGACCAGGAGGGCGACCGGCAGGAGGACGGCGCTCGAGGCCGTAACCTGACCGGCCGCGGTGGCGAGCGGCGGAATGCCCATGGCCTTGAACCGCCGGCCGTAGACCCCCGAAAACGCATAGGACACCGCGGCCGCCAGCACGGCGAGCTGGGCCGGGATGGCGACGTTCCAGGACTGGAGGGCGGCTCCGCCGATCATCACGGCGACGCCCAGGAAGCCCACGACCACGCCGGCGAATCGCTGCCGGGTCAGGCGCTCGTCCGCCGTCAGGTAATGCGCGACGATCACGGTGAAGAGCGGCGTCGTGGCGTTCAGGATCGACGCGAGTCCGCTGGCGATGTGCTTCTGCCCCCAGACGATGAGGGTGAAGGGAATCACGTTGTTGAGGATCCCCATCCCGAGGAACGCGATCCAGGCCTCGCGCTCCCGCGGCATCGGCACGCCCATGACGGCGAGGATCAGCCTCAGGGCCAGCGCCCCCATGGCGACCCGGAGGGCCACGATCGTGAGAGGCGGCAGCTCCTTCACGGCGACGCCGATGAACAGGAACGATCCGCCCCAGACGACGGACAGGATGGTGAGCAGCGCCCAGTCGGAGGCCGTCATTGTCTTGTGGATAGTCGAGGTCATTGCGCGTCTTCCCGAGCCCTGGAAACGCTATGGCACAGTCCGTCGGCGGCTTCGACCCGTTTTCTGTGCCGCACGGGAAAGCCGCCGGAAGAGCTCTCAACCCCTTGCAGCGCAACGCATCTTTCGGCGCGGATGCGCTCCCGAAAGGATTGGTTTACGACAAAACCGGCTTCCGGCGCGGTTTTACTCCGCGTTCACGGCTTCGGTTCCAGTCTGGCTCCATGACATGTTCACAAGACGCCGTGACCGCCATGGGCCCGCATCCCTCCGACGACCGCTCGTACCTGACCGGCCCCTCTCGCGAGGAGCGGTACCGGTCCACCGGCAAGGCCGGCTTCTGCATCATGCCGACGCCGCCGAGGCCCGCGCGCAACCACAGCTTCATCTTCGGACGTTCGGAGTCGCGGATCCGCCCCCTCCTGAACCAGGAGGAGCGCGACCGGCTCCATTGCTGGGCGATGCTCGTCGCCGTCGCGTCCTCGGCGGTCGGCACGACCCTGCTGCTGACCGCCGCCCTGCGTTAGTCGGCAATTCTCTCAAGCATGAAAAAGCCCGGGGTTTCCCGGGCTTTTCAGTTTGCAATCAGGCGATCGGCCCAGGCTGGCCGCCGGGCTGCGGCGGCGTCAGGGGCGTGTCCGGCGCACGGTCCGGATCGGTCGCCGGGATCTCGGAGGGCTCGCGGACCGGGACCTCCGTCGGCGTGTGGCCGGGAGGAACCGGATTGGACGGCGGGCTCGGGGGACTCGGCTGCGGATCGTACGGGCCGGGGCCTCGGGTCATGACATCACTCCTGTTGTGGGACTCGAGGGGTCAACGGAGGCACCACCGGTCCGTTCCTCACCGGAGCGGCCAGAACACCATGATGAGCGGGATGCCGACCACGACCACGATGATCGAGAGCGGCAGGCCGAGCCGCCAGTAATCGCCGAACCGGTACCCGCCGGGGCCCATCACCAGGGTGTTGCACTGGTGGCCGATGGGGGTGAGGAAGTCGCAGGCCGCGCCGATCGCCACCGCCATCAGGAAGGCGTCGGGTCTGAAGCCGAGCTGCTTCGCGAAGCTCGCCGCGATGGGCGCCATCACCAGCACGGTGGCGGCATTGTTGAGGAACGGCGTCACCGCCATGGCGGCCACCATGATGAGCACGAGCGCCCCGGTCGGCGGCAGCATGTTGGCGGCCGACGAGAGCCACCCGGCGATCAGATCCGTGCCGCCGGTGGTGCGGATCGCCTCGCTGACGGGGATCAGCGCCCCGAGCATCACGATGATCGGCCAGTCGATGGTCTCGTAGGCCTCGCGAAGGTTGAGGGAGCCGAACAGCACCAGCAGAACGCCCGCCCCGAAGAACGCGATGGCGACGGGCAGGATGTTGAAGGCCACGAGCACCATGGCGGCGGCCAGGATGGCGATGGGCAGGAGGCTGCGCCGCGCGCTCCCCAGGCGGATGGCGCGCTCCGCGAGCGGCAGGCAGCCGAGCTCCTTGAGGGTGTCGGGCAGCTTCTTCAGGTTGCCCTGAAGCACGATCACGTCGCCGGAGCGGAGATTGATGGTGCGCAGACGCTCCGTGAAGCGCTGCCCGCTGCGGCTGACCGCGATCAGGTTGACGTGGAAGCGCTCGAACAGGGCGATGCGCTCGGCCGAGATGCCCGTCAGGACCGAGTTGGGCCCGATCACCGCCTCGATCACGCCGATCTCGTCCGTTGCCTCGTCCATCTCGGGCTGGCGGTGCTCGCGGGAGAGCTTCAGGCCGGCCCGCGCCACCGCGCTTTCCAGGGCGTCCGGCTCGCCTTCGAGCATGAGCAGGTCGTTCTCGCGGATCGTGGCGTCCGGCAGAGGGCTGGAGCTGCGGGTCTCGTTGCGGATGATCGCCGCGACCTTCACCTCGTCGTTGGCCATGCGGCGCAGGTCCGCCACCGTCTGCCCGGCAATCTCGGATTCCGGCGTCACGCGGGCCTCGGTGACGTAGTTCTTGATGTTGAGGGCCTCGTCCAGGGAGGCGGCGCCCTTGCGGCCTTTGGGCAGGAGCCGGTAGCCGAACGCCAGGAACACGACGCCCGCGAGCGCGATGCCGGCGCCGACCGGTGTAAAGTCGAACATGCCGAAGGGTTCGCCGAGCAGCTCGCCGCGCACCCGTGACACGATGATGTTGGGCGAGGTGCCCACGAGGGTCACGATGCCGCCGAGCAGCGACCCGAAGGCCATCGGCATGAGGAACGCGGACGGCGAGGTGTTGGTGCGCCTGGCGATCTGGAACGCCACCGGGATCATCATCGCGAGCGCCCCGATGTTCTTTACGAAGGCGGACAGCAGAGTCACGACGCCGACGAGCACCACGATCTGGATCTGGGTGGTGCGCAGGTAAGGCGCGATCCGGTTCAGGCCCGCTTCGAGCACCCCGGACTTGGACACGGCGGCGCTGACGAGGAGCGCGCTCGCCACGATGATGACGATGTCGTCGCTGAAGCCGGAGAACGCCTTGTCGGCCGGCACGATGCCGACCACCACGGCGACGAGGAGCGACAGGGCCGCCACGACGTCGTAGCGGAACCGGCCCCACACGAAGAGCGCCATCATCCCGGCGACGATGGCGAAGGCGAGCATTTGTTGATGGGTCATGGGGTGCGCGAAGAGAGGAACCTCCTCGGTAACGCGCAGCTTTCTCCTTTGTGCCGTGAGCCCTTACTGGCCGAGGACAAGCGCCCAGTACCGCCCGTAACCGCCCTGCGCGTCGGCGCGCGCGAGGCCGATCCGGCGGGCCTGCGGCATGAGCAGGTTGTCGTTGTGGCCGGGCGAGGCCTTCCAGCGATTGACGGCCCCGTCGACCGACGAGGAGCCCGCGGACAGGTTCTCGGCCGCGTAGCCGGCGATGCCGAACTTGTCCATGCGGCTGCTGAAGCTGCCGTGACTGAGCTTGCCGGCCGCCGCCACGACCCGGGCCTGGTACGCCGCCGCCTCGTTCAGGCGCGAATCGACCGTGACCGGGCTCAGGCCCCGGGAGGTCCGGTACGCCGAGATCAGGGCGGCCGCCTGCGCGGCGTCGCTGGTCGAGGTCGAAAGGACCTTGTGCTGCTCGGTGAGAGCGAGATCGCCGGCGCATCCGGCCAGCGCCAGGGCGGCCAGGACACAGAAGGAGATGGCCTTCTTCATCGATTTCCCCTTGAGGCGGCGTTCATCGCCGCTCCCCTTGAAAAAAACCTCCATGGCGGTCATGTGCAAGACCCATGTCCGCCCGAAGCCGCTGCATGCCACGCCGCCGGCCGAGGGTCCAGAACCCTCCTGCCTGCCGCGTCAGCTGATCGCATGTCCCTGCCCTCTTCCCCTCCCCGCGTCGCCGTGATCGGCGGCGGCCCCGCCGGGCTGATGGCGGCGGAGGTCCTCGGGCAGGCCGGCATCGCCGTCACAGTCTATGACCAGATGCCCTCGCTCGGGCGCAAGTTCCTCATGGCCGGCCGGGGCGGACTCAATCTCACCCACAGCGAGGATTTCGAGCGCTTCGCGCAGCGCTACGCGGAAGCCCGGCCGCAGCTCCTGCCCCATCTCGAAGCGTTCCGGCCCGAGGACCTGCGCGCCTGGTGCGAAGGCCTCGGCCAGGAGACCTTCGTGGGGTCGAGCGGGCGGGTGTTCCCGAAGGCCTTCAAGGCCTCCCCCCTCCTGCGGGCTTGGCTCGCCCGGCTCGGACAGCTCGGCGTGACATTCCGGCTCCGGCACCGCTGGCAGGGCTGGGACGCCGAGGGACACCTGGTCTTCAGCGGTCCGGACGGGAAGACGGTCCGGGAGAAGCCGGCCGCGACGGTGCTGGCCCTCGGCGGCGCGAGCTGGCCGCGGCTCGGCTCCGACGGGACCTGGACGGCGGCTCTCGAAAGACGCGGAATCGGCGTCTCTCCTTTGAGGCCGAGCAACATGGGCTTCGCGGTCCCCTGGTCGGACGTGATGCGCGCCCGATTCGCGGGCGAGCCCCTCAAGCGAATCGCCCTGACCTTCGACGGCACGACCGTCCGCGGCGAGGCCGTCGGCACGACGGACGGCATCGAGGGCGGCGCGGTCTACGCCCTCTCGGCCCGTCTCCGCGACGCGATCGAGCGGGACGGACATGCAACTCTCCTCGTCGACCTGCGCCCGGACCTCTCGACGGAGGCCCTCGCGAAGCGGCTCGACGCGCCGCGAAAAGGACAATCGGCCTCCACCTTCCTGCGCAAGGCGGCCGGGCTGTCGCCGGTCGGCATCGCCCTGTTGCGCGAATCATCCGCCACTCTGCCAGGGGATGCGCGGGAGCTCGCCCGCCTCATCAAGGCCGTGTCCCTCACCCTCACGGGCGTGAAATCCCTCGAGCGCGCCATCTCCAGCGCCGGCGGCATCGGGTTCGGGGAGGTCGACGAGCACCTGATGCTGCGCCGCCTGCCCGGAACCTTCGTGGCCGGCGAGATGCTGGACTGGGAGGCGCCGACGGGCGGCTATCTGCTCCAGGCGACCTTCGCGACCGGCGCGGCGGCCGCGCGGGGCGTGCTGTCCTATCTCGGGATTCCCGATGCCGCATTGACGTGGAGTCCCGCGTCGGCCACACGGCAGCCGTGACCAACCCGCTCCAGATTCTCCACGACGTCTTCGGCTTCCCCTCCTTCCGCGAAGGACAGGAGGAGATCGTGCGCGCGGTCCTGGCCGGGGAGGACGTGCTCGCCGTCATGCCGACGGGCGCCGGCAAGTCCCTGTGCTACCAGCTGCCGACCCTCGTCAGGAACGGGCTCACCGTCGTGGTCTCGCCGCTCATCGCCCTCATGCGCGACCAGGTCGAGGCCCTGCGCCATTTCGGCGTCGAGGCCGGGAGCCTCAACTCCGCCAACGATCAGGCCGAGAACCGGCGCGTCACCGATTCGATCCGCGACGGGCGCATGCGCCTGCTCTACGCCTCGCCGGAGCGGCTCGCCAACACGGGCGCGACCGAGTGGCTCGCGCGGGCGGGCGTGAACCTGCTCGCCATCGACGAGGCCCAATGCGTCTCGCAATGGGGGCACGATTTCCGGCCCGAATACGCGCTTCTCGGCGAGGTCCGCCGGCGCCTGGGCGGCGTGCAGACCATCGCGCTCACGGCCACCGCCGACGTCGCGACGCGCAGCGACATCATGCACCGGCTGTTCGAGAGCGAGCCGCGCATCTTCATCCACGGCTTCGACAGGCCGAACCTGCGCCTCGCCATGCAGGCGAAGGAACATTCGAGACGCCAGCTCTTCTCGTTCCTCGACAAGCACCGGCACGAGAGCGGCATCGTCTACTGCTCGTCGCGCGACGCGACGGAGAAGCTGTCTGATTCGCTCAACCAAGCCGGCTACCGGGCGCTGGCCTACCATGCGGGCATGCCTCAAGGAGACCGGGCCAAGAACCAGGACATCTTCCTGCAGGAGGACGGGGTCGTGATGGTGGCGACGGTGGCCTTCGGCATGGGCATCGACAAGCCGGACGTGCGCTTCGTGGCCCATGCGGCCCTGCCGAAATCGATCGAGGCCTATTACCAGGAGATCGGCCGCGCCGGTCGCGACGGTGCGCCCGCCGACACGCTCACCCTCTACGGCCTCGACGACATGCGCCTGCGCCGCATGCAGATCGAGGACAGCGACGCGCCCGACGAGCAGAAGCGGGTGGAGCGCCAGCGCCTCAATGCGCTGGTCGCGCTCTGCGAGGCGCCACGCTGCCGCCGCCAGACGCTGCTCGCCTATTTCGGCGAGACGACGGAACCTTGCGGCAACTGCGATCTGTGCATCGACGGCGTCATGTCCTTCGACGGCACCATCGAGGCGCAGAAGCTTCTCTCGGCCATCGTGCGCACCGGCGAGCGCTTCGGCACCGAGCATCTCATCAGCATCCTGGTGGGCGAGCACACCGACTCGGTCAGCCGCTTCGGCCACGACAAGCTGAAGACCTTCGGGGTCGGCAGCGACCGCTCCAAGACCGAATGGCGCTCCCTGCTGCGGCAGATCTATGCGGCGGGCCTCGTCGGATTGGAGCTCGCCGAATACGGGCGCTGGACCATCACCGACAAGGGAGTGGCGGTCCTCAAAGGCCAGGAGCGGATCGAGCTGCGCTCGGACGTGCTGATGAAGCCGAGCGAGCGCCGCCGTCGCCGCTCGCGGATGGAGGCGGAATCCGTCGTGCCGGGCGACGATCCGCTGCTACTCGACCTCAAGGCCCTGCGCACCCGCCTCGCCAAGGAGGAGGGCGTGCCGGCCTACGTGATCTTCTCCGACCGCAGCCTGTTCGACATGGCCGCGAAACGACCCACCACGATCCGCGCCTTCGGGGAGATCCATGGTGTCGGCCAGGCCAAGCTCGACCGCTACGCAGAGGCGTTCCTCGAGGTGCTGAAGCAGCACGCGGCGTAAAACCACGCTGTCATTCCGGGGCCGCAAAGCGGAGCCCGGAACCTATAAACATCATCGTGTCGGAATGACGAGGGTGGGCTCCTAAGCCGCCCGTTTCCCCTGATCCGTCGCCACGTCCACCCACTGCCCCACGTGGGCGCTGCGCGCGATGGCGTCGACCGTGCGCTCGATGCGGATGCCGTCCTCGAACTCGATCAGCGTCACAGGCTCACCCCGGATGCGCCCGATGAGCTGGCGGCACTCGATGATCTTCAGCTCGTTGAAGCCGAGGCCGTGGCCGGGGGCCGGGATGAACTTGTCATAGGGCGGGTGGTGCGGCGCCGTGAGAATGGTGCGAAAGCCCTGAATCTCCTTCGGGCCGTCCGTCGTGTAGAGCTGCACCTCGTTCATGCGCTCCTGGTCGTACACGACGGTGCCCTTCGCGCCGAAGAGCTGCACGAAGATGCGGCCCTTGCGGCCCCAGGCGGAGCGGTTGAGGGCAATGACGCCCGACGCGCCGTTCTCCAGCTCGATCAGCGTCGTGGCGATGTCGTAGGTCTCGACCGCGCGGCGCCCGCCTTCCCGCAGCGGACGGTCCGCGTAGGGCTTCGCCATGTGGCCGCAGACGCGGCGCACGCCGCCGAAGAGCGTCCAGATCAGGCTCAAGGCATGCACGCCGAAATCGTCGAGCGCGCCGTGGCCGGAGGTGGCCTCGCTCTTCCAGTAGAACAGCTCCTCCGGGTCGGCCATGAAGTCCTCGTCCATCTCAAGGCGGACATGGTTGACCTCGCCGATCCTGCCCTCCTCGAGGATGCGGCGGATCAGGCGGATGACCGGGTTCTGGATATAGTTGTAGCCCAAAGCGGCGACCTTGCCGGAGGCGTGGGCGGCGGCGAGCATCCGCTCCGCATCGGCAAGCCTTGTCGCCATGGGCTTTTCGCACCAGACGTGCTTTCCGGCCTCGAGGGCCGCGATCGCCATGTCCGGGTGGAAGGCGTTCGGCGTCGTGATCGACACCACGTCGACCGCCGGATCCGTCACGAGAGAGCGCCAGTCTCCGGTCGCATGCTCGAAGCCAAGCTCGCGCGCTTTTCGTTCCGCCAACTCCTGCGAGGCCTCCGCCAGCACCGCGAGACGCGGACGCTCCACGTCGCCGAAGACCGGCGCGACGGAGTTCCAGGCCAGTGCATGGCACTTGCCCATGTAGCCCGTGCCGATGAGGCCGACATTGAGTGAAGTCATACTCTAGCTCCGATGTGGCTGAGCACTCTCATCTAGCTCCAGCGGATGAAGCGTATGTGAGAGGCTAGTCGATCATAATCCAAGAACTGACTTTACCGACCCCGCTTCGCTGAAAGACCAGTCGATGGGCTTGTTCTCGGTTAAAAAGATGATTGAATTTGCTGGATTGAAGCCGATTTCACGCAATCGACGGCGGACATCCTTATGGAGCGCTTCCTTTTGGGCGTCGGATCGACCGGCGAGCAAGGTAATCTCGATGACAATTGTCGAGTTTGGATCACGCTTGCCCAAAAATGTCGGATGGCAGATCATATCCCCATGAGGATATCTTGAGATCAAACAGAAATCGTCGTCGCTGTTCACGTCACAAGTAGCAACAAGGCTCGCATGGAGACATTCGTTGATCGCTTGGCACATCTCAATAGGCAGCGCTTGCGGAACATGAAGACGATTGAATGGCATTTAATCTGTCCAGTTTGGCTCGCCAGCTCTTGGAGCGTAAGACGCACGATCTGAGAACTAACGACACTCATTGACCGGATCTGATACAAACCGGTTTCGAATCTATAGGTGCTGAGACTCAGCTGCTCGCTTCAGACTTCACACCATCCCGCCCAGCTCTTCCGACACCGCCTGCAATTCCTTGCCGCCGGCCATGAGGTTCTGCAGCGCCTCGATCTGGATCTCGGATTTCTTGTAGGTGCCGAGCGTCTTGCCGCGGTTGAGCACCGTGAAGCGGTCGCCGACCGCATAGGCGTGGCGCACGTTATGCGTGATGAAAATGACGCCGAGACCCTTCTGCCGGACCTGGTGGATGTATTTCAACACCATCGAGGTCTGGGCGACGCCCAGCGCCGAGGTCGGCTCGTCGAGGATCAGCACCTTGGCGCCGAAATAGACCGCGCGGGCGATGGCCACGCATTGGCGCTCGCCGCCCGAGAGCGTGCCGACCGCCTGGTGCGGGTCGCGCACGTCGATGCCGATCTTGTGCATCTCCTCGCGGGTGACCGCGTCGCAATGGTCGAAATCCACGAAGCGGAACGGCCATACGCCCTTCACGGGCTCGCGCCCCATGAAGAAATTGCGGGTCACCGACATGAGCGGGATCATGGCGAGGTCCTGGTAGACCGTCGCGATGCCCGCATCGAGCGCGTCGCGCGGGCTTAAGAAAGTCACGTGACGGCCATCCACCAGAAACTCGCCGCTGGTCGGGCGATGAACGCCGGCCAGGGTCTTGATGAGGGTCGACTTGCCGGCGCCGTTGTCGCCGAGCAGGCACATCACCTCGCCGCGGTTGACGGTCAGCGAGACGCCCGAAAGCGCGATCACCGAGCCGAAATGCTTCACGACGTTGCGGATGTCGATGAGAGGAGCATTCGATGCCGTGTCCATGTCAGCGCTCCCCCGTCACCTTGCGGCGAATGAAGTTGTTGAACAGCACCGCGAGCAGCAGCATGGCGCCGAGGAACACCTGGAACCAGTCCGAGTCGAAGCGCGTGTAGGTGAGGCCGATCGACACCATGCCGAAGATGATGGCGCCGAAGAACGCCCCGATGGCGGAGCCGTAGCCGCCGGTGAGCAGGCAGCCGCCGATGACCGCCGCGATGATGGCCTCGAACTCCTTCTGGAAGCCGCGCCGCGCGTCGGTCGAGCCGGCATCGAGCACCGTGAGGACCGCCACCAGGGCCGCCGCGCAGGCGGTGAGCATGAACAACGCGGTCTTGACCCGGTCGACCGGCACGCCGGAATTGCGCGCCGCGTTGGGATCGCCGCCCGCAGCGAAGATCCAGTTGCCGGCACGGGTGCGCAGGAGAAGCCAGGTGGCGAGGAGCGCGAAGCCGACGAACCAGACGATGGAGACCGGAACGCCCGTCACGGTCGGCTGGCCGTTCGGAAACTTGGCGATGACGTCGTGCGCCGCGAGCCACGAGAACACGCCCTCGAAGGCGACGCCCGAGAAGATCTCGCGGACGATGCCCTCGCCCGCCTGGTCGCCGATGCCGCGCATCTGGGTCGATCCGCCGGTCGCCCACTTCAACCCGACGAGGGAGAACCCGCGCAGGATGAACAGGAACGCGAGCGTGACGATGAACGAGGGGAGCCGTGTGCGGATCACCATCTGGCCGTTCAGGCCGCCGAGCACCGCCGCCACCGCGAGGGTCCCGGCGATGGCGAGCAGCAGGGGCCAGCCGCTGAGCGTGATGAACGCGCCAAAGACGAGGCCCGTGAAGGCCACCATGGAGCCGATGGAGAGATCGAACTCGCCGCCGATCATCAGCAGCGCCGCCGCGATGGCGAGAATCCCGAGCTGCGAGGCGGGCGAGAGGATGTTCATGATGCCCGCCAGCGTGAACATCGAGGCGTCGGCAGTGGAGAAGAAGAAGATCGCGACCAGGACGAGCCCGGCCAGGGCGCCGAGCTCCGGGCGCCGCATGATCTTGGTCAGGAGGGAGACCTCCCGCAGGCGCTCGTCCTGTATCTTCTTGACGGCTGGGGCCGGA
This sequence comes from Pseudomonadota bacterium, assembly GCA_023426505.1. Lineage (GTDB taxonomy): Bacteria > Pseudomonadota > Alphaproteobacteria > Rhizobiales > Beijerinckiaceae > Microvirga. The sequence continues at coordinate 18,998 of JAFAAP010000207.1, forward strand.
GACAGGTCTGCGGTCGGCTGGGTGGTGTCCGCCATGGGAGCCTCCCCTCATGAATGCCTGATAAAGAGGAGCCCCCGACCCGGGCGGGCGCGGGCCCCGGCAACGATCAGCGAATGCCCTTGGCGGACAGGTCGATCACCTGGGAGGCCTTTTCCTTCGTGACCAGGTTCGGGCCCGAGGCGACGTCACCGCCGGGCATGAGGCCGTACTTGGCGTAGTTGGCCAGGAACACCACGGGCAGGTAGCCCTGCAGGAACTGCTGCTGGTCGATGGCGAACACCGCCTCGCCGCTCGCGACCGACTTGAGGAAGCCGGCCGACATGTCGAAGGTGGCGACCTTGATCGCGCCCGTCTTGCCGGCATCCTTCACGGCCGCGACCGAGGGCTCGCCCGCCGTGCCGGCGCCGAGCGCCAGGATCGTGTCGATGGCGGTATCGGCCGCGACCGCCGCCTTCACCTTGGCGCGCACGTCGGCCGGGTCGTTGGTGACCGGCAGGACCGTCACTTTGCCGCCGAAGCCTTCCGTGAAGCCCTTGCAGCGCAGGTCGAGCGACACGTTGCCGACCTCCTGGTTCACGCACAGGGCGGTCTTGCCGCCCATCTCCTTGAGCTTGGCGCCGGCGATGCGCCCGGCCTCGACCTCGTCCTGCCCGACATGGAGCAGCGCGCCGAGCTTCTTCGAGACGTCGGAGCCGGAGTTCATGGAGATCACCGGGATGCCGGCGGCCACGGCCTTCTGAATCGACGGCCCGAGCGCCGAGGCGTCGGGGATCGAGACGATCAGGCCGGCCGGCTTCTGGTTGACGGCCGCGTCGATGAGCTGGCTCATGGCGACCATGTCGAAGGTTTCGGGCGCCCGGTAGTCGACCTGGACCTTCATGTCCTGGCCGCCGGCCGCCACGCCGTTCTTCACCACCGACCAGAACGGGTCGTTGGCCTGGCCGTGGCTGACCACGATGATGCGGGTATTCTGCTGCGCGCCGGCCGGAGCCACGGCCGCGAGGGTGAGGGCTGCCGCGGCAGCCAGACCTGTTACGAGCGACTTCATCTGTTTCCTCCCAGTTTTGTCTGCACTCGAGCATCGCCCCGGACGCCCGGCTGCGACGAACGCTGCGGCCGAAGGGGCCGCGCGATGGAGTTCGGCAGGGAAGGAAGCAGGCTGATTCGGGCCGCGAATCCTCTGTCCCAAGGCGTTTCCTCTGCCGGCCCGACCACTCGAAAACGGAATGATCGAGCGTTTTGTGATTATCTTTAGAATTTTTATTCCATTTCTTGGGGATCGGTGTCAAGTTCCCGTCAGGTCAGGTGCGGCGAGGGGAGAACCGACGGGCGATGGAGGAGCGTTCAGCATCAGTCACGGATGCGATCCCGGAGGATTTCGAGAGCCTGAGGGCGCTTCTGCTCGCCCGCCGCGACACGATGCCCAAGCGGCTGAAGCAGCTCGCGGCCTTCGCGTTGGATCACCCCGAGGAAGTGGCGTTCGGCACGGTGGCCGGGATCGCCGAGCATGCGGGCGTCCAGCCCTCCACCCTCGTGCGCTTCGCCAAGAGCCTCGGCTATGACGGCTTCTCCCATCTGCAGCAGATCTTCCGCGACCGCCTGCGCGAGCGCTTTCCCGACTACCGGGAGCGCCTTCGCGTGCTGCGCGACTCAGAGGGGGCGCACGTCCATTCGGCGTCCCTGCTCGAAGGCTTCACGGATGCGGCGGCGATCTCCCTCGACCGCATGCGCGAGTCGGTGCGGCCGGAGGAGTTCTCCCGCGCCATCGAGACGCTGGCGAAGGCCGACACGATCTATCTTCTGGGCGCGCGCCGGGTCTTCCCGGTCTCGGCCTATTTCGCCTACGCGTTCGGCAAGCTCGGAGTGCGGGCGATCCTGATCGACCACATCGCCCAGCTCGGACCGGAGCAGCTCGCGACCGCCACGGAGCGGGACGCGGTGCTCGCCATCAGCTTCACGCCCTACTCGCCCGTGACCGCCGACCTTGCCGCGGCGGCGGCGCGCAAGAACATTCCCGTGGTGGCGATCACCGACTCGGCCTTCAGCCCCCTGGTCACGAGCGCGGATGTGTGGCTCGAGGTGGCGGAGGCGGATTTCGGCGCCTTCCGGTCCCTGTCGGCCTCCTTCGCGCTCGCCATGGCGCTCGCGGTCGGCACCGCCGAGCGGCGGGCGGAGGCCTGAGCCACAACAAAAAGGCCGGGACGTGGCCCGGCCTTGGACTTCGCGAATGGAATTGAGCCCTTAGAGCTTCACGGGCTTGCCCGACTGAGCCGACTCGGTCGCCGCGTCGGCGAGGCGCTGCGCCATGAGGCCGTCATAGCCGGTCGGGTCGCAGGCGGTGCCGGCCTTCACGGCCTTCAGGAAGGCGTCGAGCTCGGCCCGGTAGGCGTCGGCATAGCGCTCCAGGAAGAAGTCCTGGACCGGATCCGCCGTGATGCCGGCGCCCGTCGCCACCTCGACGGTGGTGCGGTGGATGTTGCCGGCGCGGATCATGCCCTTCGAGCCATGAACCTCGATGCGCTGGTCGTAGCCGTAGGTGGCGCGGCGGGAGTTCGAGATCTGGACGATGCGGCCCTTGGCGGTCTTGAGCATGACGGCCGCCGTGTCCACGTCACCCGCCTGCCCGATGGCCGGATCGACCAGGGACGAGCCGACCGCGTGCACCTCCACGGGCTCGTCGCCGAGCAGCAGGAAGCGCGCCATGTCGAGGTCATGGATCATCATGTCGCGAAACAGGCCGCCCGAGGTGGCGATGTAGCTCACCGGCGGCGGGCCGGGATCGCGCGACAGGATCGTGACGATCTCGACCTCGCCGACCTCCCCGTCCGCCAGGCGGCGGCGCAGGCTCGCGAAGTTCGGGTCGAAGCGGCGGTTGAAACCGATCATGAGCGGCGTGCCGGCCTTCTCGACATTGGCCAGGCAGGTCTGGATCCGCGCACTTGAGAGATCGACCGGCTTCTCGCAGAACACCGCCTTGCCGGCGCGCGCGCCGCGCTCGATGAGATCCGCGTGCGTCGTAGTCGGCGTGCAGACGAGGATGGCATCGACGTCCGACCGCTCGACGATGGAGTCGAGGGAGGCGACCTCCGCACCCGTCGCGGCGGCCAGTTCCTGGGCCGACGGCGCATGCGGATCGGCCACGGCCACGAGCCGGGCATCGGCGTGGTCGGCGGCGTTGCGTCCGTGAATGCGGCCGATGCGGCCTGCTCCCAATACGGCAATCCTGATCATGGTTCCCCCGGGAATCTTTTGCCGGCTCATAGGCAAATTTGGAATTGATGTTCCAGCTCAAGCTGCTAATAGAATAAACATTCCATAGCTGCAAGAGCCGCAAAATGGCCAGAACACGGTTAGAAGAACCGTCTTCGGGAGCGGGAGGGATAGCATGAAGCCAACCCTGGATGTCATCACCATCGGCCGCGCCTCGGTCGATCTCTACGGCCAGCAGGTCGGCGGGCGCCTCGAGGACATGGCTTCCTTCTCCAAGGCCGTCGGCGGCTGCCCGTCGAACATTGCGATCGGCACGGCGCGGCTCGGGCTGAAATCCGGCCTCGTGACCCGCGTCGGCGACGAGGCTATGGGCCGCTTCATCCGCGAGCAAATGGCGCGCGAGGGCGTGGCGACCGACGGCATCGTGACCGATCCGCAGCGCCTCACCGCCCTCGTGATCCTCGGCGTGCGCGACGAGGATTCCTTCCCGCTGATCTTCTACCGGGACAACTGCGCCGACATGGCGCTCTCCGAGGACGACATCGACGAGGCCTTCATCGCGTCGGCCGGTGCGATCGTGGTCACCGGCACGCACTTTTCCCGCGAGAACACCGCCGCCGCGCAGCGCAAGGCCATCCGCATCGCCAAGGCCAACGGCCGCAAGGTGGCATTCGACGTGGATTACCGCCCGAACCTCTGGGGCCTCCTCGGCCACGGGGCCGGCGACTCGCGCTACGTGCGTTCCGACGCCGTGACCGAGCACCTGAAGCCCATTCTGGCCGATTGCGACCTCATCGTCGGCACCGAGGAGGAGCTTCACATCGCCGGCGGCTCCGAGGACACGCTTAAGGCCATCCGGGCGATCCGCGCCGTCTCGAAGGCGACCATCGTGTGCAAGCGCGGCCCCATGGGCTGCGTAGTGTTCCCAGGCGAGATCCCCGCCTCCCTCGACGACGGCGTGAAGGGCCCCGGTTTCCCGGTCGAGGTCTACAACGTGCTCGGCGCCGGCGACGCCTTCATGTCGGGCTTCCTGCGCGGCTGGCTGAAGGACGAGCCGCTGGAGACCTGCTGCGCCTATGCGAATGCGAGCGGCGCCTTCGCGGTCTCCCGGCTCCTCTGCTCGCCGGAGATCCCGACCTTCACCGAGCTGCAGTATTTCCTGAAGCACGGCAGCCCCCACAAGGCCCTGCGCTTCGACCAGGACATCAACCACGTCCACTGGGCGACCACGCGCCGGCCCGCCCCCGACACCCTCATGGCGCTCGCCATCGACCATCGCATGCAGCTCGAGACCATGGCGAAGGAGGTCGGCGCCTCGATCGACCGCATCCCCGACTTCAAGGTGCTGGCCGTCCAGGCGACGGCCCGGGTGGCGGCCGGCCGGCCCGGCTTCGGCATGCTGATCGACGGCACCTATGGCCGCGAGGCTCTGTTTCGCGCCGCCGACCACCCATTCTGGATCGGCCGCCCGGTCGAGCTGCCGGGCTCGCGCCCGCTTGATTTCGAGAACGGCGGCAGCCTCGGAGCCCAGCTCATCGAATGGCCGGTCGGCCACACCATCAAGTGCCTGTGCTTCTACCACCCGGACGATCCGGCCGACCTGAAGGAGCGCCAGGAGCGCGAGCTGCTGCGCCTCCACGATGCCGCGCGGCGCGTCGGCCGCGAGCTCCTGGTCGAGATCATCGCCGGCAAGAACGGCCCGCTGAAGCCCGACACCATCCCGGCGGTGCTGCAGCGCCTCTACGACCTCGGCATCAAGCCGGACTGGTGGAAGCTCGAACCGCAGCGGGACACCGCCGCCTGGCGTGCCATCGGCGATGTCATCACCCGCAACGACCCCTATTGCCGCGGCATCGTCCTGCTCGGGCTCGAAGCGCCGGAGGACGAGCTGGAGGCCGCCTTCGCGGCCGCCGCCAGCGAACCGCAGGTCAAGGGTTTCGCGGTCGGCCGCACCATCTTCAACGACGCGGCGCGGCGCTGGCTGAAGGGCGAGATCTCGGACGAGGCGGCGATCGGCGACATGGCCTCCCGCTTCCAGCGTCTCGTCGACGCTTGGCAGCGCGTGGCCGGACGTGCGAAGGCTGCCTGATCCAGCCACGAGGTCGCCATGTCCTTCACCGAGGATGACATCAAAGCAGCCGGGGGCGCCGTTGCGCTCACGCAGGACCAGCTCGACGGCCTTCTGGCGGTCCTGAGGGCCCGGAAGGCTTCGACCGCGACAGCCCCGGCGATACTGAGGCCCGAGAAGGTCCGGTTCGATCTCGTCCATCTGCTCTGGTACGCCGGCACGCTCATCGTCATGAGCGCCATGGGCCTGTTCTCGACGCTGGCCTTCGAGGCCCTCGGCGGCAAGGCGCTCACCATCACGGCGCTCATCTACGGCGCTCTCTTCCTCATGGCCGGGCGTCGCCTCTGGGATCGCGGTTCGCTGCGGACGCCCGGCGGCCTGATGATCGCGGTCGCGGTCGCGATGGTGCCGCTCGCGGTCTACGGCATCCAGGAGGAGTTCGGCCTGTGGGGCGACGGCGGCGATCCGGGACGCTACCGGGACTTCTTCGTGTGGGTGAAGAGCAGCTGGCTGCCGATGGAAATCGCCACCATCGCGGTCGGCCTGATCGCCCTGCGCTTCTATCCGGTCCCGTTCATCGTCGCGGTGGTGTCGCTCGCACTCTGGTTCATGTCCATGGACCTGACGCCCTGGCTGCTGCACGGGCGCGAGATGAGCTGGTCGGAGAACTGGACCGCGCGGCGCGCGGTCTCCATGGTGTTCGGCCTCGTGATGATCGGGGTCGCCTGGTTCGTGGACATCCGGCGCGACGAGGACCGGGACGTCGCGTTCTGGCTGTACCTTGCGGGCCTCATGGCGTTCTGGGGCGCGCTGACGCTCTCGCACAGCGACAGCGCCCTCGCGAAGGCCTTCTACTGCCTCATCAACGTGGCGCTCGTCCTGCTGTCGGTCTTCCTGGTGCGGCGGGCCTTCGCGCTGTTCGGCGCGATCGGCGTGTCGATCTATCTCGGCGACCTGGCGATCCGGGTCTTCAACGAGTCCTTCCTGTTCCCGTTCGTCCTGTCCTTCATCGGCATCGGCATCATCGCGGCGGGCCTCGTCCTTCACCGGCACCGCGCGGCACTGGCGGCCTGGATGCTGGAATGCCTGCCGGAACCTCTCAAAAAGCTGCGTCCGCCCCATGCCGACGCCGCCCTTCGAATGGAGCACGCATGAGCACGATCCGTCTCACCATGGCCCAGGCGGTCGCCCGCTTCCTGGCCGCGCAGAAAACCGAGATCGACGGGCAGGTTCTCCCGCTCTTCGGCGGCGTCTGGGCCATTTTCGGCCACGGCAACGTCGCCGGCATGGGCGAGGCGCTGCACGGGGTGCGCGACCGGCTTCCGACCTTCCGGGCGCACAACGAACAGGGCATGGCCCATGCGGCCATCGCCTTCGCCAAGGCCTCGCGCCGGCGGCGCATGATGGCCTGCACCACGTCGATCGGCCCCGGCGCCACCAACATGGTGACGGCAGCCGCCGTCGCCCACGTCAACCGCCTGCCGGTCCTGCTCCTGCCGGGCGACGTCTTCGCCAACCGCATCCCCGACCCGGTGCTGCAGCAGATCGAAAGCTTCTCGGACGGCACCGTCTCGGCGAACGACTGCTTCAGGCCCGTCTCCCGCTATTTCGACCGCATTGCCCGGCCAGAGCAGATCATCCCGGCGCTCCAGCGCGCCATGAGCGTGCTGACCGACCCGGCCGAGTGCGGCCCCGTCACCCTGGCGCTCTGCCAGGACACGCAGGCGGAAGCCTACGACTACCCTGAGAGCTTCTTCGCCGAGAAGGTCTGGATGCCCCGCCGCATCCGGCCCGACGAGAGCGAGCTCGCGGCCGCGGCCGCCCTCATCCGCAACGCGAAGAAGCCCTTCATCGTCGCGGGCGGCGGCGTGCTCTACTCGGGTGCCGAGAAGGCGCTCGCAGCCTTTGCCGAAAAGCATGGCATCGCGGTCGGCGAGACGCAGGCCGGTAAGTCGAGCCTAGCCCATGACCACGCGGCCTGTCTCGGCTCCGTCGGCGTCACCGGAACGGGCGCCGCGAATGCGCTCGCGGAAGAAGCCGACGTGGTGATCGCGGTCGGCACCCGGCTTCAGGATTTCACCACCGGTTCCTGGGCCCTGTTCAAGGATCCGAACCGGCGCCTCGTCGGCCTGAACGTGCAGGGCTTCGACGCCACGAAGCACAATGCGCAGCCGCTGGTGGCGGACGCACGCGTCGGCCTCGAGGAACTGAGCCGCGCGCTCGAAGGCTGGAAGGCGCCGCAGAGCTGGACCGCCAAGGGCCGCGACGAGAAGGCCCGCTGGTTCGAAGCCGCCGCCCGCTACACGGACCCGACCAACGCGGAACTCCCGTCCGACGCTCAGGTGATCGGCGCCGTGCAGCGCACCGCCTCTCCCACCGACGTGGTGGTCTGCGCGGCCGGCGGCCTGCCGGGCGAGCTGCACAAGCACTGGAAGGCGAGCACGGCGCTCGGCTACCACATGGAATACGGCTATTCCTGCATGGGCTACGAGATCGCCGGCGGCGTCGGCGTGAAGATGGCGGATCCCTCTCGCGAGGTCATCGTGATGGTGGGCGACGGCTCGTACCTGATGATGAATTCGGAGCTGGCCACCTCGGTGATGCTCGGCCAGAAGCTGACCGTGGTGCTCCTCGATAACCGGGGCTTCGGCTGCATCAACCGCCTGCAGCGCGCGACCGGCGGCGAGAGTTTCAACAACCTCCTGCAGCACACCAACCACGTGACCCTGCCGGACATCGACTTCGCGGCCCATGCGGCGAGCCTCGGGGCCGAGGCCGTGAAGGTGAAGGGCATCGGCGAGCTGGAGGACGCGCTGAAGAAGGCGCGGTCCGCCCAGCGCAGCACCGTGATCGTCATCGACACGGACCCGCTCGCATCCACCGATGCGGGCGGCCATTGGTGGGATGTGGCGGTGCCAGAGGTATCGGTCCGGGCCGAGGTGAACACGGCCCGCAAGAATTATGAGAATGCCCTCGCGTCGCAGCGGGTGGGTGACTGACGAAAGAAGAGAGAGAAGAATCATGACGATCCGCATCGGGGCCAATCCCATCGGCTGGTCCAACGACGACATGCCGGAACTCGGCGGCGAGACCCCGCTCGAGGTCTGCCTCGCCGAGGCCAAGGAGGCCGGGTTCGAGGGCATGGAGCTGGGCAACAAGTTCCCGCGCGAGCCGGAGGCGCTTAAAAAAGCGCTTGCGCCCTTCGGGATGGCCTGCGTGTCGGGCTGGTACTCGGCCGAGCTGCTGAAGCGCGATGCGGAGGCCGAAATGAAGGCGCTGCGTCCGCATCTCGACCTGCTCAAGGCGATGGGTTCCAACGTGCTCGTCTTCGCCGAGACCTCGAACGCCATCCACGGCGACCGCTCGAAGCCGCTGTCGCAGCGCCCCGTGATGAAGAGCGGCGACTGGGCCGAATACGGCCGCCGCGTCACCCAGGTCGCCGAGCAGACCCTCAAGGAGGGCGTGCGCCTCGTCTATCACCACCACATGGGCACCATCGTGGAATCGCAGGCTGACATCGACGCCTTCATGAACGCCACGGGCGAGCCCGCGCATCTGCTCCTCGACACGGGCCACGCCACCTGGGGCGGCGCCAACCCGGCGGACCTCGCACGTCGCTACCGCAATCGCATCAGCCACGTGCACACCAAGGACGTGCGCAAGGACGTGATGGAGAAGTCGAAGGCCCAAGGGTGGAGCTTCCTCGATTCCGTCATCGAGGGCGTCTACACCGTGCCGGGCGACGGCATGGTGGATTTCGTCTCCGTGTTCAAGGAACTGCCGGGCTACAGCGGCTGGGTGGTGATCGAGGCCGAGCAGGATCCCAAGAAGGCCCATCCGCTCACCTATGCCAAGATGGGCTATGCCAACCTCACCCGCTTCCTGAAGGAAGCAGGACTGCGATAAGGAGAGCCGCCGATGTCGAAACTCCTCGTCAAGCCGTCGAACCCGAATACCGATGGCCGCGTCCATTCCATCACGCCGGCCTCCGCCGGATGGACCTATGTGGGCTTCGAGGTCTACCGGCTCAAAGCCGGCCGGAGCCTGCGCCAGGAGACGGGCGACCGCGAGGCCTGCATCGTCATGCTGTCCGGCAAGGCCCGCGTGGCGGCGGGGGCCGAGGATTTCGGCGTGATCGGCGGGCGCTCCTCACCCTTCGAGCCCGACCCGTGGTCGCTCTATGCGCCGGCACGCTCGAGCTGGTCCCTCAGTGCGGAGACCGATTGCGAGATCGGCGTCTGTACGGCGCCGGCGGAAGGCAAGCTGCCGGCGCGGGTGATTCGTCCGGACCAGGTGGGACAGGAGACGCGCGGCAAGGGCACGAACACGCGCCACGTGCGCAACATCCTGCCCGAGACGGAACCGGCCGAGAGCCTTCTCGTGGTCGAGGTCATCACGCCCTCAGGCCATTGGTCGAGCTATCCGCCCCACAAGCACGACCGGGACGCCCTGCCGAACGAGTCGCTGCTGGAAGAAACCTACTACCACCGCCTCAATCCGCCCTCGGGCTTCGCGCTGCAGCGGGTCTATACGGATGACCGCTCTCTCGACGAGACACTGGCCGCGAGCGACGGCGACGTGGTGCTGGTGCCGAAGGGTTATCACCCAGTCGGTGCGCCGCACGGCTACGAGCTCTACTACCTCAACGTGATGGCGGGACCGAAGCGGATCTGGAAGTTCCACAACGACCCGGCCCACGAGTGGATGGTCGCCTGAGGCCGGTGCAGCCTCCTATTTCGGAGGCAGGACGAGGGCGATGTCGGCCTCCGTCATGATGCGGTATTGCCCGGGCTCCAGATCCTCGGGCAATGCCAGATTCCCGACGCGGTCGCGGTGCAGCGCCTCGACGTGGTTGCCGACCGCCGCGAACATGCGGCGGACCTGATGGTACCGCCCTTCCGTCAACGTCACGTAGGCGCTCGTGCTCGACAGCGCCTCCATCCCGACTGGCAGGAGCGGCTTGTCCTCACCCTCCAGCATCAGCGTCCCTGAGGCGAAGATGTCGGCTTCGTTGCCGCTTAAGGGGCGCGCCACGGTGACGTGGTAGCGCTTCGACACGTTGGCGCGCGGCGAGATGATCCGGTGCAGAAGCGTGCCGTCGTCGGTCATGAGCAGCAGGCCCGAGGTTTCCTTGTCGAGGCGGCCGATGGTCGAGATCGCCGGGTCGCGCCGCCGCCAGCGCTGCGGCAGCAGATCGTACACGAGGGGCCCGGCCTCCTTGTGCGAGCACGTCGTGCCAAGCGGCTTGTGCAGCATCAGCGTCAGGCCCGGCGGCGGATCGAGGGGCTTGCCGTTGACGCGCATCCGCTGCGGCAAGTCCGGCGTCACCTTGATGCGCTGGTCCGCATCCTCGATCGCGGCGCCGTCGAGCGTGATCAGGCCGCCCCAGGCCATCTGCTGCACCTCGCGGCGCGAGCCGTAGCCGAGATTGGACAGGAGGCGGTCGAGCCGCAGGGTCTGGGAGCCTTTGCTCATTTCTGTGCCTCGTAGATCTTGTAGCCCTCCGCTTCCGCCTTGAGCGCGACCCGCTTGAAAGCCGTTCTCAGCACGGCCTCGTAAGGCAGGTGCCGGTTGGCCACGAGCCAGCACAGCCCGCCCGGGCGCAGCGCCTCCGCGGCCTTGCGGATGAAGCTCTGGCCGAGACTCTGGTCCTCAGCGCCGCCGTCGTGAAAGGGTGGGTTCATGACCACGAAATCCAAGCGTCCGAGCTGAGCGGCGCTCATGTTCCGCACATCGCCCCACAGGACGCTCGCGCGCCGATCCTCGACATTGCGCCGGGCCATCTCGACCGCGCGCCCGTCGACATCCACCAGGGTCAGATGCTCGACCTTCGGAGACGCCAGGATGCCGGTCGCCAGATAGCCGATGCCGCAGCCGAGATCCGCGCCGCGTCCCGCGAGACCCGGAAGATGCCGGGCGAGGAGCGCGCTGCCCGGATCGATCCGGTTCCAGCTGAACACCCCCGGCTGCGTCCAGAGCCCGAACTCCTGGACGAAGCGCGGCCGGCCCTCATCGAGGGCGGTCTCGATCCCGGTCAGCACGTCGGGTTTCCCGCAGGTGCAGATGCGGTAGTGCCGCCGCGCATCCTCCGACACGGCGCAGCCGAAGGCCGCGAGCTCCTTGCGCAGACGCGACCCGCCCTTGTCCTTGGGAGCCAGCACGGTCAGGCCTCCCCCGGGCATGAGAGCCTTCAGGGCAAGGGCCATCGTGTAGCGGCGTTCGATGGTCCCGGGCGGCGCCAGGACCACCATGTCGGAAAGCGTTGCGTCCCCCTGCGCCTCCAGGCTGGCCGCACCTGGAACGAGAGGGGAGAACTGGATCGCCCCCTCCGGGATCGCCGCCAGCTCGGCCGGCGGGCTGCCATAAACGCCAAAGGAACCTGTCTCGCGCACGTCGTCCTGATCCACCGTGAGTCCCGCGTTCCTATACCGATGCGGCCGGGAAAGTAAGCCCGCCTTCCTCGGGCAGGACGGGAGAGACCCGCGTCCCGGTCAGGGGGACGCGGGCGCGGCCTGGGGCGCCATGGACTGGATCTTGTGGGCCAGATCGGCGGCACGGTAGGGCTTGTAGAGGAGGTCGATCTCCTCGATCAGCTCTGCATCCTCCACGTAGCCGGTGGTCAGGAGCACCCGGACGTCAGGATATTTCTTCCGGATCAGCCCGGCGAGATCGGCGCCGTTCAGCTTGCCGGGCATGCGCACGTCGCTGAGCACGAGCTTGAAGTCGCAGCTGTTCTTGAGAAGATCCGCGGCCGCATCCGCCGTCTCGGTCTCGGTCACGGTGAATCCGAGCGACTTGAGGGTCGAGACCGCAACCTGCCGCACGTCGGAATTGTCCTCGACCACGAGAACGGCCTCGCCCCTGCCGAACGCCTCCATGTCGTCCGCCTGGATGTCGCTGCTCCCCGTCGTGACCTCGTGCTGCGAGCGCGGGAAGAACAGGCGGATGGTCGTGCCCTCGTTCGGGGTGCTGTCGACCTCGATCTGGCCGTTCGACTGCTGCACGAAGCCGTACACCATGCTGAGGCCGAGGCCCGTCCCCTTGCCGCTCTCCTTGGTGGTGAAGAACGGCTCGAACACGCGCTCGAGAACGTGCGGCGGCATGCCGGTGCCGGTGTCCGCCACGGAGATGACCACGTAGTCGCCGGTCTGCACCGGCCCGTCGACCGTCCTGTTCTCGAGATGGATCTTGAGCTCGCCGCCGTTCGGCATGGCGTCGCGCGCGTTCACGGCGAGATTGAGCAGGGCCGCCTCGAGCTGGGCCCGGTCCACATGGATCGGCCAGATCTCGTCGAGTCCCGTCAGCTCGATGCGGATGTTCTCGCCGAGCGTCCGGTGCATCAGCTCCAGGAGCCCAGACATGACCGCGCCGACGTCGATCGTCGTGGCCTGAAGCGGCTGGCGGCGCGAGAAGGCGAGCAGGCGATGGGTCAGGTCCGCGCTGCGCTGCGCGCCCTCCAGGGCCATCTTCACCCGCTTCTGGGCGCGCTCGTTGCCCTTCAGCGACTTCTGAAGCAGGTCGAGATTGCCGATCACGACGCTCAGCATGTTGTTGAAGTCGTGCGCGATGCCGCCGGTGAGGCGGCCGACAGCCTCGAGCTTGCTGGCATGGAGCAGGTCCTGCTCCAGCTGCTTGCGCTCGGTGATGTCGAACCACATCCCGAAGATCTCGCGCGGCTTGTCCTCATCGTCGCGGATCACGACCGTGTGGTCCAGGAAGTGCCTGTCGCTGCCGTCGGCGCAGCGCCAGCGATACTCCAGGGAGACAGAGCCCAGGTCCTTCAGGTCGCGCAGCTGCGCGAGGACGCGCTCCCGGTCATCCTCGTGGACGTGGGACGACCAGAAGTCATCGCGCTCCAGGAAGGACTGCCTGTCGAATCCCGTGATCGCCGTGATGCTGTCGTTGGTGAAATGCAGCCGCCGGTGGTCCTCCTGGAGGGACGCCGTGAACAGGGCGATCGGCAGGGATTTCAGCACGATCGACTGGTGCTCCTCCCGGCGCCGCAGCATCTGCTCGGTCTTGAGCTTCTCGCTGCGCACCTGGAGGTTCTCCAGCAGGAGTCGGCGCTCCTCCGCGGCCTGACGGCGGATCTCCTCCGTCTTGCGGTGGAGATCCACGAAGATGTCGACCTTCGACTTCAGGATCAGCGGCTCGATCGGCTTGAACACGTAGTCGACGGCACCGGCGCTGTAGCCGCGGAAGATGTGCAGGTCGTCCTTGTTGAAGGCGGTCAGGAACAGGATCGGCACCCGCGACGAGCGGGCGCGCGACCGGATCATCCCGGCGACTTCATAGCCGTCGATGCCCGGCATCTGCACGTCGAGCAGGATCACCGCGAAGTCGTCCTTCAGGACGTGCCGGAGCGCATCCTTGCCGGACTCGGCGGTGACGATCTCGACCTCGGGCGCCTGAAGCATCTCTCGGACGGCCAGTAGGTTGCGCGGGTCGTCGTCGACCACGAGGATCTTGGCCGTGACGGGCCGGGGGACCGCATAGGCGGTGTCGCCCTCGGCCCAGAGCGTCGGGTCGTCTTGGCCGAACGATGTCGTCATAGACGAAGCCCATCCATCGCAGGTCCGGGCCTGCCGGAGCTGTAGGTGCTGCCAGAAAGCTGGATCCGCAGGACGGCCAGGAGCTGGTCCATGTCGACGGGCTTGGACACGTAGTCCGTCGCTCCCGCCTCCAGGCACTTCTCGCGGTCGCCCTTCATGGCCTTGGCGGTCACGGCGATGAGCGGCAGATCCTCGTACTCCGGCAGTTTCCGGATTTCGCGCATCGTCTCAAACCCGTCCATCTCCGGCATCATGATATCGACCAGCATGACGTCCACATCGGGCGTGTTCTTCAGCATCTCGATGCCTTCGCGCCCGTTTTCGGCGAAGACGACATTCATCCCATGCTGCTCCAATGCGCTCGTGAGAGAGAAGATATTGCGCACGTCGTCATCGACAATAAGCACCTTTCGTCCCTGAAGCGACACCTCGCTCGGACGTTCGAGCCTGATGGGCCGAGGCTCTTCACTCTCTACCCCGTTCGCGATCGCCTTGTGGAGGAACAGGGTGGTCTCGCTCAAGAGCTTCTCGGGAGCCCCCGTGCCCTTGACGATGATCGTCGAGGCGATGCTCTCGAGACGGCTCTCCTCCGCCTTCGAGAGTTCCATTCCCGTGTAGACGATGACCGGAAGCTCGTCGCTCTGCCGGATGCTCCGGATGCGCTCGATCAGCTCGGCGCCCGGCATGTCCGGCAATCCGAGATCGATGATGGCGCAGTCGAACCGCTTCGCCTCCACGGCCTCGAGGGCCGCCTTGGCGGTGCCGATGTCCGTGACCTCCACGTCCCCGTCCTTCAGAAGTTCGACCATGCTCATGCGCTGGTTCGAATCGTCCTCGACCAGGAGAAGGTTCTTCACGGGCCGATCGATGAAGTCCCGGGTCCGGGCGAGCGCCTTCATGAGGGCATCCCGGTCCACGGGCTTTTCGAGGAACCCGAAGGCGCCCGCGCGCAGCCCGCGCTTCTTCTGATCGTCCACGGAGATCACGTGGATCGGGACGTGGCGCGTGCGCGGATCGTGCTTGAGCAGGTCGAGCAGCGCCCATCCGTCCATGTCGGGCAGGCCGATATCCAAAGTGATCGCGTGCGGCTTGTACCGGTGGGCCAGGGCGAGCGCGGTCGCCCCGTCATTGGCGATCAGGCCCTTGATGCCCTGCTCGCGGGCAAGCTCCAGGAGGACGGATGCGAACATCGCATCGTCCTCGATGATCAGCACCACGTGGTCGCCCTGGGCGATGGCATGGCGGTCGTCCGAGAAGGACGCGAGGGCGCTGGGCATCGCGGGGCGGTTGAATCCGCCGTCCGAGCTGCCGGCGCGGGTTTCGAGATCGGCCCCGACCGGCGCCTGGAGCGGCAGGAACAACGTGAAGGTCGATCCCTTGCCGGGCTCGCTCGTCAGGACGATCTCGCCGCCGAGGAGGCGCGCGATCTCGCGGCTGATGGCAAGGCCCAGGCCGGTGCCGCCGTAACGGCGGCTCGTGGTGCCGTCCGCCTGCTGGAACGCCTCGAAGATGATGCGCTGCTTGTCCTCGGGAATGCCGATGCCCGTATCCGTGACCGAAAGGGCGATCCAGTCGCTCCCGGTCCGCAGGGGGGAGCCCTCGGCCGAGCCGACCTTCAGCGTGACGCTGCCCTCCTCCGTGAACTTGAAGGCATTCGACAGGAGGTTGCGCAGCACCTGCTGCAGCCGCTTCGAATCCGTGCGGACCGTCGCGGGCAGCTTGGGATCGAGGACGATGTTGAAGTCGATGTCGTGCTCGATCGCCACCTGACGGAAGGTGCGCTCCATGTTGTCGGCGAGCTCCTGGAAGCCCACGTTGGTGAGCTCCAGGCTGACCGTTCCGGACTCGATCTTCGACAGGTCGAGAATGTCGTTGATGAGAGCCAGGAGGTCCGAGCCAGCGGCATGGATGGTCTTGGCGAACTCACGCTGCTTTTCGGTGAGGTTGCCGTCCGGGTTCTCCGTCAGCAGCTTGGAGAGGATCAGGAGGCTGTTGAGCGGCGTGCGCAGCTCGTGGCTCATGTTGGCCAGGAACTGAGACTTGTAGCGCGAGGTCAGCGAGAGCTGCTCGGCCTTGTCCTCCAGGGCCGACTTGGCGTGCGACACCTCGAGGTTCTTGGTCTCGACCTCCTTCTTCTGGATCTCGAGAAGGCGCGCCTTCTCCTCCAGCTCCTCGTTGGTCTGGCGCAGGGCATCCTGCTGCTGGCGCAGCAGCTCCTCGGACTGGCGCAGGGTCGCGGCCTGCTGCTCGAGGCGGTCGTTGGTCTTCTTCAGCTCCTCCTGCTGGCTCTGCAGCTCGGTGGTGAGGAGCTGCGACTGCTTGAGGAGGCCTTCCGTGCGCATATTGGCCGCGATCGTGTTGAGCACGATGCCGATCGACTCGGTGAGCTGGTCGAGGAAGGACTGGTGCGTCTCGCTGAAGCGGCTGAAGGAGGCGAGCTCGATCACCGCCTTGACCTCCTGCTCGAACAGGACCGGCAGGACGATGACGTTGAGCGGCGGCGCCTCGCCGAGGGCCGAGCTGATCGGGATGTAGTCGCCAGGCACCTGGGTCAGAAGAATGCGCTTCTTCTCGTAGGCCACCTGCCCGACGAGGCCTTCGCGCAGCCGGAACCGGTTGGCGAGGCTCTTGCGCTCGGTGAAGGCATAGGATGCCGTCAGCTCCAGGGCGGGTTCGCCGCCTTCGCCGTTGACCGTGTAGAACACGCCGCGCTGCGCATTCACCAGCGGGGCGATCTCCGACAGGATGAGGTTCGACACCATGCCCAGGTCCCGTTCGCCCTGGAGCATGCGGGTGAACTTGGCGAGGTTGGTCTTCAGCCAGTCCTGCTCCGCATTCTTCTGCGTCGTGTCGCGCAGGTTGCGGATCATCTCGTTGATGTTGTCCTTCAGCGCGGCAAGCTCGCCCAGGGCCTCGGCCGTGATCGACCGGGTGAGGTCGCCGCGGGTCACCGCAGTCGCCACTTCGGCGATCGCGCGCACCTGGTTGGTCAGGTTCGCGGCGAGCTGGTTCACGTTGTCGGTGAGGTCGCGCCACAGGCCCGATACGCCTTCCACGCGGGCCTGGCCGCCGAGCTTGCCTTCCGTGCCCACCTCCTTAGCGACGCGGGTCACCTCGGATGCGAAGGAGTTGAGCTGATCCACCATGGTGTTGATGGTGTTCTTCAGCTCCAGCATCTCGCCCTTGACGTCGACGGTGATCTTCTTGGAGAGGTTGCCGTTCGCGACCGCCGTGGTGACGTCGGCGATGTTTCGCACCTGACCGGTGAGGTTCGCCGCCATGGAGTTCACGTTGTCGGTCAGGTCCTTCCAGGTGCCGGCCACGCCCTGCACCTGCGCCTGCCCGCCGAGCTTGCCCTCGGAGCCCACCTCACGCGCCACGCGGGTCACTTCCGAGGCAAACGAGTTGAGCTGGTCCACCATGGTGTTGATGGTGTTCTTCAGCTCCAGCATCTCACCTTTGACGTCGACGGTGATCTTTTTCGACAGATTGCCGTTCGCGACCGCGGTCGTGACGTCGGCGATATTGCGCACCTGGCCGGTGAGGTTCGCGGCCATCATGTTGACGTTGTCGGTGAGGTCCTTCCAGGTTCCGCCGACGCCCTTCACCTGGGCCTGACCGCCGAGCTTACCCTCCGAGCCCACCTCGCGCGCCACGCGGGTCACCTCGGACGCGAAGGAGTTGAGCTGGTCCACCATGGTGTTGATGGTCGACTTCAGCTCCAGCATTTCGCCTTCGACCACGACGGTGATCTTCTTGGACAAGTCGCCCGTCGCGACTGCCGTCACGACCTCGGCGATGCCGCGCACCTGACCGGTGAGGTTCGCGGCCATGAGGTTCACGTTGTCGGTGAGGTCCTTCCAGGTTCCGCCGACACCCTTCACCTGCGCCTGTCCGCCGAGCTTGCCCTCCGAGCCCACCTCCTTGGCGACGCGGGTCACCTCGGACGCGAACGAGTTGAGCTGGTCCACCATGGTGTTGATGGTGTTCTTGAGCTCCAGAAGCTCGCCCTTCACGTCGACGGTAATCTTCTTCGACAGGTCGCCGTTCGCGACGGCTGTGGTGACGTCTGCGATGTTACGGACCTGACCTGTCAGGTTGGCGGCCATCATGTTCACGTTGTCGGTCAAGCCCTTCCAGACGCCGCCGACGCCCTTCACCTGGGCCTGGCCGCCGAGCTTGCCCTCCGAGCCCACCTCCTTGGCGACGCGGGTCACCTCGGATGCGAACGAGTTCAACTGGTCCACCATCGTGTTGATGGTCGACTTCAACTCGAGAAGCTCGCCCTTCACGTCGACGGTGATCTTCTTGGAGAGGTCGCCATTCGCCACCGCCGTGGTCACATCCGCGATGTTTCGCACCTGACCGGTCAGATTGGCGGCCATCATGTTGACGTTGTCGGTCAGGTCCTTCCAGGTGCCGGCGACACCTTTCACCTGCGCCTGTCCGCCCAGTTTTCCTTCGGAGCCCACCTCGCGGGCCACGCGGGTCACCTCGGACGCGAACGAGTTGAGCTGATCCACCATGGTGTTGATGGTGTTCTTCAGCTCGAGCATCTCGCCTTTGACGTCCACCGTGATCTTCTTGGACAGGTCGCCCGTCGCCACAGCTGTGGTCACTTCGGCGATGTTTCGCACTTGGCCGGTGAGGTTCGCGGCCATCATGTTCACGTTGTCGGTGAGGTCACGCCACAGGCCGGCGGCGCCGGGCACGCGGGCTTGGCCGCCGAGCTTGCCTTCGATACCCACCTCGCGGGCCACGTTCGTCACCTGATCGGCGAAGGTCGCGAGCGTCTCGATCATGCTGTTGATCGTGTCGGCGAGCGCCGCGATCTCGCCCTTGGCCTCCACGGTCAGCTTGCGGGTCAGGTTGCCTTCGGCGACTGCGGTCACGACTTCGGCGATGCCGCGCACCTGGCCGGTCAGATTGGCGGCCATCATGTTGACGTTGTCGGTGAGGCCCTTCCAGACGCCGCCGACGCCCTTCACCTGGGCCTGCCCACCCAGCTTGCCCTCCGAGCCCACCTCCTTGGCGACGCGGGTCACCTCGGACGCGAAGGAGTTCAGCTGGTCCACCATGGTGTTGATGGTGTTCTTGAGCTCCAGCATCTCGCCTTTGACGTCGACGGTGATCTTCTTGGAGAGATCGCCGTTCGCCACCGCGGTCGTCACGTCGGCGATGTTACGCACCTGGCCGGTCAGGTTGGCGGCCATCATGTTCACGTTGTCGGTGAGGTCCTTCCAGGTGCCGGCGACACCCTTCACCTGGGCCTGGCCGCCGAGCTTGCCCTCGGTGCCTACCTCGCGCGCCACGCGGGTCACCTCGGACGCGAAGGAGTTCAGCTGGCCCACCATGGTGTTGACCACCTTGCCGATGCGCAGGAACTCGCCGCGCAGGGGGCGGCCCTGGATCTCCAGCTGCATGGCCTGGCTGAGGTCGCCCTTCGCGACCGCCCCGATGACGCGGGCCACCTCCGTGGTCGGCTGGACCAGATCGCCGATCATCGAGTTGACGGAGTCGATGCACTCGCTCCAGCAGCCCCGGGCGGCCGGCAGCTTGCCCCGCTCGCTGATCTGCCCCTCCTTGCCGACGACCTTGGACATGCGCTCCAGTTCCTGGGACAGGCCCTGGTTGAGCTCCACCACGTCGTTGAAGGCTTCGGCGATCTCTCCGTCGATCCCCGTCAGATCGAGAGGCAGCCGTACGGAGAAGTCGCCCTTTCTGAATGACCTCAAGGCCTTGAGGAGCATCTTGCTGTCAAGCTGGGGAGCAGCGTTTTCGTTTTGTGCCATGGTCTTCCCGTACCTACGCTCGCATCGCGACGATTGAGGACATTTTTCTTCAGGTCATAGGTCTTTGAAACCCCCGTGTTGGCAACCGATAAATAAAACCGGCAGCCGGCACTTGATCGGCGTGGTAAATAAGGTTGCGCCAGTCGGAGTCTAGATGACCATCTGTCAGCAACAAGGCTTGTTGTAATATTATGTCATCGGAGACTTGAAATTCACTGTGTCTACGCTAGGGCCGACCAATGGCCGCCTTGAGCAATGCAGTGACTTCGGATGGATGACCTGAAAATTCAAATGAATTTCGGTTCGCTCGCCCCGGTCACGCTGCCGCAGAGCCGAACGCCCATAGGAAAAGACGCAGAAAATTCGGAAAAATGGCGCACCCGACACGATTCGAACGTGTGACCTTTGCCTTCGGAGGGCAACGCTCTATCCAGCTGAGCTACGGGTGCCTGAGGTCTTCGACCTGCCTTCTCCCTACCCGATTAGCGGCCGGAGGGCAACCTCCCAGAGGGAGACGCTCACCTAGTCGGTCGGGCCGAAAGGATGCCCTTCGAAACGGCTTCCTGAGGTGGCTCCGGGGCCGGGTCGGCGCCCCAGAGCCATGTCGTCAGAGAAGCTTGTCCAGGTTCACGATCAGGTTCACCCAGGCGGACGCGACGCCCGCCGAGGTGACGATGGCATTGAACCAGAAGATTACGGTTTCCGAGATGTGAAAGCCGATCATCGCCGTCTCTCCCCTCGCCTCATGCCTCGTGGGTCGCGGAGCGCTGCCGCAGCAGATAGCCCGCCCCGAGAACCGCTGCCGCCGCCACGACCGCCACCGGAATCTCGGCCCGGTGAGCCAGTTCCTCTCCAAGCCTCCCAACCAGCCAGGGATCGGACACGATCATGTCGCCGGCCACCCATCCCAGGAGGGCGGCGCCGGCCCAGATCAGGATGGGAGCCCGGTCCAGCAGCGCCATGATGAGCGCGGCCCCAGCCACGATCAGCGGGATCGAGATCGCCAGCCCCAGCACGAGGAGCAGGGTCGAGTCCTTCGCCACCGCCGCGATGGCGAGCACGTTGTCGAGGCTCATGACCGCATCGGCCACGGCGATCGTCCAGACCGCGTGCCAGAGACGGTCGGTCTGCTTGACCTCTCCTTCCTCGTCGTCGCCCGTAAGGAGCTGGACGGCGATCCAGAGGAGGAGCAGCCCGCCAATGACCTTGAGGAATGGCGTCGCCAGGAGGGCGGCCACCAGGACCGTGAAGACGATGCGCAGGCCGACCGCGACGCCGGCTCCGAGGACCATGCCGGTCCGGCGCTTGTCCTGGGGGAGCCCCCTGCACGCGAGGGCGATGACCACAGCGTTGTCGCCGGAGAGGATGACGTTGATCCAGATGATCCCGAGGATCTTGATGAGTTGGGGAACGAGAGCTTCCATGACGATGTTTCGATTGGCGGCCGGTCCGAGCCGCATTCCGGGCAGCCGCATCAAGGGCGGCTGAGGCATCGGAAGGCTCGACGACGCGGATATGTTCGTGGGACAGGCGAGGCGCGCCACGGCTGACGGTGGCATGGGTCCCGCGGCGCCGCGACGGCAGCCCGGCCGGGACGATTCAGGCGAGAGGCGGCCCTGTCGCGCGCCGGGCGCCGGAGGCGTTCTGGCGCGGCGGCGCCACGACCCCATGCCAATCCGCCCGCATATGGACCGCGAGACGGTGCAGCGCCGGGAAAGCGCTCGGCAGTGCGGCATCTCCTGGGTCGCCCCCGACCTGCTCCCATCCGGCCGATCCAGGCTCCTCGTCGGCCTCTCCCGCATCGGCGCATGGGAGCAGGTCGGCGAGCTGAAGCGGGAACGGCTCCTGCGGATCCGACAGCGTCGCGACCGGCAGCAGCGCCAGGAGGAGCACTCCCAGGAAGGCCTGAACGAGACCGAGGTAAACGCGCGGGTAGGCCAACGCTCCATCCAGCTGGGCTAGGGGTGCTTGGGGCAAAGAGAGATCACATCCGTACCGGATCGGGTCCCCAGGGGCAACCTTTCGGGCCCGACGCCCGGGCGCCGGCGGTCAGCCCCGTCCTCCCGCTCGCCTCTGCTCCATCGCTCGCACCCGCTCGCGATAGGCGGTGTAGAGGCCGCTCGCGGCGATCACGGACGCGCCCAGCGCCGTCCAGACGTCCGGCAGCGATCCGAACGTGAGATATCCGAGCACGGTCGCCCAGAGGAGCTGGACGTAGGAGTATGGAGCGATAGCGGACGCATTGGCATAGCGATAGGCCAGGATCACCAGCCAGTGGCCGGCCGTGGACAGGATGCCGATGCAGAGGCCGAGAGCGATTTCCTGCCCGCTGGGCGTCCTCCAGGCGAACGGCAGGGCGAGGGTCAGCACGGCGAACCCGACGAAGGCCGAGTAGACCAGGGTCGTGAGCGGGTGGTCGCCTCCGCTCATCTTGCGCGTGAACACGGCGGCGGCCGCCCAGCTCGTCGCGCCGAGGAGCGGCAGGAGCGCCGCCGCCTCGAAGGCGCTGGTGCCGGGACGGATGACGATGACGACACCCACGAGGCCCACGAAGGCGGCGCTCCAGCGTCGCCAGCCCACCGTCTCGCTCAGGAACAGCACCGACAGGGCCATGATCAGGATCGGCGAGATGAAGTAGATCGCCGTCGCGTCAGCGACGGCGAGGTAGGGCAGCCCCGCCGTGAAGAAGATGGAGGAGCCCACCATCCCGAGGCCCCGCAGCACCTGAAGACCGGGGCGGTGGGAGCGCAGGAGCGAGCCGCCGCCGTTCATCATCAGCACGGGAATGACCATGAGGGTGAACGTGGCGTAGCGCAGCCAGGCGACCTCGACCGGCGGAAGCGAGCCCGCCAGCACCTTGGTGATCACGTCCGAGATGGAGAAGAACACGGTCGACCCGACCATCAACAGCGTCCCGCGGAGCTGGGACTGGAGCGGCAGGGCGTGCGTCTGCGGCCCGGCGGCAGCCGGCGCGGAAGCCTTCGAGGCAATGGAGCTGGTCATTATCGATGTCGCGCAAAAAGCAAGCCCGGTCGCCGGGCGAGCGGGCTTGGAGGCAATAGGCCCGGCCATTAAGGGCCCGTTCGGGCCGGAGGAGAAGCGCAAAGGCGGCACCCGCTCCATGTCTCCAGGGAATGGATCAACCGCCTGGCCCGCCCCGACACGCGTTCCCAACGGCCCCGATCGCGTTAAAGGTGCGGCACCACCCCGTCTCCACTGACGTGAGCGCATGCGTCGCTCACGGCCCCATCGGAGGACCGCCCGCTCCATGCAGGAAGAACCGAAGCGCCTCGAGAGCGGAACGCCCGCCTTCCGGCGGCTGAACCTGGCCCTCTTCGCCGCGGGCTTCGCGACCTTCGCGATCCTCTATTGCGTGCAGCCGCTGCTTCCCATCTTCTCGCAGGAATTCCACGTCAGCCCGGCGGCCAGCAGCCTGTCCCTGTCCCTCACCACGGGACTGCTCGCCGTCGCCATGCTGGTCACCGGCACCCTGTCGGAGGTCTGGGGTCGCAAGCCGATCATGGTCGCCTCGCTCGTGTCCTCGGCCGCGCTGACGATCCTGTCGGCCGCGGCCCCAAACTGGCCGGTCCTTCTCGTCGCCCGCGTGCTGATGGGCGTCACCCTCAGCGGGCTTCCGGCCGTGGCCATGGCCTATGTGAGCGAGGAGGTGCATCCCAAATCCATCGGGCTGGCCATGGGCCTCTTCATCGGCGGCAACGCGATCGGCGGCATGGCCGGACGGCTCGTGACCGGCGCGCTCACCGATCTCGGCTCCTGGCGGCTCGCGGTCGGGACGATCGGCGTACTCGGGCTGATCGCCGCGATCCTGGCTTGGCGCAGCCTTCCGAACTCGGTCCATTTCATTCCGCGCCGCGCCCATCCGGCCGAGCTCGCGCGGTCCTTCGCCGACCACCTGCGCGACCGTGGCCTGTTGGCGCTGTATGCCGAGGCCTTCCTGCTCATGGGCGCCTTCGTGACGCTCTACAACTACCTCGGCTACCGCCTGATCGAGCCGCCTTATGCCCTGAGCCACACGGCCATCGGGGCGATCTTCGTCATCTACCTGATCGGGACCGCCAGCGCGACCTGGGTCGGCAATCTCGCAGGTCGGCTCGGACGACCGCGGGTCTTCTGGATCATGGTCGCCGTCACCCTCGTGGGCGCCCTTCTGACCCTCTTCGACCCGCTCGTGCTGATCCTCGCCGGGATGGTGGTCGTCACGTTCGGGTTCTTCGCCGCCCATTCGGTCGCCAGCAGCTGGGTGGGCTCCCGGGCGCGCACCGCCAAGGCCCAGGCCTCCGCCCTCTATCTCTTCTGCTACTACCTCGGCTCGAGCGCCATCGGGACCCTCGGCGGGGTCTTCTGGGCCCGGTCCGGCTGGTGGGGCGTCGTGGGCCTCGTCACCGTCCTGCTCTCGGGTGCGCTTCTGATCGGCCTGAAACTGGCCGCTCGCCCGGCGGAATAAGGCCAGGACACTGGTGAACGGATGCGCGGCCTCGTCATTCGCGCTCAGGCTGGCTCGATTTCGGTTGCACGATGATTGCGCCAGCGTTGGGGTGCCGATTGTCCACCTGTGCTCCCTGGCGGACACCATCACCTTTCATCCGCCCATCGAACAGGAACGACTGCGTTCCCTTTGGACCGGCAGCAGAATGCGTTCCACTGCTGCTCGGTGCAGCTGGAGCATGTGATCGACCAGACGGACCCTCTTGGGCGTCGGCGGTGGTCGCAGCCAGTACCAACGCACACGCAATCGCCAGTCTCGACATGGCAGGCATTTCCTCTTCCCGCGGGATCGGTTTCGGCAACCATGGGGGAGTAACCGGGCACCAGGATGGCAGCCGCCGGAACAGCCGCGGTCGCGTTTCAGGAGCCACTCGCCCAGGAGTGCCGGCGCCTCTCCGTTCCGCCCCCTGCAGGTTTTCTCCGCCAGTAATTCGCTACAGCCGAGGCTATATCCACGTTCATGCCTCATTCACGTCCAATATTTTCGGCGTTTCTGAGCGATGTTCTTTTGCCGCACAGCCAATAAGGAACTTTCTTCAAAGTCTTATTCTCGCCTCATTAAACCCTAAACAGGCCGCCCTTGCATAAGAACAAGGGAATGCAACGTGGATCAACGCAATAAAACGCTCGCGCTTGCGGGCCTATTCGTCACGGCCATGGCAACTTTGTCTCCGAGCATTGCGAGTGCCGAGTCATCGAAGTCTTCAGGATCGACGATCCAGAGCGGCAAAGCCTCCTGGTATGGACCGGGATTTCACGGGAGGCGCACCGCGAGCGGCGAGCGCTTCGACACAAACGAGCTGACGGCGGCCCACCGCACCCTGCCCTTCGGCACCCGGGTCCGCGTCGTGAACAAGAAGACCGGCCAGTCGGTCGTGGTGCGCATCAACGACCGCGGTCCCTATGCTCACGGCCGGGTCATCGACCTCTCCCGCGCCTCGGCGCAGGCGATCGGCATCTCCGGCGTCGGCTCCGTCGAGCTGGCGCAGCTTTAAGCCTCACGCGGGAACCCGAGGCGACGCCTGCCGCTTCTTCCCCCGGTCCTCTCTCCTCGAAAGAGGGAGGCTTTGGAGGATATGATGCGGTCCCGGTGGTATCTTAGATCATCCCATGCAGCACTCCTCCTGCTCCTGATCGGGAGCGGGGGAGCGGCCCATGCACAGGGCGGCAGGGTCTGGGTCGACCCGCCGGCCAACCTGAATGCGCCCGCAAAGCCTGCGGAACCCCCGGCGGTGCCGGCAGCACCATCCGCCCCGCCTCAAGCCGTCCCGCAGGCGCCGCAGCAGCAGGCCGCCCCCACGCCCCAGCCGGCGGAACCGGCCGTACGCTCGGCCCAGCCCGAACGAGTCTCCCCTGCTCCGCAGCCCCCGGCGCAATCGGCAGAGACACCCAAAACTTCTCCGCCGGCGGCTCCTCCTGCGCCTGCGCCGACGGTCGCGCAGCCGCGGCACGAGCCCGAGAGCCAACTCGCCGCAAGCGAGCGGACGGCCAGGGACCTCGCGGTCCGGTATCTCGCGTCATGGTCGGAGCCGAATCAGGAAGCCCTGTCGGAGGCCGGCGACTTCTACGGCGACCGGGTCGTGTTTCACGGGCGCACGATCAGCGCACGCCGACTCGTCCGGGAAAAAAGCCGCTTCGCTCGCCGCTGGCCCGAGCGGAACTATCGCCCTCAAGAGAACACAATGAAGGTGGCCTGTGAGCCGACAGGCTTGGTCTGCACGGTGCACACCATGTTCGATTTCATGGCCGCCAATCCGAGACGCGGCAGGCGGACGGAAGGCGTCGGAGCGCTCCAGCTGGTGGTGAGCTTCGCGAGCAATCAACCCATCATCACGGCCGAGAACAGCGTGGTCCTGAACCAGGGCCGCGACAGGCGAAATCTTGCACAGGAGGGCTCGTCCCATGATTGATCCCGAACGTTCCACCCAGCATCCGGGAGGGCGCGCGGACAATCCTGCAGCCTCGTCGGACAAGACCTGGACGTCGGCCCGGGAGCGGGTGCGCGAGATCATCCGCGCCGAGGTCGAGCGCTTCCACCCGACGGACGACGCTCGCTATCCCCTGGAACTCATCGTCGAATCCTCGATCCGCTACAGGGAGGCCGAGGGCGGGCTTGCGATCACCGTCGTCGACGATGCCGGACAGCCCCGAACCCACACGAAGGACGGGCATAGCACGGCCTTCACCATCAGGGATCTGCTGGAAGAGATCCGGCGGACGCGTCCGATGCTGTTCGAGCAGGCTCATGCGGCTGCGAGCGGCGCGGCTGCGGATCGGCCCGAACCCCACCGGCGCGATTGGCTCGACCTGGGTGCCACAGAGGAGGCCGCGCACGCCGAAAGCCCGAAGGCAGCCACGGCGACGTCGGCGCGGCCGGGCCATCTGCGCCGCCTGCGCAGGGGCAAGATGCGCCTTCACCTGTGGACGCGCGCCGCCCGGCGCCGCTGGGTCGAGCCGGCGATCAGGACCGGAGCCGCGAAGCTGCAGGCCGCCCGGGTGGACCTGCCGAAGAATCTCGAGCCGCTGCCGGACCTGTTCGGAAGGGACCGGGCTCCGTCCGCGGGGCGCGGCCTCGCCGTCGGGGCTGCGGCGCTCGCCGCCCTCATCGGCATCGGCGCGTTCTTCGTCGTCGGGAGGGATCGGCCGACCGAAACCATGAATGCCGGAAGCCAGGTCGTGGAGCCGACGTCGACGGGGACGGTGTCGGCCGCGCAAGGCCCGAGCGAGACCGCCGCCGTCGCGCCTTCCACCGGTGGCCGCGTCCTGCGCGGGGTGCCGGACGTGATCGACACCGCGACCCTGTCGCTCGACGGCGAGGTCGTGCGCCTGTTCGGCGTCGAATGGGCCCCGGGCGGCGGCAAGCCCGACGACCTGACCCAGTATCTGCGGGGGCGGGAGATCACCTGCGAGCAGGTGAAGACGGGCGAGAGCTATCGCTGCCAGGTCGACGGGCAGGACCTGTCGCGGGTGGTGCTGTTCAACGGCGGCGGCAAGACCACCGCCGAGGCGACCCCTGAGCTGAAGGTCACCGAGGAGAAGGCGCGGGCCGCGCAGACCGGCGTATGGGCCCGGCAGCCCTGAGTCCGAAACGACCTGAGCCGGCGTGCAGAAAAGCCGCCGGCTCAGATGATTGCGTTGTGCCCTGAACGATCAGACGCGGACGACCTCCGGCCCCGGAAGCTCGACCTCGATCTCGAGGGTCGAGAGATCGGCGCCGCGGTTCATCTTCACCTGAACGTTGTCGCGCTCGATGCTCAGATGCTTGCCGACGACCGCGAGGATCTCCTCCCGCAGCTGGGCAAGGAGGTCGGATTTGCCTCCGACGATGCCGCGCTCGTGCGCCAGAAGGATCTGGAGCCGCTCGCGGGCGACTGGCGCGGATGTGCGCCGGTTGAAGAAACTCATCAGGTTCATGCGGCCCTCCGTCCGAACAGCTTGCCGAACAGGCCCTTCTTGTCGGAGGGGATCATCATCTCGACGCTCTCGCCCTTGAGCCGGCGGACCGCGTCGAAATAGGCACGGGCCGGACCGCTGTTCGGGTTGTTGAGAGTGACGGGCGATCCCACGTTCGACGCGCGCAGGACCTCTTCGCTCTCCGGGATGATGCCGAGGAGCGGAATGGAGAGGATCTCCAGCACGTCTTCCTTCTTGAGCATCTCGCCGCGCTCGGCGCGGGCCTGATCGTAGCGGGTGAGGAGCAGATGCTTCTCGATGCGCTCGCCCTTCTCGGCCTTCTCGGTCTTCGAATCGAGCAGGCCGATGATGCGGTCGGAGTCGCGGACCGAGGAGACCTCCGGGTTGGTGACGACCACCGCGACGTCCGCGTGGCGCATGGCCAGCGTCGCGCCGCGCTCGATGCCGGCCGGGCTGTCGCACACGATCCAGTCGAACTTCTCGCGCAGGTCGTTGAGCACGCGGGCGACGCCTTCCTCGGTCAGCGCGTCCTTGTCGCGGGTCTGCGACGCCGGCAGGAGCGAGAGGTTCTCGAGGCGCTTGTCGCGGATGAGGGCCTGGCTGAGCTTCGCGTCGCCCTGCACCACGTTGATGAGGTCAAACACGACGCGCCGTTCGGCACCCATCACGAGGTCCAGGTTGCGGAGGCCGACGTCGAAGTCGATGACGCAGACCTTGTCGCCGCCCTGGGCAAGAGCACCGCCCAAGGCCGCGGTCGAGGTCGTCTTTCCAACGCCGCCTTTGCCAGATGTTACGACCAAGACTTTGGCCATTGCTGTCTCTCTTTCTGTCTCATTCCAGGGTTGTCAGGATGATGGAGTCGCCGTCCAGGCTGACCTGGATCGGTTGACCGCGGTATTTGGAACCGAGGTCGTCGGCCGTTTTGTACAGCCCATCGACGGCGATGAGCTCGGCTTCGAATTTTCTGCAGAAAATGCGGGCCTTGGAACTCCCGGTGCAGCCGGCGATGGCCCTTCCGCGCAGCGCACCGTAGATATGGATGGAACCGCCGGCGACGACCTCGGCGCCGGACGCCACATGACCGAGGATCGTCACGTCGCCTTCCGTATGGATGATCGACTGCCCCGACCGGACGGATCCCTCGATAAGGAGAGCCGTGGTCGGAGCTGGCTGGGACGAGCTGGCCACCGGCAGGGGAACGGCCTCGAGGTCGGGCGCATCGATGTCGCCGGCCGGACGGCCGCCGGTGACCGGAGCAGGCATGTCGGAATCGAGCACCGCCTCAGCGGCGCCCTCCAGGCCGATGATGCGGATGTCGCGCATCCTGAGGGCAGCCAGGAAGAACTTCAGCTCGGACTTCGACGGCTTGAGGGCTGACACGTCGGCGATGATCGGCCGGTCGTTGAAGAAGCCGGGAGAGTTTTTGGCGACGGCGTCGAGGTCCTCGAGCCAGTCGCGGAGCGGCACGGTCGGCGCCAGAACAAGCGCCAGAAAGGACTTGCCGCGAAAGCGAAGAGAGGGACGGGTGCGAACTGCGATGGTCACGGGTGATCAATTTCCTGCTGTCCTGTGATTTCGTCGTTTTATGGTTAATGGACGGTTAAGATCGGCCCGAAGCGTCAAGATTTTTAACCGTTGGCCGGCCCGGCAGGCCGGACCCGTCGCAGCGCCGTACCGGCTTCAGGGGATGAACCCGACATAGGCCCGCCTCGTCCGCCCCATTCGACGAACACCGTCGATCGGATCTATGCGTACGTATTGGGCATATCCGATCGGATCATTTTTGCGATTTATGGACTCATTTACCCGATCGAGGAATATAAATCTAAAAACCTATACCTCGTGGGTAAATGAATGTTCTTTTTGATTACTGCGGTGCATGAAAGCGTTTATTGACCGAACCCTTGATCGGCATACGATGACTTATCTCTTTTTGAATTCCGATCCACCGGGATGTGGGCACAGGCACATCCTGGCTTCGAGAGATGAGAGAAGCAATACGAGGCGCAAGAGCGCCCGGGGAGGTCTGCATGTCCGGTCGAGCCACAGGCTTGTTCTTAACCTTCACTCGTGCGCCGACGCGCGTTCTCGCGCGAACACTTGCGGCGGCCGCGGCTCTTCTGTTCGGGACGCTCGGAGCCTCCGCCCAGTCGGCTCCTTCCTCGAACTTCACCCGGATGAACGCCGGCACCGTCGGCATCATCTCGGGCGGCGCGGACGGGACCTATATCCGCATCGCGGCCGATCTCGCGAACGTGCTCGACGGCGAGAACCTGCGCATCCTGCCGATCATCGGCCGCGGATCCCTGCAGAACCTCCGGGACGTGATGTTCCTGCGCGGGGTCGACATCGGCATCGTGCAGATGGATGCGCGCGAGGAGCTGAAGGCGGAGAACCTCCAAAACGACGCGTTTCGGCGGCTGCGCTACATTACGCGCCTCTACAACGAGGAAGTCCACATCATCGCGAGCCGCGACATCACCGACATCCGCCAGCTCGACGGCAAGAAGGTGAACATCGACAAGGTGGGCAGCGGCACCAATCTGACCTCCCGCCTGATCTTCGAGAAGCTGGGGATCAAGCCCGACGTGACCACCTTCGATCAGAGCTCGTCCTACGAGCGCCTGCGCTCGGGCGAGATCCAGGCGGCCGTCTACGTCGCGGGCCGGCCGGTGCGCGCCATCGCGGAGTTCCAGAGCGAAGGCCGCTTCCACCTGCTGCCGATCCCGTTCGAGGGCGAGATCGCCGAAACCTACTTCCCGGCACGCTTCTCCAATGCCGACTATCCGCGCCTCGTCGACGCGGACAAGCCCGTCGAGACATTGGCGGTCGGCAGCCTCCTGGCGGTGTTCAACTGGCAGGAAAACTCGGATCGCTACAACCGGGTCAGACGGTTCGTGGATGCCTTCTTCTCGCGCTTCGACGAGTTCCTGCAGCCGGGGCGGCATCCGAAATGGAAGGAGGTCAACCTCGCGGCCGAGGTGCCCGGCTGGGAGCGCGTGAAGCCCGCGCAGGAATGGCTCGACCGCGCCGTCGCCGCGAAGGCGTCCCCGGAGCAGTCCAGGAGCTTCGAGGCCTTCCTTCAGAGCTCCGGCAGCACCGTGTCGGCCTCTCAGCGCGAAGCCCTCTTCCGGGAATTCCTCACCTGGCAGAGCGAGCGCCAGAAGGGGAACCGGAGAGCGACCCGGCAGGATTGAGCAGGACGAAGGACAGTTCCCGTCTCCCCGGCGCCGCCCGCCGGCCCGGGTGAGCGCTACCGAAGGAGGTCCGACATGACAGGACGCCACCATCCCATGGCGCCGGTCCGGTTCGGAGGGCAGCGCCCTTCGCGGCTCCGGTCGGCGAGCGCACTGACCCAGGGCGGACCTACCGCGGCGCTCCTGATCGCCCTCATGGGGGTCCCGATGGGGGCAGGCCCGAAGGCCGAGGGCATCGCGGCCATGACGAGCGGGTCCTCGTCTCTCGCCCCCGCTCCGGGATCCCAGATGGCCCCCGGCCTGGTCCCGGACGACGTCGCGGCCCTGCTGCCGCTCCTCATGACATCGCCGGAGCGCAGGCATTTCGCGGCCGAGCTCGAAGCCGCCATCCGGCTCGGGCGCCTCGAGGAGGCCGAGCATCAGCTCAAGGTCGCGATTGAGACCGGGACGCTTGCGATCGTGCTCTCGGACCGGCTGCAGGAGCCGAGCCTCCTCGCGGCGCTGCAGACTCTCGACCTGAAGCCGGAGCAGGATGCCGCGCCAAAGGAGCGCGAGGCCGTGAGCGTTCCGGATGCGAACTGCTCCGTCGCGGCGGTCCAGCCCGGCCCCGACATCTCGGAACTCCAGGCGGCGCTGGAACAGGAGAAGGCGCAAAGCAACGCCGCCCTCAAGGAACTCTCCGGCGTGTCCGAGGAGCTCACGAAGGCGCAGCACGCGCGCGAGGCGGAAGCGGCCTCGGCTGCGGCCGCCGTCGCCAAGTCCCGAGAGCTCGAAGCCGCCCTGCAGCAGGAGCGCGAGGGCGGGGACGCCCGCCGCCACGACCTGGAGCTCGAGCTGACCAATCTCCGGAAGGACTTCGATGCGCTCCAGGCGCAACGCGACCGCGCCGAGGGCGATCACGCCTCCGCGGTGGCCGACGCTCAAGCGGCTCTTGCCCACGAACGGGAACGCGGCGAAGCGGTCGCGCATGAACTCGCGGTTCTCAAGGACGAGATCGGCAGCCTCAAGGCCGAGCGCGACAGCGACACCGGTGCGACGACGGCCAAGGTGACGGAGTTGCAGGAGAGGCTGCGGCGGGAGCGCGAGCGCGCCGATGCCGCCGTGAACGACGTGGCCGCAGCCAGGAAGGAAGCATCCGACCGCCAGGCGCTGGCGGCACGGGAGGCGGCCGCCGACCTGGCTAGCATGAGCGAGGCGCTGACGCAGGAACGGTCGCGAGCCGATGCGGTGGCCCGGGAACTCGCGGACGCCATGGATGCCCTGCAAGCCGCCCGCCAGACCCGTGCGAGCGGACCGGCGCCGCTCCTGTTCAGGCTGGCCGACGATGCCGCGCCGCTGCCGGTCGGAACACGCGCCGAAGCCGAACTGCCATCCCCGATGCAGCCCGTCCAGGTGGCGGCGGTCGGGGAGGCTTCCGGCTTCGGCCAACCCGCCCCCGCGGTGTCGGGCCCGGCCGACACGGCCGCATCCCTGCCCGGCAGCAGCCCCAGGCCCGTTCCGGACGCCATCGCACCGCCGCAGACCGGCGTCGCGCCGGCGGCCCCGGCTGCGACGGAGGACCGCCTCGTGCGGCGGGCGGACGCCCTGATCCAGAGCGGGGACGTGAGCGGGGCCAGGCTCCTCCTCGAGCGCTCGATGGAGGTCGGCAATGCGCAGGCCGCCTTCCGGCTGGCCGAGACGTTCGATCCGAACGTTCTCGCGAGGCTGGGGGCGCTCGGCATCCGGCCGGACCCGGCGCGGGCGCGAGATCTCTATGCCCGGGCGCTCGCCCTCGGCATCCGGCAGGCCGGGGAACGCATGCAGGCGCTGAAGTGAGACGAGCCCGTCAGACGGACGGATCGATCCTGGCTAGAACGGGACCCACTCGCCGCCCTCGGTCAGGGCGTCGGCGGCGGATTCGAGGTCGGTCGCCGCATCCAGGAGATGCTGGGCCGTCTGCTCCACGTGGAGCCGCGGCCCCGGCAGGACCGCGACGCGTCCGGTCACCTCCCGGACCTGATCGATTAGCGCGATCAGGTCGGCCGCGAGCGCAGCCCGCTCCTCCTCCGCAGGGGATGCCGCAAGCGTCCGCTGCTTGGAGCGCGAGGAGAAGGGGATCACGTTCGACATGCCGTTAAAAGTCCGCCTTTGGCCGGACCAAGGCAATAATCGAGTCCCGCGATCCACAGCAATCTACTGTTTCACCCGCACGAGAAGTTTTCCGAAGTTGTGGCCCTGGAGCAACCCGATGAGGGCCTGCGGAGCATTTTCGAGCCCGTCCACCACGTCTTCGCGATACTTGATCCGGCCCTCGCGGAGCCATTGCGAGGCCTCGCGGCCGAAGTCTTCCGCCTGAGGCGCGAAGTCGCCGACGATGAAGCCGCGCAGGGTCAGGCGCCGCGACAGGATGGCGCTCATGAGCTGGGGCAGGCGGTCCGGCCCGGGCGGGGGCGCCGTATCGTTGTAGTGGGCCACCAGGCCGCAGACCGGAATCCGGGCGAAGTCGTTCAGCAGCGGGAACACGGCGCTCCATACCGCGCCGCCCACATTCTCGAAATAGATGTCGATCCCTTTCGGGCAGGCTTGCGCCAGTTGCTCGGGCATGTCGGGCGAGCGGTGGTCGATCGCCGCGTCGAAGCCCAGGTCCTCGATGAGGTGGCGGCACTTCTCCGGCCCGCCTGCGATACCGACGGCGCGGCATCCCTTCAGCTTCGCGATCTGGCCCACCATGGATCCCACGGGACCGGTCGCGGCCGCCACCACCACGGTGTCGCCCGGCTTGGGCTGGCCGATGTTCATGAGGCCCGTATAGGCGGTCATGCCCGGCATGCCGAGAACCCCGAGCGACGTCTGGACCGGCGCCAGCCCCGGATCGAGCTTGCGCAGGCCCGTCCCGTCCGAGACGGCGTAGTCCTGCCACCCGGCATAGCCCTGCACGACGTCGCCGGCCGCAAAGCCGTGGAGCTTCGACTCCACGACCTCGCTCACGGTGCCGCCCACCATCACGTCGCCGATCTCCAGGGGCTTGGCGTAGGATTTCGCGGCGCTCATGCGGCCGCGCATGTAGGGATCGAGCGACAGCCACAGGGTTCGCAGCAGCACCTGTCCGTCGGCCGGCTCGGGCACCGGCGCGGTCTCAAGGCGGAAGTCGGAGGGCTTCGGCTCGCCTTTCGGCCGGGCGGCCAGGACGATCCGGCGGTTCTGGGCATCGGGCATGGCAGGCTCCTCGCTTCAAGGCCGGTTAGATTGCGCGCCCGCGCGGCCCGGCAAGGTGCGTGGCGGCCGTTCGCAGACCTCATGCCGCCATGCGGTTTTTCCTCTGGACTTTCCTCCCTTGCGCCTGGAAAACCTGTAACCCCGTTCCGCGGCCGTCCTGGCCGCCTGGCGCATCTCACGACAGCAGACCGATCATCATGGATGTTTCAACAGCGCTCCTCCTCGCCGCGTCCGGCCTCGCGGCCGGCCTCGTCAACGCCATCGCGGGCGGAGGAACCTTCTTCACGTTCTCGGCGCTCGTCGCGGCGGGCCTGCCGCCGGTCGTCGCCAACGCCACGAGCGCGGTGGCGGTCACGCCCGCGAACCTCGCCAGCGCCTGGGCGTACCGCAAGGAGCTCCTGGCCAACCTCCGGCGCTTCGCGGCGCTCGGGATCGTGAGCCTGATCGGCGGCCTCGTGGGAGCCTACATCCTGACCGTCACGGACAATGCATCGTTTCGCCAACTCGTGCCGTGGCTGCTCCTCTTCGCGACGCTGCTCTTCGCCGCGAGCCCGAAGATCGTGGCGCTGGCCCGCGCCATCGGACGCCAGGAGGGCCATCACCCGTCCACGAAGGCATGGGCGGCAGGCCTCGCCTTCCAGCTCGTCGTGGCGGTCTATGGCGGCTTCTTCGGCGCCGGCATGGGCATCGTCATGCTGGCCGCGCTCGCCATCACGGAGGGCGACGACTTCCACCTGATCAACTCCGCCAAGCACTTGTGCTCGACCGTGATCCAGCTCGTGGCCGTCGTGCTCTTCATCATCGCGGGGCTCGTGAGCTGGCGCGAGACCGCCATCGTCGGAGGCGCATCCGTGATCGGCGGATATCTCGGGGTCGTGTTCGGACGGCGCTTGCCTCCGGCGGCCATTCGCTGGCTCGTGATCGCAGTCGGCGCGCTGCTCACGCTTTATTTCTTCATTCGTTAACCTTCCGGGTTGCATTTTGCGGCCCGTTTTTCGGGTGCTGCCCGATTCACGCCACACGCGTCACACTAGCTGTGACGTGTGATTCTCCCCCTCATGTGAAGAAGGACAACGCCGTGGCCGAACCGAAACATATGGCTGGACTCGAAGGATCCCAATCGGTCAGCGCTCTCGGCCTGCGCTGGGCTGCCCTGCGTGGCATGCTGACGTCGCCGCTGATCATGGTCGACGAGCAGCGCGGGCTGCGTGAGGAGCTGCTGCGTGAGCTGGGATCGATCGAGCAGGAATTCGTCGCCCTGCCGTCACGCAACGCCATGGAGATCTCGGCGAAGCTCGACATCGCGAAATCCGCCGTCCGCGACGGCCTACAGGCCGGCCACAACTGGCTCGTCGATCTTCTGGACAGCATCCAGACCGATCTTCATCTGACGAACGCGAAGCCGTCGGCGCCCGCCTCCAGCCGCCCGACCGCGAACCTCGTGCGCTCGCAGCCGCATCACCAGCCGCAGCGCCCTGAGAGCGGCAATCCGGGATCCGCGCCCGCAACGGAGCAGGCCGAGACTCCGCCCGCAGCGTAAGGCTGTAACACCCGCGCGCTGCTCGAAAGTTCAAGTGCAGCGCGCGGACATGCTTCAAGGATCAGACCAGACCCGGGTCGATGCTGCTCCGACGATCGAGCCATTCGGGAACCGGCAGGTTCTTGGCGCGCAGGAAGTCCGGATTGAAGAGCTTCGACTGGTAGCGCGTGCCGTAGTCGCACAGCACGGTCACGATGGTGTGCCCCGGCCCGAGATGGCGCGCGAGACGGATCGCGCCCGCGACGTTGATGCCGGACGAGCCGCCGAGGCACAGGCCCTCGTGCTCCAGAAGATCGAAGATGACCGGCAGCGCCTCCTCGTCGGGAATCTGGAACGCGACGTCGATGGGTGCGTCCTGGAGATTGGCGGTGATGCGGCCCTGGCCGATTCCTTCCGTGATCGATGAGCCGGCCGCCTTCAGCTCGCCCGTCGTATAGTAGCTGTAGAGCGCCGCACCCATCGGGTCGGCGAGGCCGATCGTGACTTTCGGATTGCGTTCCTTGAGCGCAATGCCGACGCCCGCGAGCGTGCCGCCGGTGCCGACCGCGCAGATGAAGCCGTCGACCTTGCCGTCGGTCTGCTCCCAGATCTCGGGACCGGTCGTCTCGATATGTCCCTGACGGTTGGCCACGTTGTCGAACTGGTTCGCCCAGATCGCCCCGTTCGGCTCGCTGGCCGCCAGACGCTCGGCCAGTCTTCCCGAGACCTTCACGTAGTTGTTCGGGTTGGCGTAGGGCACCGCCGGAACCTCGATCAGCTCCGCGCCGGCGAGGCGGAGCATGTCCTTCTTCTCCTGGCTCTGGGTCTCCGGGATGACGATGATGGTGCGGGACCCGAGCGCGTTGCCGACGAGCGCCAGGCCGATTCCCGTATTGCCCGCCGTGCCCTCGACGATGACGCCGCCCGGACGCAGGGCGCCGCGCCGGACCGCATCCTGAATGATGGCGAGGGCTGCCCGGTCCTTCACCGACTGGCTGGGATTCATGAACTCCGCCTTGCCGAGGATCGTGCAGCCGGTCAGCTCCGAGGCATGGCGGAGCTTGATCAGGGGCGTGCCGCCGATAGCGGCAAGGACGTCAGGTTTGATGGTCATCGAGTGTAAAGCTTCTTGTTGCGGCGAAAGCGGAGTGCAGCCGTTCGTCTCGGAGATGAAGAGCTGCCCGGGGGATTCAAGGCACTGAGAAATACATGTTGCTTATGTAATTTAATTTATATTTACATACCTTGACGTATTATTCAAGGAACTACATCTTTCCGCCTCATGCTGGAACGCGGCCGGACCACAGCCGGGACGCAGCTGAGGAAACATCATGTCAAGCTCCGCATTCGCCTCGTCGGGTCCCGTGACGGCCCGGACGTCTCTGGGCATCAACGTCCCGACGTCGCTTCTCGCCGCCGCCGGCATCCTGGGCGGCGCGGCGCTCATCGGCGCCGTCGTCAACCCGAACCAGGCCGCTCTCTACGTGCTCGGCGCCGCGCTCGGTCTCGTGCTCTATCACGCAGCCTTCGGCTTCACGTCCGCCTGGCGCGTCTTCATCGCCGACCGGCGCGGCGAGGGCCTGCGCGCCCAGATGGTGATGCTCGCCATCGCGTCCGCCCTGTTCTTTCCCGTGCTCGCCGCCGGCTCCCTTTTCGGCCAGCCGGTGACCGGCCTTGTCTCGCCAGCCGGAATTTCGGTGATCTTCGGCGCCTTCATCTTCGGCATCGGCATGCAGCTCGGCGGCGGCTGCGCCTCCGGCACGCTCTACACGGTCGGCGGCGGTTCGACCCGCATGCTGATCACGCTCGCAGCCTTCATCGCCGGCTCCGCCATCGGGGCCGCGCACCTGCACTGGTGGACGGCCCTGCCGAGCCTGCCCAGGATCTCCCTCGTCGAGGCATGGGGCCCCTGGACGGCGCTCGCCTTCCAGCTTGCGGTCTTCGCCGCGATCGCGGCCGTGACCGTGGTGCTGGAGAAGCGCCGGCACGGACGCCTCATCGAGGCCGATCCCTCGCCCCGTCAGGGCGTCGCCCGCTTTCTGCGCGGTCCCTGGCCGCTGGTCGCGGGCGCGGTGGCGCTCGCGCTCCTGAACTTCGCGACCCTGTACCTCGCGGGCCGTCCCTGGGGCATCACCTCCGCCTTCGCGTTGTGGGGCTCTAAGATCGCTGGCGCGATCGGCTTCGACGTTGCGAGCTGGCCCTACTGGTCGTCGCCGGCCCGGCAGGCCGAACTCAACGGCAGCGTCCTCAACGACGTCACCTCCGTGATGGATTTCGGCATCGTGCTTGGCGCGCTCTTCGCGGCGGCGCTCGCCGGCCGGTTCTCGCCGGTCTGGCGCGTCCCGCTGCGCTCGGCGGTCGCCGCAATCGTGGGCGGCCTGCTCCTCGGCTACGGCGCCCGCCTCGCCTACGGATGCAACATCGGGGCCTACTTCTCCGGCATCGCCTCGGGCAGCCTGCACGGCTGGGTCTGGTTGGTGGCGGCGTTCTTCGGCAACGTGCTCGGCACCAAGGTGCGGCCTCTCTTCGGCCTTGAGGTCGAGCGCGTGAAGCTCACCGGCTGCTGATCCTGGCAGGCGTCTTCAGACGACGAGGCCTCCCGCACCCCGCGGGAGGCCTTTTCTATGTGGCGGCCTCGCGCGTCGCCTTCGCGATGACCTCCCTCACCGTCTCGATGGGCTGGGCCCCGCTGAGCAGATAGGCGTGCCGTCCGCCGCCGATGACGAGCGCCGGCACGCCCGTGATGCCGATCTGCTGCGCGAGATGCTCGTCCTCCAGGACTTTCTCCGTATAACGATCCTTTTCGAGCGCCTCGCGCAGGTCGCCCCGCTCGAGCCCGACCAATTCCCCGACATCGAGCAGGACATCGAGACCCGCCAGGTCCCGCCCCTCCTCGAAGAAGGCGCGGAACAGGGCCCTGTTCATCTCATCGAGCAGGCCGGCTTCACGGGCGAACTCGGCCGCCTCGTGCGCCTTGCGGCTGCGCGGCTGGACGGGCGGGAGGCTCAAGGAGAGGCCCCTCTCCTTCGCCATCGGATAGACCGACTGGTTCCAGACCCGGTGAAGGTATTCCGCATTGGGATCGAGGGTTGGTACGGGATCGGGCCGCAGCTCGAAGGCGCGCCAGTCGATCGCCA
Source organism: Pseudomonadota bacterium (assembly GCA_023426505.1). Taxonomy (GTDB): domain Bacteria; phylum Pseudomonadota; class Alphaproteobacteria; order Rhizobiales; family Beijerinckiaceae; genus Microvirga. The sequence goes on from JAFAAP010000207.1 coordinate 57,588, forward strand.
CCTCGTCGCCGAGTTCCCGCCGGATCTGATCGAGAACCGGCACCTCGAGATAGCAGAATGGGCAGACGTAGTCGCTCCAGACGGAGATCTGGATGGCGGTGTCCTTCGGCATCTCAGGTCTCCTTCACGCGCGGGATCGGGTTCGCATCGGTCAACGCATCAGGAGCAGGCTGGTTTTCGCCGCCCTGCTCCGTGCGCCGCAATTCCCGGATCAGCGTGCCGAGCGCGGCGAAATCCGCCTTCCGGCTCGATGTCCGCCGCCAGGCGAGCCCGATGGTGCGCATGGGCGGCTCCTCGGGAAACTGGATCAGGGCGATGCGCTGCCGGTCGACCTCGGCGGCGGCGCAGAGCTCCGGCAGCAGGGTGATGCCGTGGCCGGCCGCCACCATCTGCATGATGGTGGTCAGCGACGCCGCCCCGAGGGCCTTGCGGGCCTGCACGTTCGCGATCTGGCAGAACTGCAGCGCCTGGTCGCGCAGGCAGTGCCCCTCCTCCAGCAGCAGCAGGCGCTCGCGCATCATGCGGGTGTGCAGATTGTCCGGCGACCAGCCGGCAGCAGCCTGAGCCTGCACAGCGATCAGGAAGCGGTCGTCGAAGAGCGCCATGCTCTCGAACTGGCCGTGCGACACGGGCAGGGCCAGCAGCGCCGTATCGAGGTCGCCGCGCGCCAGTTCCTCGACCAGCGTGTCGGTCTGGGTCTCGCGCACGAGTAGGTCGAGGGCGGGATAGTTCGTCGCCACACCATGGAGAAGGCTGGGAAGGAGATAGGGCGCCACCGACGGAATGATGCCGAGCCGCAGCGGTCCCGTGAGCACGCCGCGCTGCTGGCAGGCGAAGTCGGTGAGCTCGCGCACCTGGGTCAGGATCGCGCCGGCGCGGGCGGCGATCTCCTGGCCGGCGAGCGTCAGCGCAACGCTGTTGCCGCGCCGCTCGACCAACCCGATGCCGAGCTCCTGCTCCAGCTCCTTGATCTGCATGGACAGCGCCGGCTGGGTGACGGCGCACTGGCTCGCCGCCATGCCGAAATGGCACGTGCGGGAGAGGGTTTCGAAGTAGCGGAGCTGCCTTAAGGTGACCATGGCCGATAAGATATCCTTATCGGAGGACGTAGGCAAAGCGATTGGACCTGATCGAGCTGTTTAGGCATGTTCCAGACAAGCTTTGGAGAGGACCATGACCAAAAGCACGACCATGACCACGACGGCCGGTGCGCCGATCCCCGACAACCAGAACAGCATCTCGGCCGGCCCGCGCGGTCCGCTGCTCCTCCAGGACTACCAGCTGATCGAGAAGCTGGCGCACCAGAACCGCGAGCGCATTCCGGAGCGCGTGGTGCACGCCAAGGGCTCGGCCGCCTACGGCACGCTGACCATCACCAACGACATCAGCAAGTATTCCAAGGCGAAGGTGTTCTCCGAGGTCGGCAAGCAGGCGGAAGTGTTCCTGCGCTTCTCCACGGTCGCCGGCGAGCGCGGCGCGGCGGATGCCGAGCGCGACGTGCGCGGCTTCGCCCTCAAGGTCTACACAGAGGAGGGCAACTGGGACATCGTCGGCAACAACACGCCGGTGTTCTTCGTCCGCGACCCGGTGAAGTTCCCCGACTTCATCCGCACGCAGAAGCGCCATCCGGCCACGAACCTGCGTTCCGCCACCGCCATGTGGGATTTCTGGTCGCTCAGCCCCGAGAGCCTGCACCAGGTGACGATCCTGTTCTCGGATCGCGGCCTGCCGCAGGGCTACCGCTTCATGCATGGTTTCGGGTCGCACACCTACTCGTTCATCAACGAGGCCGGCGAGCGCTACTGGGTGAAGTTCCACTTCAAGTCGATGCAGGGCATCAAGACCTGGACGAACCGCGAGGCCGAGGCCGTCGTCGCCAAGGACCGCGAGAGCGCCCAGCGCGACCTCTATGAGGCGATCGAGAACGGCGAGTTCCCGCGGTGGAAGTTCTGCGTGCAGATCATGCCGGAGACCGACGCCGAGAAGACGCCCTACAACCCGTTCGACGTCACGAAGGTGTGGCCGCATGCGGATTACCCGCTGGTCGAGGTCGGCATTCTCGAACTCAACCGGAATGCGCAGCACTATTTCGCGGAGGTCGAGCAGTCCTCGTTCTCGCCGTCGAACATCGTGCCGGGCATCGGCTTCTCGCCCGACAAGATGCTGCAGGGCCGCATCTTCGCCTATGCGGATGCGCACCGCTACCGCGTCGGCACCCATTACGAGGCACTGCCGGTGAACCGTCCGCGCTGCCCGGTGCATCACTACCATGCGGACGGCGGCATGCTGTTCGACATTCCGAACCGGGGTAACGCCTATTACGAGCCGAACTCCTTCGGAGGGCCGGTGCAGACGCAGCGCGCCGTGGAGCCGCCGCTCAAGATCTCGGGCGATGCTGACCGCTACGACCACCGCGCCGGCAACGACGACTACAAGCAGCCCGGCGACCTCTTCCGCCTCATGACGCCCGAGGAGCAGGAGCGCCTCATGGACAACATCGCCGAAGCGATGCAGGGCGTGCCGGAGGAGATCGTGAAGCGCCAGATCGTCCATTTCTACCTGGCGGACAAGGCCTATGGCCTCGGCGTCGCCGACCGCATGGGCCTGAAAGGCGCGGTCATGATCCAGGCTGCCGAGTAAGGCGTTCGTCGCAGCAGCCTGTCGGAGCGGTCCAGGGAGGCGACCTGGACCGCTTTTTATTGTCCTAGAACACGCCGTCGCCCTGGAGGAACGGATTCGTCTGCCGCTCCTGGCCGATGGTGCTCGTCGGGCCGTGGCCGCAGATGAAGGCGACGTCGTCGCCGAGCGGCAGGAGCTTCTCGTTGATCGAGCGGATAAGGGCCTTGCCGTCGCCGCCCGGCAGGTCGGTGCGTCCGACCGAGCCCTGGAACAGCACGTCGCCCACGATGGCGAAGCGCTGCGGGCTGGCCACGAAGACCACGCTGCCCGGCGAGTGGCCTGGGCAGTGGAGCACGTCGAGCGTCATGTCGCCGACCGTCACCGTGTCGCCCTCCTGGAGCCATCGATCCGGGGTGACGGCGCGCACGCCCGTCATGCCGTAGCCGCGGCCGGTCTCAGGCAGGTTGTCGAGCAGGAAGCGGTCCGCCTCGTGCGGCCCCTCGACCGGTACGCCGAGTTCCTCCTTCAGTTCCGCCGCGCCGCCCGCATGGTCGATATGGCCATGGGTGAGCAGGATCTTCTCAATGGTCACGCCGGTTTCGGCGATGGCCTGGCGGATGCGGTCGAGGTCGCCGCCAGGGTCGATCACGGCGCCCTTCTTCGTCCTGTCGTTCCACAGGAGCGTGCAGTTCTGCTGGAACGGCGTCACGGGAATGATGGCGGCGCGGATGTCTGACACGGGAAGTCCTCACGTTATGCACACAGCACATATAGCCGGGCCTCCTCCGTTTGAACCCCTCATGGCTGAGGGCGCGGTCTATTGACCTCGCCCGGCCACGGTTCACATAGTCCCGGCACAGATTCGCAAGGAAGAGGCATCATCATGGAAACCAGGGCCGCCGTGGCGTGGGAAGCGGGCAAGCCGCTCACCATCGAGACCATCCGCATCGAGGGCCCCAAGCCGGGCGAGGTGCTGGTGGAGGTGATGGCGACCGGCGTCTGCCACACGGATGCCTATACACTCTCAGGCCTCGATTCCGAGGGCAAGTTTCCGGCGATCCTCGGCCATGAAGGCGCAGGCATCGTGCGCGAGGTCGGCGCGGGTGTGACGACGCTGAAAGTCGGCGACCACGTGATCCCGCTCTACACGCCCGAGTGCCGCAACTGCAAATCCTGCCTGTCGCGCCGCACGAATCTGTGCACCGCGATCCGCTCCACCCAGGGCCAGGGCGTGATGCCCGACGGCACGAGTCGCTTCCGCTGCGACGGCGAGACCGTGTTCCATTACATGGGCTGCTCGACCTTCGCGAACTTCACGGTGCTGCCGGAGATCGCGCTCGCCAAGGTCCGCGAGGACGCGCCGTTCGACAAGATCTGCTACATCGGCTGCGGCGTCACCACGGGCATCGGCGCGGTGATCTACACCGCGAAGGTGTGGCCGGGCGCGAACGTGGTGGTGTTCGGCCTCGGCGGCATCGGCCTGAACGTGATCCAGGGCGCCCGCATGGTCGGCGCCGACAAGATCATCGGCGTCGACATCAACCCATCCAAGCGCGCCATGGCCGAGAAATTCGGCATGACCGACTTCATCAATCCGAAGGAGATCGGCAACGACAAGGTCGTGCAGGCGATCGTCGACCTCACGGGCGGCGGCGCGGATTTCTCATTCGACGCCACCGGCAACACGGACGTGATGCGCCAGGCGCTCGAATGCTGCCACCGCGGCTGGGGCGAGAGCATCATCATCGGCGTGGCCGAGGCCGGCAAGGAGATCGCCACCCGTCCGTTCCAGCTCGTCACCGGCCGCGTCTGGAAGGGCACCGCGTTCGGCGGCGCGCGCGGACGCACGGACGTGCCGAAGATCGTCGACTGGTACATGGAGGGCAAGATCAACATCGACGACCTGATCACCCACAAGATGCCGCTCGAGGAGATCAACACCGCCTTCGACCTCATGCACGAGGGCAAGTCGATCCGCTCGGTCATCGTGTACTGATCGGGAGACAGCGCTTGAGCCTCGAGGTCGTCTCCCAGTCGCGCTGCTTCGGCGGCACGCAGTTCGTCTATCGCCACGCCTCGCTTGAGACCGGCACGCCGATGCGCGTGGCGGTCTACGTTCCGCCCCAGGCGGAGCACGGCAAGGTGCCGGTGGTGTGGTTCATGTCGGGCCTGACCTGCACGGAGGAGAACTTCACCGTGAAGGCGGGCGCGCAGCGCGTCGCGGCGGAGCTCGGCCTGATCCTCGTCGCGCCGGACACCAGCCCCCGCGGCGAGGGCGTGCCGGACGACCCGGAGGGAGCCTACGACTTCGGCCTCGGGGCCGGCTTCTACGTTGATGCCACCGAGGCGCCCTGGTCGAGGAACTACCGGATGCGCTCCTACATCGAGCGCGAGCTGCCCGCGCTCCTCGCCGAACACCTCCCGACCGACATGGGCCGCCAGGGAATCACCGGCCATTCCATGGGCGGCCACGGGGCCATCACCATCGCGCTTCGCAACCCTGGCCGGTTCAAGGCGGTCTCGGCCTTCGCGCCCATCGCGTCGCCCCTGAACTGCCCCTGGGGCGAGAAGGCGCTGACCGGCTATCTCGGGCCGGACCGGGCGCCATGGCGGGACTACGATTCCTGCGCGCTCATCGCGGACGGCGCGCGCCTGCCCGACCTCCTGGTCGATCAGGGCGCCGCCGACGGCTTTCTCGAAAACCAGCTCAAGCCCCAGCTCCTGGAGGCGGCCTGCGCCGAGGCCGGCATTCCCCTGACCCTGCGCCGGCAGGATGGCTACGACCATTCCTACTTCTTCATAGCGACCTTCATCGAGGATCACCTGCGCTGGCACGCGGACCGGCTGGGGGTTTAAAAACTCATTGGAGGTAGCCGCGCCCGGCTGAATTCGGGTTTTCGGCTTGTTTCGCAAGGTGTTCCGGCGCACCGCGCAAAGGTGACGCAGAGGAATAGATCCTTCTGGAATGATAGAGCATAGCTCTTTAGGCACAAACGCGCTAAGAGAGCCCCTCGCCCTGCGAATCTTTTCAGAAGACCGACCATGGAACAGACCCGCGAGCCTATTTTTACCTCCAATGCCGGCCAGATCGTCGGCAAGGCCGTCGACATGACCAAGACCGCCCTTGCGTCGGAGGCCGGCAAGGCCGCGCTCCGGACGGTCATCACCAAGGGGCCGGACGGCCTGATGCAGCATCTGGCCCAGGCCGCCCAGAAGCATGCGCCCGACCCGATCACGCAGGCCCGCCTCGTGCTGGCCGAACAAGGCCAGCATTTCGACGCCATGCGCGGCGCCATCGGGCAGATCGGACAGTCACTGACCGAGGTGAACGAGGCCCATTCCGGGCGGCAGGCTCATGACTCGCACCTGGTCTCGCTCCTGAATGCGCAGGCCGAGGCGATTCAGGGGCTGACTCTCCTGGTCCTCAAGGGACAGCAGGTCCAGGCGGAGCTGATCAATGCGGTCGATGCGCAGGCCCGCCAGCCGGCTGCCAACGGCATGCCGAAATGGATCTACTACGCCATGGGCGCCATGATGGTCTGGAGCATGATCACCATGGTCTTCTCCTCGATCTTCTAAGCTTGAGAAATTCTTTCAGCTCAACGATCCTGGCTTAAGCTCTTCCTTTGATTTTCATGGATTCGTGGGGGACAGATCCATGTTCGACGCCAAGAAACTCCTGGACGCTCTCGGAACGCCGGCGACACCGCCAGCACCTGCTCCGACCGCTCCTGCACCCGCGCCCGCTCCGGAAGCCACGAAGCCCGCCGAGGCCAAGCCGAGCAGCGCCGCCCAAACCTTCGGGGCCGGCACGCTCCTGAGCGAGCTCATCGGCATCGCCAACAGGCCTTCGCCACCCCCGGCGCCGGAAGCACCCGCTCAGGCCGCACCCGCCGAGGGCGAGCAGCCTCCGCCGCCTCCGAAGCCGGCAGCCCCCAAGGCGCCGCCGCCGGCCGACCTGACCGACCTGCTCCTCGGCAAGGCGCAGGAATTCCTGAAGACGCCGCAGGGCAACGCCGCCATGAACGCGGTGGTGCTCGGCCTCACCAAGGCCGTGGTGAATTCGGAAGCCGGGCGCAAGCTCACGGCCCAGGCCAAATCCAAGGGCACGGCCCTGTTCAACCGCTTTCTCAACAAGGGAGCCGAGTCCCCGGTGATCGAAGGCTCGGCGACCCAGATCCCGGCCGCGCCCGCACCGGCGGCCCTGCCGGCCCCGGCCCCTGCCCCGTCCGCCGAGGCTGCGGGCAGCGGCGAAACCGCCCTCTTGGTCATGCGCGCCATGATCGCGGCCGCCGCTGCCGACGGGCGGATCGACCAGGACGAGCGCGAGCGGATCCTCGGCACCCTGACGCGTGCCGGCATCGACGGCGAGGGCGTGAAGGTCATCGAAGCGGAGCTCGACCGGCCGGCCAGCGCGACCGATCTGGCCGCCGCCGTGAAGACGCCCGAGCAGGCCGTGCAGGTCTATACGGCGGCCCGGCGCATCATCACGCCGAATACCGTCGAGGAAAGGGTCTTCCTCGCGCATCTCTCGGCCGCCCTTGGGCTCGACCCGAAGGTCGTGGCCCAGATCGACGCGCTCGCGTCCGGAGCCATCAAGGCCTGAGGGAGGTCCCTCAGGCCTCGTCGAACAGATCCGGATGCCGGATCCGCAGGGCCTGGGCGAGGCTCAAGGTCTTCAGGTCGTGGATCTCGTTGCGGTCGAGCATCCGGGCGAGTTCCGCGCAGCCGATCTCCAGCACCTCGATATCCTCGTGCTCCTCGGCGAGGCCGCCGCCCTCAGCCACCCGGTCGGCCTGCACGTAGGGGGCCAGGAAGAGGTGCATCATCTCGGTCATGGCGCCGGGCGACGACCAGGCGCTTCCGACCGGCTCGACGCGCGAGAGCCGCAGTCCGGCCTCTTCCATGGCCTCGCGGATGGCGCATTCCTGCGGATCTCCGCCCTCCAGAAGACCCGCGATCGCTTCAAGCAGAACCTGCTCGCCGTTCCGGTGAAGGGCGGGGACGCGGAACTGGCGCACCAGAATGACCATACGCCGCTCCCGGTCGTATGGGAGCACGGCCGCCGCGTCGTCGGCTTCCAGGATCTCTCGATCCATCATGTCGCCGTCGGGCTTCTGGACCGTGAAGCCGAGTATCTTCCGCCAGCCTTCGAAGAGGGGTGCGACCTTGGTGATCCGATAGCCTGTCACGGTCCGACTGCTCCTGTTCCACACATCCGATCAGTCATCTGAAGCCTAACGACGGGTTTCCGCGTTGTCAGCGCACGGACGCTGATGGAGTGCGTTGGAGTGGAGGACCTGATCGAAGCCGTCAAGGAGCGCCAAGCCATCCTGTTTGCCGGCGCCGGGGTATCGATGACCGTAGGTCTGCCCTCCTGGCGCACCCTGGTGCAGCACATCGCCGCCGAGCTCGGCATCGAGCTAAAGGACATTCCCGACGGGGAGATCAATCACCTCACCCTGGCGGAGTTCTACAGGCTCAGGCAGGGCAGCATCGGGCCGCTGCGCAGCTGGATGGACCGCAACTGGACCATTCCCGAGAAGGCCCTGAAGGCCTCCAAGGTGCACGAGCTGATCTGCCGCCTCGACTTTCCGATCATCTACACCACGAACTTCGACCGCAATCTCGAGACGGCCTTCGAGCTGCACGGCAAGGACTTCGTGAAGATCGTCAACGCCAAGGACATCGCCCGCATCCGCGACGGGGTGCCGCAGATCGTGAAGTACCATGGCGACTTCGACGACGACGAGTCGATCGTCATCGCGGAGACGGATTATCTCGACCGCCTCTCCTTCGAGTCGCCGCTCGACATCAAGTTCCGCTCCGATGCGCTGGGCAAGACCATCCTGTTCATCGGCTACAGCATGACGGACCTGAACATCCGCTTCCTGCTGCATCGCCTCTGGCGGACCTGGGCCGGCTCGGGCTTCGAGCGCAACAGGCCGCAATCCTACGTGTTCATGCTGCGCCCGAATCCGATCGAGGAGGCGGTGCTCGGCCAATGGGGCCTGAAAGTGCTGACGGAAAGGGAATGTCCGCCGGAGCAGGCGCTTGAGGTCTTTCTCACCAAGCTCGGCAAGGAGATCGGCAGGAAATGAGCGAGCCCTGCACCCGGCTCATGCGAATGTGAAGGCTCACGCATATCGATCTTTAAGCCTCTTCCGCTAAACCATGCGAGACTCAACAGATTCGCCGAACCTTGTAACGGCGCGCCCGATACGGCCGCGCTGAACCGCCGTCAGGAGCGGGCGTTCTGTCTCATGCATGGACAAGGGTGGAACGATGAAGATCCTGGGACGACACACGACGATCGATTTCTGGCGCGGCCTCGTGCTCGTGATCATCTTCGTGAATCACATCCCGGGAAATCTGCTCGAGCATGCGACGCCGCGCAATTTCGGCTTCTCCGATGCGGCCGAAGCTTTCATCTTCATCTCGGGCCTGTCGGTGGCGCTAGTCTATTACCCGCGCATCCCGCGCGGCGACATCCTCGGCGTCGTCAAGCGCTGCCTGCGGCGCTCGTTCGAGCTCTACCGCATGCACCTGATCATGACGGCGGCCGCGATCGCCCTGTTCTCGATCGGCTACGAACTGAGCGACGACATCGGCCTGATCGAGGCCGACGGCCGCAGCATGGTATTCGGCGACACGGCCAAGGGCGTCACGGGCATTCTGCTGCTCGGGCACCAGCTCGGCTATTTCAACATCCTGCCCCTCTACATCGCCCTCATGCTCTGGGCCCCCGTCGCGCTGGTCCTCGCCCGCGTGCATGTGGCGCTCGTGCTCGCCGTGTCGGCCACGATCTACGTTCTCGCCCGCGTGGGTCATCTGGCGCTGCCGAGCTGGCCGGAGCCCGGCACCTGGTTCTTCAACCCCTTCGCCTGGCAGCTGCTGTTCACGATCGGCATCGTGACCGGGATCCTCTTCGCCGGCCGGCCGATGCCCTACAACCGCCGCGCCACAGGGGCCGCCCTCGTGCTGCTCATCGCCTCCATGGCGATCGTGCGGGACGGGTTCGGCCTCATTCCGGGCCTGCGCGACGTGCTTTTCGTTCCTCTCGACCTCGGCAAGTCCGATCTCGGGCTCGGCCGGCTCGTCCACTTCCTGCTGCTCGCCTACGTGGTCACCCAGCTCTGCGTCGGCAATGTCCTGAAGAGGACGATCATCGGCCCCGACATGATGCGCCTGGGCCGGAACGGGCTCATGATCTTCGCGGTCGGGTCCCTGCTGAGCGCGCTCGGACAGGTCATCATGACGCTGACCGCCGTGAAGTCGTCCGCTAGTCCGCAGATCATCGGCATGGTATTCACCATCGTCGGCATTTTCGGTCTCCTGGCTCTGGCGCGCTATCTCGAATGGAACAAGGTCAGCTCCGCTCCCCCGCACAAAGGCGGAGCAGAAAATCTCGGTTTGTCCTCCGCCTCTCCGGGGCGGCTCTCGCCTTAAGCATCGCGCTCCCCAGCCTGCCGACGCCTGCCGCCGCCAATGGCGGCGCCTGCGGCGCGGGTCAGGGCATCTTCACGGCCCGGGGCGCCATCGGCTCGATCAAGGCCAAGCTCGTCCGTCACGAGAGCGTGCGCATCCTGGCGATCGGCTCCTCCTCGACGGAAGGGATCGGCGCCACCTCCCCCGACCGCTCCTACCCGGCCCAGCTCGAGGACGACCTCGAGGCGCGCTGGAAGGAAAACGTCACGGTGGTCAATGCCGGGCGGGGCGGCGAGACGGCGATCCAGACCATCGGGCGGCTCGAGGCGGCCCTGAAGGCGGAGCCCTTCGACCTCGTGATCTGGCAGGTCGGCACCAACGACGCCGTGAACGGGGTCGACGAGGAGCGCTTCCGTGCGCTCCTGGACCAAGGCATCTCGGCCGCCCAGAAGGCCGGCACCCCGATGATCCTCCTGGACCAGCAGTACTTTCCGACCATCAAGGACCTCGCCCGCTACGAGCGCTTCGTGAACGCCGTCGGACGGATGGGCGACACGCGCAAGGTCTCGGTCTTCTCCCGCTACGCTCTCATGAAGGGCTGGAACAGCCGTTCGCCGGAGGAGCTGCGCGCCATGCTGTCCGCGGACGGCTTCCACATGGGCGACCGCGGCTATGACTGCCTCGCCGGTGGGGTGGCCGACGCGATCCACCGGATGACGTCGCAGCCGGTGGCGGAGGCCCAGGTCCAAATGTTCGCGACCGCACGGGATCGTTAACAGCGCGTCAACGCCCCGGTGCCATCGTGTCGCCCCGAGGGCTTGCCATGACGGCCGGCCGCTTGCTGCTTTTCGAAGGTGACCATGGCTGAAGCCCGCCGCCTCTCCGTCCGGGACGTCCTGACCGACGGCCGCATCGCCCTGATGCTGCCGCTGGGCTTCTCGTCCGGCCTACCCTTCCTGCTGGTCTTCAGCACCCTCTCGGCCTGGCTGCGTGAGGCCGGCATCTCCCGCACCGAGATCGGCATGCTGAGCTGGGTGGCGCTCGCCTATTCGTTCAAGTTCCTCTGGGCGCCGATCGTCGACCGCTACGACGTGCCGGTCCTGGCCCGCCTCCTCGGCCGGCGGCGCGGCTGGATGGCCCTGTCGCAGATCGGCGTGGCGCTAGGCCTGATCGGCATCGCCTCAAGCGATCCGCAGGTGAACCTCACCTTCGCGATCGTGTCGGCGGTCCTTGTCGCCTTCGCGTCCGCCACCCAGGACGTGGTGGTCGACGGCTGGCGCATCGACGCCGCAGCGACGGAGCGCCAGGGCATGATGGCCGCCTCCTACCAGCTCGGCTACCGCCTCGCCCTCATCTGCGCCGGGGCCGGCGCCCTCTACATCGCGGAATTCGTCGACTGGCGCAGCGCTTACCTCGCCATGGCGGCCCTCATGAGCGTCGGCCTCATCGGCACCCTGCTGGCGCCGCGGCTCGATCAGGGCGCCGCGCGCGAGCGCCCGTCGCAGGCCGCCGCCATCACCGAGCCGCTGACGGATCTGTTCCGCCGCAAGGGTCCGATCCTCATCCCGATCCTGGTGCTGATCTCCTGCTTCCGCCTGCCGGATTTCGTCGCGGGCGTGATGGCGAACCCGCTCTACATCGACCTCGGCTTCTCCAAGGCCGACATCGCCAACGTGTCGAAGCTCTACGGGGTCTGGATCGGCATTATCGGGGCTTTCGCAGGGGGCCTGGCGCTGACCCGCCTCGGCCTGTGGTGGACGCTTCTGATCGGAGCCTTCATCGCGGCCGCCTCGAACCTGATGTTCGCCTGGCTGGCGTCGGGCAACGCCACCCTGCCCGCCCTGACCCTGACCATCAGCGCCGACAACTTCGCGGCGGGCTTCGCGGGCTCCGCGCTCATCGCCTACATGTCGGGCCTGTGCTCCCCGAGCTTCGCGGCCACGCAATACGCCCTGCTCAGCTCCCTCTACGCCCTTCCGGGCAAGCTGATCGGCGGCGCATCCGGCGCGGTGGTCGATGCCTACGGCTATCCGCTCCTCTTCACGGCCACCGCCAGCATCGGCATCCCGCTCGTGATCCTGTGCTTCGTGGTGCGGCAGGATACGCTGAAGACGGTGCGGGAGAAGGATGAGGAGGCGGAGGCGCCTACTCCCGCCGTGGGAGCAGGCTCGCGGGCCTGACGAACGCCTTAGACCCAGCCGCCGTCCACCAGGTAGGTCTGGGCCGACATGGCGGTCGAATCGTCCGAGCCGAGGAAGAGCGCGAAATTGGCGATGTCCTGCGGCACGAGGCGGCGCTTGACGCATTGGCGGCGCATCAGCTCCTCCTCGCCCTCCGGCGTCAGCCACATGTCGATCTGGCGCTGGGTCATAATCCAGCCCGGCACGATGCAGTTGACCCGAATGTTGCGGTCGCCGAGTTCCCGGGCGAGCGCGCGGGTGAGCCCCACCACGGCCGACTTCGCGGTCTTGTAGGCGGCGAACGAGTCGTTGCTCACCATGTAGCTCGTGGAGCCCATGTTGATGACCGAGCCGCCGCCCGCCTTTTCCATGTCCGGCAGCACCGCCTGGGTGGCGAAGAACTGGTGGTCGAGATTGGTGGCGAAGCGCTCGCGCCAGTATTCCGGCGTGACCTGGTCGATGGTGTGCCGGTCGTCGCGGGCCGCGTTGTTGACCAGGATCGTGATCGGGCCGAGCGCCTCGCTCGCCCGCCGGATCGCCGCCTGGAGGGCCGGGATGTCGCGCACGTCGTTGTGCTCGAAATGCACCCGCTCGCCGAGCTCCTTCGCGAGCGCCTCGCCGGCCTCGGCATTGTAGTCGAGAACCGCGACCTTGCTGCCCTGCGCATGGAAGCTGCGCGCGATGCTCTCGCCGATGCCGCTCGCCCCGCCCGTGATGAGGACGGTCTTGCCCTTCAGAGAGCCGTAAATCGTCTGAGTCATGAAAATCGCTTCCTTCGATAGTGCCGATCAGCTCGCGCCAGGACCCGGAACGGCTCCGGGCGGACACTTGCCGAGGATGATCATCCCCAAAACCTCGTCCTGGGTGACATCCGCCACGTTGGCCGAGCCGACGAGCTTTCCGTTCTTCATCACGCTGACCCGGTCGGCAAGGCCGAACACGTCGTGGATGTCGTGGCTGATGAGGAAGATGCCGATGCCTTCCTTTTTGAGCTGCAGCACGAGGTCGGCCACCTGCTGCGTCTCGGCCGGCCCGAGCGCCGCGGTCGGCTCGTCCATGATCAGCACCCGCGCGTTGAAGTAGATCGCCCGGGCGATGGCCACCGACTGGCGCTGGCCGCCGGACAGGGCCTTGACGGGCTCCTTGAACCGGCGGAAATGCGGGTTGAGGCGCGCCATGACCTTGCGCGTCTCCGCCTCCATGGTGGCGTCGTCCAGGGTGCCGTAGGGGGTGACCACCTCGCGGCCCAGGAAGATGTTGCCGGCCGCGTCGATGTTGTCGGCGAGAGCGAGCGTCTGGTAGATCGTCTCGATCCCGTAGCGCTTGGCGTCGCGCGGCGTCCCGATGTCGGCCTTCTCACCGTTCACGTAGATCTCGCCCGCGTCGGGCCGGTAGGCCCCTGACAGGATCTTGATGAGCGTCGACTTGCCGGCGCCGTTATGGCCGAGAAGTCCCACCACCTCGCCCGGCCGCAGATCGACCGAGACGCCGTCCACCGCCTTGATGCCCCCGAACGCGATGGAGATGTCGCGCATCTCCACGAGAGGCGTTGTGCCGTTTGCCTGCATGACGCTCTCCCTCACTTGATGCGGCGGCGATAGAGGCCGTCGACGAAGACGGCCAGCACCAGGACCGCGCCGACGACGATGTTCTGGAGCGGCGTGTCGACCCCGAGCAGAACCATGCCCGATTGCAGGGACTGCATGACGAGGGCGCCGAGCATCGCGCCCGCGATGGTGCCGATGCCGCCCGCGAGCGACGTGCCGCCGATCACCGCCGAGGCGATCACGTAGAGCTCGTCGAGGGTGCCCGCCGCATTGGTGGCGGCGTTGAGGCGCGCCGTCGAGATGCAGGCCGAGATGCCGCACAGGAGCCCCATGAGGCCGAAGACCTTCATGAGCGTCCAGCGGGTGTTGATGCCGGACAGCTCCGCCGCCTCCGGGGTGCCGCCGATGGCGAAGACGTAGCGGCCGAAGCGCCGGCGGCGGGCCAGGAACGTCATGGCGAGGCCGACCACGATGGCGATCAGCACCGGCAGGGCGATGCCGTGCGGGATGATAAGTCCGCCCTCCGGCCAGGCGATTCCGTTGGCCTCGGCCCAGCGTCGGGCCGTGCCGACGGGGAGCGGATAGGCATTCGCGATGGAGGCCGCCGCGAGAACCGCCCCGCAAGCGAAGACCGCGATCACCGCGTCGCCCCAGCCGGGGCGCACCGGGAAGCCGAAGCGGATGCGCCGCCGGCGCGCGAGGCCGAGCGCCACGACGATGAGCCCGCAGGCGACGGCCGCGATGATCCAGGTGGCCGTGGCGCCGAGCGCGCCCTCCACGCCGCCGCCAAGCGCCTTGAATCGCGTGTCCATCGGAGCGACCGTCTGTCCGGTGGTGACCCACCAGGCCGCGCCGCGCCAGACGAGAAGGCCGCCCAGCGTCACGATGAACGAGGGAATCGCCAGATACGCGATGAGCCAGCCCTGGAAGAGCCCGATGGCGCCGCCGATCAGCACGGCGGCGACGACCGCGAGGGGGGCCGTGAGCCAGTGCTCGAAGCCGAGCCAGGCCGGCAGCCACTGCACCTGCAGCACGCCGATGATCATGCCGACGACGCCGAGAATCGCCCCGACCGACAGGTCGATGTTGCGGGTGACGATCACGAGCACCATGCCGGTCGACATGACCGCGATGGAGGCCGTCTGGACCGACAGGTTCCAGAGGTTGCGCGGCGTGAGGAAGAGGCCGCCCGAGAGGACGTCGAAGCCGATCCAGATCGCCGCGAGCGCCGCCAGCATGCCGAGCATGCGGACGTCGATCTCGAGCTTCGACAGGAGCGAGCCGGAGGTGGCGTGAGGCGGTGCGGTCGTGGCGGCGGGTGCGGTCATGGCATGCTCATCATGTCAGACGTCATTCCGGGGGCGGCGCAGCCGAGCCCGGAACCCATAACCATCGGTGGATCTGGATCAACCGCGACAGATGCCGCTGAGTTTCCCTGAGACCGTCGTGTCTATGGGTTCTGGGGCTCGCGCCTTAGGCGCGCCCCGGAATGACGAGGAAGGGCTTAGTTGCAGACCTTCACGGAGCCCGGCTTCACGCCCTGGCAGACCACGTCCTTCGTGACCCAGCCGGCATCGACGACCACGTTGAGGTTGTCCTTCGTGATCGCGACCGGCGTGAGGAACAGGGCCGTCATGTTCTGCTTTTTCGGGCCCAGATTCCAGGACTTCGCACCCTGGATCTCCGCGAGCTTCTTGCCCCCGGCGAGCTGCACGGCGATCTCCGCCGCGGTGCGGCCGAGCTCGCGCGCGTCCTTGAACACCGACACGGTCTGGGTGCCGAGCGCCACGCGGTTGAGGGCTGCCTTGTCGGCGTCCTGGCCGGAGACCGGCACCGAGCCGGCGAGGCCCTGCGCCGCCAGCGCCGCGATGGCGCCGCCCGCGGTGCCGTCATTGGCGGCCACTACCGCATCGACCTTGTTGTTGTTCTTGGTCAGGAACTGCTCCATGTTCCGCTGCGCGTTGGCCGGGAGCCAGCCGTCGGTGTAGGCCTCGCCCACGTTCTTGATCTTGCCGGAATCGATGGCGGGCTTGAGCACCTCCATCGCGCCCTGGAACAGGAAGTTGGCGTTCGGGTCCGAGCCCGAGCCCTTGATGAAGACGTAGTTGCCTTCCGGCTTCACCTTGAACACCTCGCGGGCCTGCAGGCGACCGACCTCGACGTTGTCGAAGGTCAGGTAGAAGGCCTGCGGGATCTCGATCAGTCGGTCGTAGCCCACAACCGGAATTCCCTCGGCCACGGCCTTCTCGACCGCCGGGCGGACAGCGTCGGCGTCCTGGGCCAGGATGATCAGGGCCTTGGCCCCGCGGGAGATCAGGCTTTCGATGTCGGTGAGTTGCTTGGCCGGCGACGACTGGGCATCGGCCGACACGTAGGTGCCGCCGGCCTTCTCGACGGCGGCCTTGATGGCGGCTTCGTCGGTCTTCCAGCGCTCCTCCTGGAAGTTCGACCAGCTGACGCCGACGACGGGGCCTTTCCCCTGCGCGAGGGCGGCCGTCGCCGAAAGCGCGAGGGCGGCAAGGCTGATCATTGCGTGCTTCTTGAATACCATGGGTTCCTCCTGGACGGCGTTCCTCGAAAGCCGGCTTGTCGCGGCGGCCCGTCTGCCTGCATTCTCGCGGGTCCGGATACCGTCGCATCTCTTTATTTTCAGACGCGGAAATAATTATCCTGATCATGAGCCACTTCAAGCCCGACCCATCTCACCCGTTGGTCGTATACCCATCATGCGGTCAGTTGTTTTATTCATCCAACGAATAAATAAAGGGCCATGGTCATGAACCCCCTCACTCCTCGCGAAGCTGCCAGGCGTCGACTGCTCGACACCCTGCGCCGCGAGGGCCCCATGGCCCGGGTCGAGCTCGGCCAGCAGCTCGGCATGAGCCCGGCCAGCGTCTCCGATCTCACGGCGAGCCTGGTGGACGAGGGCATCCTGGTCACGGAGGACAGCGGCGAGGCGGGCTCCGGCCTGCTGCGCGGCCGGCCGAAGGTGCGCCTGTTCTTCGCCGACACCCTGGGCTGCGTCATCGGCGTCTGGACCGGGTTCAACCGGATCGAGCTGCGGCTCGTGGACAGCGCGGGCCGCAACCGCGCCAGCCGTCGCATCGAGCGCCCGCTTCGCAATCTCGAAGCCGGAGAGCTGATGGACGTGCTGGCGGAGACGATCACGGCCTTCGCGCGTGACACGGGTCGCCAGGACGTGAAGGCCGTCGGCCTTGCCTGCCAGGGCTACGTGGACACCCGCGACGGGGTGGTGGCGTGGAGCCCGGTCCTGGGCGTGCGCGACCTGCCGCTCGCCTCGGGCCTGAGCCAGCGGCTCGGCCTTCCGGTGTCGATCGAGAATGACGCCAGCGCCATGGCGTTCGCGATCGCGCAGCGCGACTCCGAGCTCCGGTCCGGGCGCACGGCCTGCCTCATGGTCGGCGACGGCGTGGGTTTGGGCTTCCTGATCCAAGGCGAGCTCTATCGCGGCGCGCGGTTCGGCGGCAGCGAGTTCGGCCATGTGCGCCTGCGCCGGAGCGGACCGCAATGCCGCTGCGGCGGGCGCGGCTGCATCGAGGCGTATCTCGCCGATTACGCCCTCTACCGGGACGCGCAGCTCATCGACCACCGCCCGGCCCCGACCGTCCTGCTTCCCGGCGAGGACGCCATGACCGACATCGTCGCGCAGGCGCGCTCCGGCGACGCCGCCCTCGCCAACCTGTTCCGCGAGGCGGGCGAGGTCTTAGGCGACGCGGTCGGCATCCTGATCCAGACCCTGGAGCCCGACCACGTGGTGATCTGCGGCCCTGGCACCCGGGCCATGGACCTGCTGCGCCCGTCCTTCGAGGCGGCGCTCGACACGCAGACGATCCCTGAGCTCAGGGCGCTCGCCACGATCCAGGTGGTGGAGTCGTCCATGGACCTCCTCACGGAGGGTGTGGTCATGCAGGCGCTGCGGGAGCTCGATTTCGATCTGGCACGCCTGAAGGCTGCCTAGAAGCCGGTCATTCGCGCCCGTTGACCTGACGCATGAGCATGGATCGCAGGTCCTGCAGGACGGCATCGCGAACAGGCAAATCCGCCTCGCCGCTCACGGCTGCCGCAACCCTCATGAGATGCAGGATGATGACCGCCAGCACGTCGGCCCGTTCTCGTGGCAGCGGCGGCTCCGTCTGAGACAGGAGCCTCGCGATCTGGCCACGCATGCGGTTGCGCCGTTCGGACTTCTGCGCCTTGTCGGCGGCCGGACGGTCCACCAGGAGAACGAAGGCCGGATGAGCCAGGAGAAAGGCGGATAGGTCCTGGAACAGGCGGTCCAGGAGCTCCGCCGGCGTCATCTGTTCCGATGTTTGGCCCAGAGCTTCGAGCATCCCGTAAAGAGCCTCGCCATCGGCCGTCTGAAGCGCGTCCGCGAGCAGCTCCTTGGTCGGGAAGAACTGATACAGCGACCCGATGGAAGCCCCCGCGCGCGCCGCGATTTCCGTCATGGTCGCGGCATCGAAGCCCTTTTCGGCGAAGATCTCCTCTCCGGCTTTGAGGAGGGCCGCCACGCGCTCGCGTCCGCGCCGTCTCTGAGGCGCGCGGATCGCCGCGCTCTCCTTTTCGCTTGCTTTTTGTGAGGACATCCTCATATAACTCCAAACATGAGGATATCCTCATGTAATCGCCCGTCTCGTTCGACGCTGTCCTCCCTCCGATACCGGAAAGCCTCATGATGCTGAAGCTCAATCCCCGCACTACCGCCCTTGTTTTGATTGATGTGCAGAAGGGTACACTCGCGGCAGCGGCAGGGCCGCACGAGCCGGCGACCGTCGTTGCGAACAGTGCCCAGTTGGCCAGCCGGTTCTCGCAGACCGGAGCCACCGTCGTCCTCGTCCGGATCGGGTTCTCGGACGATTATGCCGACAAGCCTGGCGGCCTGACCGAAACGCCCATGATCCTTCCGCCCGGCGGTCTGCCTGCCGACTGGGCCGAGTTCCCGGCCGAACTCGGCTCTGTGAGACCCGATGTGCTGATCACCAAGCGGCAGTGGAGTGCCTTTCATGGCACCGAGCTCGACCTGCAGCTGCGGCGGCGCGGCATCAGCCATCTGGTCATCGGAGGCCTGATGACGAATTTCGGCGTCGAATCGACTGCACGCGATGCCTGGCAACACAACTACCACGCCATCATTGCCGAGGATGCATCAAGTAGCCTCAGCGCCGAGCTTCACCAATTCGCCATCAGAAACACCTTGCCCCGAGTCTCGCGGGTGAGATCCACAGCCGAGATCATTGCGGCCCTGGAGGCATAGCCATCGGCCTCCAAAAACACTATCTGTTGCGGGAACGTTCTCTCACGATCGAGACCCATGGCTTCCTCCCGTCCCGTCCAAGCCGGCGATCACGTCTTCCTCGTCGACGGCTCCTCCTTCATCTATCGGGCCTACTTCCAGTCCATGAACCAGGACTCGAAGTACAATTCCCGCATTTCCGACGGGATGCCGACGGGAGCCGTGCGCCTGTTCGTGTCCAAGCTCCTGCAGTTCGTCCGCGACGGCGCGGCGGGCTTCATGCCGACGCATCTCGCCATCGTGCTCGACAAGTCGGAGGGCTCGTTCCGCAAGGAGCTCTACGAGGATTACAAGGGCCATCGCCCGGACGCGCCCGACGACCTGAAGGTCCAGATGCCGATCATGCGCGAGGCGATCCGCGCCTTCGGCCTGGAGCCGGTGGAGAAGGAGCGCTACGAGGCCGACGACCTCATCGCAACTTACGCGGTGCAGGCGGCCGCCAAGGGCGCGGACGTGCTCATCGTGTCGTCCGACAAGGACCTGATGCAGCTCGTCGGACCGCATGTGTGCTTCTACGATTTCGAATCGGGCTCCAAGGGCAAGCCGGGCTACCGGCCGGAGCGCAACCTCGACGAGGCCGCCGTCACGGAGCGCTGGGAGGGCATCCCGCCCTCGAAGATCGGCGACGTGCTGGCCCTGATGGGCGACACCTCGGACAACGTGCCGGGCGTGCCCGGCATCGGCCTGAAGACCGCCGCGCAGCTCATCAAGGAATACGGCGATCTCGAAACGCTCCTGGAACGCGCGCCCGAAATCAAGCAGCCCAAGCGCCGCGAGACCCTGATCAACAATGCCGAATCGGCCCGGCTGTCCAAGAAGCTCGTGACCCTCGACTGCGACGCGCCGCTTCCCGTGCCGCTCGACGACCTGCGCCTGCCACAGCCCGACCCGAAGACCCTGATCGGCTTCCTGAAGGCGATGGAGTTCAACACCCTCACCCGCCGGGTGGCGGAGCTCTACGACGCCGATCCCACGGCCGTCGAGCCCGATCCGCGCCTGATGCCGGGCGGCGAGGCGATCCGCTGGGAGCGGCTCGGCGGTCCCGCCCCGGTCGAGGAGGAAGTGCCGTTCGAGGGCGGCGCTGCCGCCCCGGGCGAGATCGATCCCTTCGCCGGTCTCGACCTGCCGGAGCCCGCCAGGCGCAGGACGGTGGAGGGCCTCGGCACGCCGTCGCAGCTCGCCGCCAAGCGCGCCACGGAGGCCTCCTCGCAGGCGATCGACGTGCAGGCCTACGAGGCCGTGACGGATCTCGCCCGCCTGAAGGAATGGGTGACGGAAGCCCGCCAGCAGGGCTACGTCGCCGTCGACACGGAGACGAGCGCCCTCGACGCGAACCTAGCGGATCTCGTCGGCTTCTCGCTGGCGCTGGCGCCGGGCCGCGCCTGCTACGTGCCGCTGCAGCACCGGGGCGATTCGGACCTCTTCGGCGGCGGCCTCGTGCCGGGGCAGATCCAGGTCACCGATGCCCTCGACGCCATCCGGCCGATGCTGGAGGACCCTTCCGTCCTCAAGATCGGCCAGAACCTCAAATACGACTGGGTCGTCTTCAAGCGCCACAACATCGACGTCCGCCCCATCGACGACACGATGCTGATCTCCTACGTGCTCGATGCCGGCAAGGGCTCCCATGGGATGGACGAGCTCTCGCGCCGCCATCTCGGTCACGCGCCGATCAGCTTCACGGACGTGGCCGGGACCGGCCGCAACAAGGTGAGCTTCGACAAGGTCGAGATCGCGAAGGCGACCGCTTATGCGGCCGAGGACGCGGACGTCACCTTGCGCCTGTGGCAGCTGCTGAAGCCCCGGCTCACCTCCGAGCACCGCACCACCGTCTACGAGACGCTCGAGCGGCCTCTCGTCGACGTGATCGCCCGCATGGAGATGCGCGGCATCCTGGTCGACCGCCAGATCCTGAGCCGTCTCTCGGGCGACTTCGCCCAGACGCTGGCGCGGCTCGAGGACGAGATCCACGAGATGGCTGGCGAAAAATTCGCCCTCGGGTCCCCGAAGCAGATCGGCGACATCCTGTTCGGCAAGATGGGCCTGCCCGGCGCGAAGAAGACCCCGTCGGGCCAGTGGGCGACGCCCGCGACGCTCCTCGACGAACTCGCCCAGGCGGGCCACGAGCTGCCCGCGAAAATTCTCGAATGGCGCCAGCTCTCCAAGCTGAAGTCGACCTACACGGACACGCTCCAGGAGCACATGCATCCCGACACCAAGCGGGTGCACACCTCCTTCTCTCTCGCTGCCACCACGACGGGGCGCCTGTCCTCGTCGGATCCGAACCTGCAGAACATCCCGATCCGCACGGAGGCCGGCCGCAAGATCCGGCAGGCCTTCATCGCGCCGGAGGGACACAAGATCATCTCGGCCGATTACAGCCAGATCGAGCTGCGGCTGCTGGCCCACATCGCCGACATCCCGCAATTGCAGGAAGCCTTCGCCAAGGGCCAGGACATTCACGCGGCGACCGCATCCGCCATGTTCGGCGTGCCCCTCGACCAGATGACGCCAGACCTGCGCCGCCAGGCCAAGACCATCAATTTCGGCATCATCTACGGCATCTCGGCCTTCGGCCTCGCCACGCGCCTCGGCATCGGCAACGCGGAGGCCTCGGCCTTCATCAAGCAGTATTTCGAGCGCTTCCCCGGCATCCGCACCTATATCGACGAGATCAAGAAGTTCTGCCGGGACAAAGGTTACGTGACGACCCTGTTCGGCCGCGTCTGCCATTACCCGCAGATCAGGTCGAGCAACCCGTCGGAGCGGGCGGGCGTGGAGCGCCAGGCGATCAACGCGCCGATCCAGGGCAGCGCCGCCGACATCATCCGCCGCGCCATGGTCCGCATGGAGGATGCCCTGAAGGCCGAGCGCCTCTCCGCCCGCATGCTGCTGCAGGTGCACGACGAGCTGGTGTTCGAGGTGCCCGACGACGAGGTCGACGCCACCCTGCCGGTGATCTCCCGCGTGATGACCGAAGCCCCCTTCCCGGCGGTCAGCCTGAAGGTGCCGCTCGCCGTGGAGGCCCGCGCTGCGCAGAACTGGGA
>JAFAAP010000247.1 GCA_023426505.1 Pseudomonadota bacterium
ATGCTCTCGCCGGAGCGGTCCTGCTCCGGGCCATGGTCCCGCTGCAGGTGCCGCCAGTGGTCGATCTAGCCGGCAAGCCGATCTTGATCGTCTCTGGCGCCTCGGACCCGATCGTGCCGGCAGAAAATGCCAAGCGGCTTGCATCGTTGCTGACTGGGGCCGGGGCCACCGTCAAGCATCAGATGCTCCCGACAGGTCACGGATTGTCGCAAGCCGACTTGACCGTCACCAGGACATGGATCGACCAGCTCTGATCAGCGGGGCGGGTGGCTCTGGCCATCCGCCCCGTGGCTCAAGAACCAACAATTCACGCTTTGGTGGACGGCGACGTGAAGGTCATGATGAGCATTCGGCCTGCGACCGCACCTCCAAGCGCCGGCGTGAGGTTGACCGGGGTGCAGGCGTCGAGGGCGGCGAGAATCCGATCCATGATGATCCTTTGCTCCTCGTTGGTCCCGTTGAAGGTCGAGTAGGTGATCATCGGCTTGCCGAGAACTTCGCCGCTGCGCTTCAGGCTGAAACGGATCGTGACCTGGAAATTCTGCGTATCCGGTGGCGGGTTCCAGCAGGACCAGAGTGCGGTGCCCATCTCCTGAAGCGTGTTGACGGGCGGCCCGGCCGGCGCCTGTTGTGTGACGGCTGCGGTCGATGCCAGCAGAACGGCCCCAAGTCCGAAAGCAACCTGTTTCATTGTTCTCCCCCTGCGGGGAAAACTAACAGCAGCGCTTGAAGAGTCCAGCATCGACCACCGGACGTTGATCCCTTGGCGGGATCCGGGGCTTGAACGAGCCGTACCCTGAGAAATTGGCAGGGGAGGCAAGATTTGAACTTGCACCATCCGGCGTTGGATACCGGTGCTCTGGCATTGAGCTACCCCCCTATCGGTGCATATGGCGGCTTGGTGCGGTCACCCGCGCCGGAGCGGCGATCTACCGCTCATGATCCAAGCTGCCGATCTGCACCTCGACTGACCTCCATTCACCCGTTAGCAGACCATCCCAATCGCCCAGGTTCACGAGATCCGCTGGTACGATGGCAGATAACTCAATGGCCACAAGCCTCCGGCGGCACGACCGAGACGACGGAGGCCGCGGCCCGCGAAATCGGATGCGGCCGAGATGGCCGGAAACGGATCATCCCAACGCCAGAACGCATTGTGAATGCGGTGTCCGGCCGGGTAGGCGCAATCCGTCCCGAGCATCCGGGCCGCGAGGGCATCCGTGAACTCGTCGCGCCAGACATGGGTCGGATCGAGCCGCAGGGATGGCCGTGGAAGACCTGCCAGGTCGCAATAGGCGGCCTGGCAGAGATTGATGCCGCAGAGAGCGGAGATCTCAATCTGGCCGTTGGTTCGCCCGACCGTAGGTTCCACCATCAGGAAGCGCCCGTCGCGCTGGTCACGCTTGAACTCCATGCTGCAGAATCCATGCGTGAAACCGACATGGCGGAAGTAGCGAACCGTCAGCTCCTCCAACTCCTCCGCGACCTCCGGCGCCGCCCAGCAGCTTGCCGTGACACCGATCTGAGGTGGCCATGAGCGGCCCTTGCGCCCGGTGAAGACCACCGGCTTGGAGCGCGTCATGTAACAGAGCGAGAAATAGATCGAGTCATTCGTGCCCTCGATCCATTCCTGAACAAGGACTTCGCCAGTGACATCCAAGATACGCGCGCAAAGCGCCTGCGCCTCGGCGTGGCTCTCGATCCGATAGGCCTTCTTGAACATTCTTTCGTAGATCTTGGAGTGCCCGTTCTGCTTGACGCAGAGTGGAAGACGCAACTGGCTGATCCTGCTCAGGTCGCCGTGGCTTCGCACGAGAAGCGTTGATGGAACCGGGAATCGACCTTCCTGGGCTACCTGAAAGAACCGGTCCTTATGGCCAAGCTCCACCAGCTTCTCATGAGGCGGAAAGTCGTGAAATTTGAAGTGAGGCGCCAAGCGGTCCCGGTACTTCGAGACCGCGAGCAGAGGCGCATCCTGGGCGCAGATCAACACAGGCCCAAAGGCCATGTTCTGCCGGAGCCGCAACAACTCGTCGACAAGGGTTTCATCGTACTCGGGAACGAGATGGGTCCGGACGTACCGCGACCTTGTCGCTAGATCCCGGTCATTGCTTACAAGGATGGGCCGAATTCCAGCCTTTGCTAGGCTCCTGACGACGCTCAGCCCGTTGATCAGCCCGCCCAGTACGACGGCTTCGGGCCGTCCACTGTGTGCTGCTCCTGTCCCGGCGTGACGTGCAATTCGCATCCTGGCAGTCCTGCTGTGTCTCGGTCCGCTCTCGTCGACGCTGTCAAGCCGGATCCAGCTCACGAGCGACGGTCGAGCAGAGATTAGATTCACTGCTTCTGAGCAAGGAAGAGGTCTTTGCGGATAAATGAAGAATTTTGCCTGACCACATGAGGTAGTCATTCTTATCAACAGCTCAAAATTTTCTGGAATACGTGTAAAATAACCGGATTGCCGGTGATGGTTGCGTATATTCGGTATTAAGAGGAGAAGTTCTCAAGGTGTTAACTTGAACGTCTCTGTGCAGAATGTAATCTTATCGTGTCGCTGTCGTATAAGGTCAAAACAGTCCTGCAGGTATGTTAGAGGCCTTTCGGCCGATTGCCTCGCAGACAAGGGCGTGAGTGGCGACTTCAACCAAAGGGAGTGCGCTCAATCTTGCAGGGAGCCGACGTAGACGCCACAGATGCTCTCGAACATTTCCGAGGGCATTCCCAATCTCCACCGTATCGCGACCGGGGGTTGCGATCGGTAACCGTCCATGACCTCGAGGGGCTGGCTCCCCACATTGCCGCATGGAACGAACTTGCCGTGCGCGTTCCTCACGCTGCTGCGGGTGCCATGCCCGCCTGGGCGAGCGCGTTCATGCGTCACCGGCTTCGGACCGAGGACCGGTGGCTTTGCACCTTCGCTTATAGAGGTGACCAGCTTGTCGGGGTTCTGCCGCTAGTCTGGCGAAGGCGCGGGATCCTAAGCCAGACCTTACCCTTGCTGCAGACGCCTTTCGATCAGCATACGCCATCCGGCGATATTCTACTGGAGCCGGATCTCGCTGCTGTCGCGCTGGATGCGCTCCTGGCGGACGTCCATCGCTGCATGCCGAGTCATATCGGAATCGATTTCAAGGCGATCCGCCGAAGCTCGTCCCTGTGGCGCGCGGCCGAGAAGAATACAAGCGGCTATCTCGTGCGTAGCGGGCTCAGCACGATGTACTCCTACTTGGATGCTCGCGGCAGCTTCGACAGCTACATGGCCGAACTCGGCAGCATCCGCAAGAACGTCAAGCGCTATCGAAGGAAGCTCGAGCAGCGCGGCCAAGTTTCCTTCGAAATAAGGCGCGGGGACACCGGCAATAACCGCTTGCTGCGCGAGTACATCGCTCTCGAGGCAGCCGGGTGGAAGGGGCGCTCCGGGTCCGCAATGGCGCACGATCAGAGGACGGTTGAGTTCTATTCTGCGCTCATCGACGGGCTCTCGCGTCACAACCAATGGGAATGGCATACGATCCATGTAGATGGACGCCTTGTCGCTGCTCAGATGGGGGTCGTCTGCGGGAGGACTCTGATCCTTCCCAAATACACCTTCGACGAGGATTTCGCCGAATGCAGGCTCGGCAGTCTACTGACGGAGGAAGTCTACAGAGATGCATTCGCGAGGCAGGACATCGACGAGATCAATCACATGAGCCTGTCGGGTCCTGACCAGCATTGGAGGATGTCTCAGGACGAATACGCGGATCTTCACCTCGTGCGGCGCGAGGCCCTTCCGATTCTCGTTCGTACGCCCGGCATCGCGGCTAAGGCGGTCTACCAGGACGTAATCCGCCCACGAATCCCGGAGGCGCTGAAGGAGCTTTACCGCAGCTTCCGGCGTCGTGGCGATCGCAAGCCGCGCCGGGCGGCGGCAAATCTGCAAGGGCAATCCTGAAGAAAAAGCGTCTGTAAGGGGATCGGTGACGCGCGTCAGATCAAACGGCCTGCCGGAGCTGAGGGAGGTCTTCCCGAGAGCGGACGTCGCAGCTCGCCGCACACCAGATGATCTGCGTTCCGTTGACCACGGCACCGACGATCGACAGCAGGGCGATCGCGAGGACGTCGTTCCTGAAGTAGATTGCGCCCGCCGCCAAGGCTCCGGCACGCAAACCCAGCACCACGATCTGGTACACCAGAAAGTGCCCTTGAAGGCCGAGGACCGGGATGGCGTGGAATGACGGCGCTGCAATGAAGGCGAAATAGAACCAGAGACAGAGCCACCGCGCATATTCGCCGGCAGGCTCCCATCCGGCACCGAAGACGAGGCTGAACAGCCACGGTCCAAAGGCGACGATGATGCCGAACGGCACCAGGCCGGCTACCGCGAGCGCCGCTGTGCCCTTCAGCAGGAGCGGCCTCAGCCGTTCCGACCCATGGGTCGCCTCGACGAAGCGCGTAAGGAAGATCGGGCCGATCGCGCCCGAGATGACGGTGATCGGGAGAACGACGACCCGGCGCGCCAGGAGGTAGAACCCCGCGGGAATAGGCCCCAGGGCCGCGGCCAGGATGAGCGGCGGGATGCTGTTCGAAATCATGTTGAGCCAGTCGTTCGGCGCCTTGAACAGCGGAAAGTCACGGAAGCGACGAGCGACGTCCCTCATTGTAGGAGGAGGGGGCAAGCGCTCCGCGGGTTGGTCCGGAGCGGTACGGCCCATCAGTGTGTGGCGCGCACTCGCCCAAAGCAGCGACACCTGGAGCGCGGATGCGAGGATCGACGTGGCAAGGAGCGCGGGCACCGTTGCCGCCATGGTTCCGATGCCGACCTTGGCCAAGCCGTTCGCCGCGGCTTCGATCACAGCGGCCCGTGAGATGACCCCGAACTTCTTCGTCCGGTAGAGCCAGTGGTGGAGCGGCTCGGCAACCGCCGACAGCAGCACCATGACAGGTGCGATCAACAGCAGGTGCGGATCGGCGGTGAAGCCGATGGCTTCGGCGATCTCGTCGTCGAACGCAGCAACGATGATGAACGAGAGAATGGCCATGATCAGGCCGATCAGCGCGGCGAGCCTGAAGAGCGTCCTGGCTTCGTCGTCCGATTCCGGCAGCACGATCGCGGCGCCGTAGGATAGGTTGGCAAGCGGGGTCACAAGCGCCAAGGCGGCCGTGAAGACGCCGAAGACGCCGAAGATCTCCGGCCCGTAAAGCCGGGTGATGAGTGGCGACACGGCAATCGTAATAGCCTGCGCGGCAGCGGTTCCGCCCACGACGACGGCGACCCGACGGAGAAAAGGATGCGACCTCAGGTGGCTTATCAGCTCCCATGCCGTCAAGAATGTCTCTCCATTGGAATATCTTTGGATTGACGAAGGCGCCGGCCCGGTTCCGTTCCAATCATGCTGTGCATGTCGCTGATGGGTCTTATGGCGCCGAGATTTTTGAGAATTTTCGGCTCCGTTCATGCAGGGCTGAAAGGGTTCGGACCCATCGGGATTTATAACTGTCCAGCGGAAGGATCGTGTCATCTTAAAAGGGGCTACCTCTCATAGCGACGGATCAGAAATACCCTTGTAATAACGCGGCCGATTGAAGGAAGTGCTTCGTTGCAACATATCTTTGACCGACGTTGGCACCGGTCACAACGTTGTGCGCCCCCGCACCAGACGCAAAACCTGCGTGCAACCGCTCGTCGCCAGCCGGGTTGGCTTGGCGGAACGCATCGCATCTGATGCATCAACGCACAGGAATTTATCCATGCTGACCGCTGGCGGATCGCGCGACGGGCTGGGTCTCCCGAACACGCTTATCCTGACGCCCAACCATGCTGCTGCCGTCATCGGGCAGATCCTGAAAAGGATCTATACGGAGGAGCTTAAGAACGAGGCTGATTACCCGGCTCACCTCAAACCATTGGTCGAGCAGTTGCAGAGCCTCGGGCAGCGTTCATCCGGTCATGGGGCCTGAGCCGGAAATTGGAAACGGCGATGCCGGACCATGCGGGGATATTCTCCGACTCGCCAGTGATTGCAGAACCGGTTATCTCGTCATGAACGAGAGTGCCGATGAGATCCTCCGTCTGTAAGGCAGTCTCCCAAGACACCTTTCAAGGCCGGGGGCAGAATGGTCATCGTCAGGGCGTCCAAGACTGCCATGGTCGCGGCAATCGCGCTATGGACGAGCCTCGTCGCATTCGGGAACATCACGGATTACGGCACCAACCTGGCCTTCGTGCAGCACGTGCTGGCGATGGATACCGTGTTCCCGGACACCACCGTTCGCTACCGCGCCATCGCCAGTCCTGCCGTGCACCATGCCGCCTATGTCCTGATCATCTCAGCCGAGAGTCTGACGGCTGTTCTTTGCTGGATCGGCGCCGTCCTAATGCTTCGGGTCCACAGGACCTCCGCCGCGGCCTTCAACCGTTCGAAAGGCTATGCGGTCGCTGGCCTGACCCTGGGCTTTCTCGTCTGGCAGGTCGGGTTCATGGCGATCGGCGGCGAGTGGTTTGGGATGTGGATGTCCCAGCAATGGAATGGCATCCCGTCCGCCTTCCGATTCGTCATGACGATCGTCGCAGTTCTGATCTACCTGGTCATGCCGGATATCGATGAACGAGAGCACAGGCTGTGATGACCATCCAAGCCCATAGCCGTGCGAACTTTCCGACAATCATCGAGGAGGATGGCGCTTGAACGTCACGATCCGTTCCGCGCGGCCCGCCGACGGGACTGCCATTGCAGCGCTGCACTTCCGAATGTGGCGCGAAACCTATCGGGACCTTGCTCCGGAAGACGCTCATCGGACTCTGACCGAACGGGTAAGGGAGTCGCGCTGGCAGGCTATGCTGGCGAAGGATGGTCTCGGACACACGATCCTCGTCGCGGAGAGTGAGGGACGTCTTGCCGGCTTCGGGGCGGCGGGACCTTCCTCGCACGAGGCGTTCCAGGGGCGCGCGGAGGTGAAGTTCCTCTACGTCGATCGCGCCTTCAAGCGGCGGGGCATAGGCCGCATCCTTCTCGGCGCGCTTGCGAATGAGATGATGAGCTTCGGCCATCGGGCCATCGCCCTCGGGGTCGTGGTCGGGAACGATCCGGCGATCGTCTTCTACGAGTCGATGGGCGGCCGCAGAGTCGGGGCCTATACGGATCCCGGTCCCGTCTGGCGGTCTGAGAACTTCGTATATGCTTGGGACGATCTGGAGGCGCTCGTGGCGAGGCTTCCTACAGTCGCTCACGCCCCGAATGAGGCGTGAGCGGAATGGGAACGTGCGACAGGCCCATGAGATCCCTCATGGGCCTGTCGCGCAATGTGATTGGCAGGCGTTTGGCGCTCAGTCCTGACCCTGGTTGACCCCGATCGGCGAGAGCTTGTTCGCCTGCAGGCCGTACTTCTTCAGGATTTCGTCGTAGGTGCCCTTCTGCTGCAGCCGCTCGAGGCCTTCCTTCAGGGCGTCGCGGAGCTGAGTCTCGGTCTTCAGGACAGGAATGCCGGAGAGCGAAGTCGTAAAGGCCTCGCCGATCAGAACATAGGTGTTGGGCTCCTGCTGCTGGAAATACGGCAGGGTCTCGTTGCCCTGGACTGCCGCATCGAGGCGCTGGGTCTTGAGCTGCGTGCGTGCGTCGGCCGAGCCCTCCGTGCCGATCGCGTCGATGGCGGGCTTGCCCTTCGCGACGCAGTTCGCCTGGCTCCACTCGGCGATCTGGCGGGGCCAGTTGGTGGAGCGGCTCGCGCCGACCTTCTTGCCGCAGAGATCCTCGGGCGTCTTGATCGTCGAGGCCATGGCGGGCGAGGTGTAGAACTGGGCGCCGGACTTCATGTAATCGACGAAGTCGACGATCTCACGGCGGGCCGGGAGGTCGCTCATGCCGGCGAGCGCCAGATCCACGCGTCCCGTCTGGAGCGAGGGGATCATCTGGGCGAAGGCGATCTCCTGCCATTCGATGCCCACGCCGAGTTCCTTCGCCAGGGCCTCGCCGAGATCGATATCGAAGCCCGTGAGCTTGTTCGTGGCCGGATCCTTGAAGGTGATCGGCGCATAGTTCGGCATCGTCGCCACGACGATCTTGCCCGCCTTCTTGATCCGGTCCGGGAGCTCCGCGGCGTTCGACGTCGTGGCGAAGCCAAGGGCGAGGGCGCTCGCCAGTAATCCTGCAATGAGTCTCATGTTCGTCGGTCCTTTTCCTGGGAACGGCATTCTATGCGAGAACCGCGGCGATGAAGTCGCGGGTCCGCTGTTGTTGCGGATGCACGAGCACCTCCTGCGGGGAGCCCCGTTCCACGATGGCTCCCCGATCCATGAACACCACCTCGTTCGCCACCTCGCGGGCGAAGCCGAGCTCGTGGGTGACGACGATCATCGTCATGCCGGAGCTCGCCAGATCCCTCATCACCGCCAGAACCTCGCCCACCAGCTCCGGGTCGAGGGCCGAGGTCGGCTCGTCGAACAGCATCAGCTTCGGCTTCATGGCCAGGGCGCGGGCGATCGCGACCCGCTGCTGCTGGCCGCCTGAGAGTTCCGACGGATAGGCATTGCGCTTTGCGCCGAGACCCACACGTTCGAGCAGCGCCACGGCCTCGTCGGTCGCATCCTTTCGGCGGCGCTTCTGCACCGTCACGGGCCCTTCGATGATGTTCTCGAGCGCCGTCATGTGCTGGAACAGGTTGAAGCGCTGGAAAACCATGCCGCTCGTCAGGCGCTGGCGCGCGATTTCGGCATCGGTGAGCTCGTAGAGCTTGTCGCCGACGCGGCGATAGCCGATCAGCTCGCCGTCGACCCAGATCGCGCCGGAATCGATGCGCTCCAGCTGGTTGATGCAGCGGAGGAGGGTGCTCTTGCCCGACCCGGACGGGCCGACGATGCACATGACCTGTCCGGCGGGTATTTCGATCGAAACCCCGTCCAGAGCCTGGACGGAGCCGAAGGCCTTGCGGACGTCCGCAGCGACGACGATCGGCATCATGGCTCAGCCCTCCACGGCAGGCTGGGCGACCGGCCGCGTCTTGCGCCGGCTTTGCCCCTTGGCGAAATAGCGTTCGAGGAAATGCTGCCCGACGCTGAGCACGGTCACGATCATGAGGTACCACGCCGCCGCGACGATCAGGAGCTCGATCACCCGCGCATTGGCGTAATAGATCGTCTGGGCGTTGCGCAGCACCTCGGCATAGCCGATCACGCTCGCGATCGAGGTCAGCTTCACCATGCTGATCACCTCGTTCCCGACCGGGGGAATGATGACCCGCATGGCCTGCGGAAGGATGATGCGGCGCAGGGTGGTGAGGCGCGTCATGCCGATGGATTTCGCCGCTTCGGTTTGCCCCACATCGACCGACAGGATGCCGGAGCGCACCACCTCCGCCGTGTAGGCGCCCTGGTTGATGCCGAGGCCGAGCAGGGTCGCCACGAAGGGCGTCATCACGTCGACCATGCGGGCCTCGAACAGGCCCGGAAACCCGATGCGCGGGAAGACGAGGGCGAGGTTGAACCAGATCAGGAGCTGCAGGAGGAGTGGGGTTCCCCGGAAGAACCAGATGTAGAAGACGGCGACGCCTTTGAGCACGGGGTTCGGCGACATGACCATGATGGCGAAGAGGACGCCCAGAGCGATGCCGAGCGCCATGGCGCAGATCGTCATGATGATCGTGTTGCCGAGGCCGCTCAGAATGGACTGCGCCGTAAAGAACTGGCCGACGACCTTCCAGTCGATCTGCCCTTCGGCGAAGGCCTTCGCGACATAGGCGAAGACGATCAGGATCAGAAGGCTGGCGATCCAGCGTCCGTAATGACGGCGCGGCACGTGCGTCAGATGGGCGATGGACGGATCGAACCTTTCGGCCTGTGGGCCCGTGCCCGATGCGGATTGCGCGGCGGCGCTGCTCATCCGGAAACTCCTTCGCTCATTCAGGTCCGCGGGCCGTCATAATGTATCGCCCATTCCCGTTGGTCGCCGGAGAGCGATCGAAGGCGCGCGAGTTGCTCGGTCACGCGCTTGGGCGCGGTGCCGCCATGGGCATCGCGGGCCGTGACCGCTGCCTCGGGCGTCAAGCAGGATTTGACCGTGCCGTCAAGGCGTGGATCGACCGCCACGAGTTCCTCGTCGGTCAGATCCTCGAGGCCGATGCCGCGATCCTCGCAATGCCGCACGAGGCGGCCAGTGATCTCATGGGCCTCCGAGAACGGCACGCCGCGGCGCGCCAGCCAGTCGGCGACTTCGGTCGCCAGGGTGAAGCCATCCGTCGCCTGACGCCTCAGCGTCTCGGTGTTGACCTGCATGGTTCGCACCATCCCGGTCATGGCGGGCAGGACGGCGGCGAGGGTGTCGACCGCCTCGAACGCGGCGCGCTTGTCCTCGGCGAGATCGCGGTTATAGGCGAATGGAAGCCCCTTGAGGGCGGTGAGCATTGTCGAAAGGGCGCCGATGAGCCGTGCCGCGCGTCCACGCGTGAGCTCGGCAATGTCGGCATTTTTCTTCTGCGGCATGATCGACGAGCCGGTCGCATAGGCATCGTCGAGTTCCACCCAACGGAACTGCCGCGACGACCAGAGAAAGATTTCCTCTGCAAGGCGTGACAGGTTCACGCCCAGCATGGCGGTTGCGAACAGGAACTCTGCCACGTGATCTCGGCTGCCGACCGCATCGATCGAATTTTCGCACGGCCCGTCGTATCCGAGCTCGCGCGCGGACAGGTCGGGGTTCTTCGCAATGGCCGAGCCGGCGAGCGCCGCCGCACCGAGCGGGGAGCGGGCCGCGCGACGATCCCAGTCCCGCAGCCGCTCGATGTCGCGTGCGAAGCCTTGGGCGTGAGCGAGAAGCTGGTGCGCGAAACTCACCGGCTGGGCGGGCTGGAGATGCGTGAAGCCCGGCGCCAGAGTCTGGAGATGCTCCTCGGCCTGACCCGCGACCGCATCCTGAAGGGAGAGCAGGTCCAGGGCGATGCACCTCGCCTTGTCCCGCAGATAGAGCTTGAGGTCGTTTGCAGCCTGATCGTTGCGCGAGCGCCCCGCCCGCAGCTTACCGCCCAACGGGCCGAGCCGCTCCATGAGCACGCGCTCCAGGAACGTATGGACATCCTCGTCCCCCTCGGAAGGGGTTACGACGCCCCCTTCGAGGTCGGCAGCGATGGCCGCAAGAGCCCCCTGGATGCGCTCGCCTTCATCCTCGTCGAGCAGGCCGGCCCGGACGAGTTCGCGAGCATGGGACGAGGAGGCGGCGAGATCGTAGGCGGCCAGTCGGAAGTGACTCGGATCGGATCGGGACAGGTTCATGAGCTCGGGGGAGGGGGCGGACCTGAAACGTGACGCCCAGAGGACTTTCGGCTCTGTCATGACAACTTCCCTTTTCTCCTATGTCCCAAGGGAAAGTGACGCTGACAAATGAAAATTCGTCGCTTTTCTATTCCATTTCGGAATAGTAAGGGGCGTCTATTCCGTTTCGTCCACCCCACCGATCACGCATGAGTGTGCACCGCCTTCCAAGCTCCATGACATCCCTGCGCGTGCTCCTTGCCGTCGCTGAGCACGGAACCGCCTCGGGCGCGGCCGAGGCGGTGAACCTGACGCAGAGCGCGGTCAGCAAGCACCTTCGCGCGCTCGAAGAGACCATGGGCGCCAGCTTCTTCACCCGCGGAAGCCGGGGGCTCGTGCCGACCGAGGCGGGGCGCATCTACATCAAGCATGCCCGAACGGCCCTGGCGGAGCTCGAAACGGCGGGGGTACGGATATCAGCCCTGAAGGCGTCACCCTGGTCCGTGCGCCTCCACGTGTTGCCGATCATCGGAGATCGGTGGCTCCTCCCGCGATTCTCACGCTTCGCGGAGCAGTACCCGGACATCGATGTGCAGTTCACGAGCTTCGTCACGGCTGATACGACGGAGGCCGCCGACGGGACATTTCGCTTCGGCGAGGGGCACTGGCCGGGGCAGAGGGCGGATTACCTCTTCGGGCGCGACGTCGCCCTCGTGGGTGCGGCGCCTCTCCTGGCGCGCATGGGCCGGCTGGAGACCGCAGCGGATGTCGGTCGCTACACGGTGCTCGACCACTTCCAGACGCCTTTGCGTTGGAGCGAGTTCGGGACGGCTCACGGAATCGACGGCTTTGAGCCGGCTCATACCATCCGCTTCGGGTTCTATTCCTTGGTGATCCGGGCCGCGATCTCCGGTCAGGGCCTCGCCCTCGTGCCGCGCCGTCTGGTGCAGGAGGAACTCGCCAGCGGCCGCCTCGCCAACCCTGCCGGCCTCGGGTTCAAGAGCCGTAACGCGTACTGGTTCACGGTTCCCGAGGACCGGCCCATGCGCCCGGGGCTCGAAGCGTTCCACCGTTGGCTGCTGGAGGAGGTCAGGGAGTCCTGACCAACTCCTCCGCGACCTGTCAGGCTTCAGTCGGGCGGCGGTCACGTGAGGTTCGAACGACGGTCACGGAGCAGGGGGCCTCGGCGACCACCTGTGAGGAGACGCTCCCGAGATAGCGTCGGAATGCCGACGAAGCGCGGGCGCCGATCACGATATGATCCACGTTGTTATGGCGCGCATAGTCGATCAGGGCGCCCGCCGGGTCGGGTGCTTCCAGGACGCTGAAGGTGACACGTTCCTTCGGCAACTCGAGAGTCGCCGCCCAGTGCCTGAGCTGGATGAGACGCTGCACATGGAGGCTGCGACCCTCACCGTCCTCCAGGATGTCGACGGCGATGCGCGAAGTCTTCAGGACGTTGACGCAGGCAATGCGGGCGCCGTCCTCGATGGACAGGATGCGTTTGACCAGGACCCGCTGGGCATCGGCGAGATCCTCGTTTTCCGGTGAAAGATCGACGGCCGCCAGAATGATCGGCGCCCGCGACAGCTGTCCAGCGATGTTCGGCGTCTCGAGCGGCTGCGCCTTTCGCGCCTTCAGCCATCGCTTGAACGTCTTCATGCCGCTGTCGCGTTCGAGCCGCTCCGCACGTTCGGTGAGCTGGATCTGCTCCGGGTTTTCCAGATCGAGCGCGAGCTGGGCCGCCGTCGCGTAGCGGTCGTTCGGATCGACCTCGAGGCATCGGAGGATGACCTCTTGCAGCCAGGGCGGGCATTCCGGATTCCTGGCCCGGGGCGGAACCGGGTCCCGCCAGAGGCGGCGGCGGATTTGGCTGCCGCGCGGATTTCCGAAGGGCCGCTCCCCCGTGACGAAGAAATACATCATCACGCCGAGCGCGAAGAGGTCGCTGCGCGGATCGCACCGGTCCTGAAGCACCTGTTCCGGAGCCATGTAGGGCGTGGTGCCGAACGGCTCGCGGAACTCCTCGTCGAGGAGATCGGGCAGCATCTCATGACGCGAGAAGCCGAAATCGATCAGCACAGCCTCGCCGGTTTCCCGGAACATGACGTTGCTGGGCTTCACGTCGAGGTGGATCACGTGCTGGCGGTGCAGGTCGTGAAGGGCATGGGCCACCTTAACGCCGATCTCCACCACCTCCGGCCAGAGCAGGGGCACGTCGGGCAGTCTCGCCTTGAGGGATGGGTCCGGAATGCGCTCCATGACGATGTAGGGTTGGGCCTCCAGGGCTCCGGTCGCGACGAAGCGGGGCACATGCGGCCCGGTCAGGCGCGGCATGATCATCTGCTCGGTCTCGAAGCTGACGATCGGCAGCGGATCGTCGCTGTCGCGCAGGAGCGGGATTTTCATAATGAGCGGCATCGGGTCGTCCGGCCTGGAAACGGCCCAGAGCAAGGCGGTCCCTCCGGTGCTCAGGTGCTCCGTCAGTTCGAAGCCATCGATCACCATGCCGGGATTCAGCCGCAGGCGCATGCTAGCGGCCCTGTTCGAGCCGGAGAGCAAGTCTCTCAGGAAGGCCGGCTTCGCGCACCTTGCGCGCGGAGGCGGCCGAGTCGTAGGGAACGCGCAGGAAGCGCAAGTTCTGGTGCGCGGTATCGAAGACCGCATAGTTCGCCGCCGGAATCCCGTCCCGCGGCTGGCCCACCGCGCCGACCACCGCCAGCCAGGAACGGGTCGGCAGCAGCGGGATGTCGGTGTTGGGCACCGGCGTGAAGGCCCCGACCTTGGCCGTCGTGCTCATGTGATAGAGCATCGATATATGGACGTGGCCACAGAAGGTGATATGCGCATCGACCCGGCCGAAATGGCGTACGGCGTCGAGCGGGCCCGACATATAGTCCCACTCCGCCGGAGCGTAGCCGTTGGCGTGGACATAGAGGACGCTTCCCTCCTCGTGGCGGAGGGGGAGCCCGGACAGGAACCTTCGGTGATCGGGGCCGAGCTGCGCCCGGGTCCAGCGGATCGCCTCCTGGGCGGTGGCGTTCATATCCTCGTCCGACCCCTCGATCGCCGCGTCGTGGTTTCCCTGGAGGGCGACAGCCCCTTCGTCCACGAGCCTCGCGACCGTCTCCACGGTCCAGACCGGGTCGGCTCCGTAGCCGACATAATCCCCGAGGAGGATCAGGCGCTCGACCCCGATCAGCCGCGCGTGGTCGAGACAGGCCGAGAAGGCCTCCCGGTTGCCATGGATGTCGGTCATGATCCCGATGCGCATGCGGCTACTAGACCCCAGAACACCGGTTCGCGGCAACGGGGGCGGCGGGCCTGGACAGGGAAAATCTGTTCACCTGCGGTTCCTTCGCCGATTCCCAAGCCCTTGCGTGCGGCGTGCCTCAGGCCTATGGAGGCCTCCACCAACCCATTCCCGAACGACGACATGGCTCCTCGCATCCCTGAAGGCGAGGGCGTTAAGAGGCTTGGCTCACAATGAATGGTCGCGCTTTCGGAGCGGACGAACGACGGCCCCTCAGGGGATCGTCGTGATTGGGCTCCGCACGCGCTTCTCCGCCTTCTCGCATCTGCGCAAGCCTTCCGGCTCCTTCCGGCTCGTCGGGCTTTCCATCGTGATCGGGGTCGCGACCGGGCTGATGGTCGCGGGCATCCAGCAGTTCGTCGTCTTCGCGCAGCGGGCCATGCTGGGCTTCGCGGCCGAGCGGCGGATCGCCCTCCCGGACCATGCATCCTATGTTCGGATCGCCGTTGCGCTCATCTGCAGCGCCATTCTGGTCACCGTCCTCTCACGCCTGATCGCCTACTGGCGGACCAAGGACCCGATCGATGCCGTCGAGGCCAATGCCCTGAGCGGTGGCCGGATGAGCTGGTACGATGCGACCGCTGTCGTGATCCCGATCCTCGCGTCGGTGTCATTCGGCGCTTCCGTCGGCATCGAGGCCGCCGTCACCCAGCTCGGTGCGGTTCTCGCCAGCCGTCTCGGACGCCGCCTGAACAAGCCCCGCTCGGATCTGCGTCTCCTGGTCGGCGTCGGATCCGCCGCCGCCATCGCGGCGGCCTACAGAGCGCCGATCGCCGGGATGCTCTACGCCTATGAACTCGTGCTGGGGACCTATTCGAAGCGCACGCTCGCTCCGATCGGCATCGGTGCCATTTCCGCCGTCCTGGTGATCTGGCTCGTGTCGGGGCCGACGAAGCCGTTCAGCCTCGAGGTCGGCACGAACGCCTTGTGGTCCGACTACCCGCTTGCCGTGCTGATCGGCGGGGCCTCCGCCTTCATGGGGATCGCCGTAATGCTTCTGGTCTCCGCAATGGAGCGCCTTCTCAAGCGCTTCGTCGGCGACGAGACCCTGCGTCGCGTAGCGGCCGGTCTCCTCCTCACCCTGCTGTCCATGCGGTTCCCGGCGGTTCTCGGCAGCGGCCACGCGGCGATCGAGCATTCAGTCAATGGGGACATCGCCGGGCGGCATGCGCTGGGGCTGCTCGCCGCGAAGGGCTTGGCTTCGGCCGCAAGCCTCGGAGCCGGGTTCCGCGGCGGCCTGTTCAGCGCTTCGCTCATGATGGGCGCGCTGCTGGGACAGGTCTTCGCTTGGCTCCTGCCGTTCCTGCCGGGCGCACCGCCGCTGAGCCCCGCGCTCGGCGCCGTCATCGGCATGGCGTCGGTGGGCGCCAGCGTCATCGGCAGTCCGCTTGCAATGATCTTCCTGGTGCTGGAGACGACGGGGGATTTCGATGCGACCATCGTCGTTGCGATCGGGGCGATCTCGGCTTCGTTCCTCACGGACCGGCTGTTCGGATATTCGTTCGCGACATGGCGTTTTCAGCAGCGCGGCCTTGCCATCGAAGGCGGGCATGACGTCTCGCGCCTCGAGACCACCGCCATCAACGATATCATCAGGCCGCCCAAACGTGCGGTCGCCGTCAATGCCGGCCTCGAAGACGTCCGCCGCGCCGTGTCGATCGCGGGGGCGCGTGGGACGGCCGTCTACAGCCTCAATGGCAGTTTCGCCGGCTTGATCGATC
Organism: Pseudomonadota bacterium; assembly: GCA_023426505.1. GTDB lineage: Bacteria > Pseudomonadota > Alphaproteobacteria > Rhizobiales > Beijerinckiaceae > Microvirga. Next base: position 16,253 of record JAFAAP010000247.1, read on the forward strand.
CACAGCTCGTGGAGGCGCTCGACTCCGAGGCCGAGGATCTGCCCGTGGTCGCGGCCGAGCTGGTCTACGAGACGGCTCCGATCATCACCCCCCGGACCACTCTGGCGGAGGTTGTGGACATCTTCCGGACGGATGACCGTCCGACCCTGGCGGTCGTTGCGCCCGACGACCGCAACAACCTGATCGGCTGCATCCGTGCCCGCGACGCCTTCGCGCTGGCGTCATCCCTGCTCGACGCGCAGCGCCGTGAAGATCTCGGCATCGGCGGGCTGAAATGACCTAACGGTTTGCCGAGGTCTTTCGGCTTCGGGCCTCGAGAATCCGCTCCATGTAGCCGCGCAGCGCTTCGGCTGCCTTCGGGCCGCGTATGGCGATGATGCCGCGCTCCCTGCGCTTCCCGTCCTCGTCCTTGGAGCCGTTGAAGAACGCCTCGCGGTCGCTCTTCGACAGGGCGAGCACGGTCCGTGCCTCGCACTCGTGCTGCCATTCCTCGGACCAGGTGCTCACGGGCTCGCCGGTGATTTCGGAGATGGCGGTGGTGTCACGGGAATAGGACGAATTCGACATGCCGGGTGGATGGCACGATTCCCGTTAACAAGTCGATTCCAGCTTACTTGAGGGCATCGAAGAGATAGCCGGAAAACCAATACACGAGCATGAGCAGGATGATTCCGATGAGCCAGAGGGGGCTGGTCGGCTGCCGCGGAGCAGACGGCGAGGGCGGCTGGAGCCCCTCGAAGGTTCGTTTGGGAGTGGCCGGAAGCCGCTCCATGAGCTCGATCAGGTTTCCTGCCACGATATCCCGTGAGCCGATCAGGCGCGCGTGCACGGGAATTCCACCCCGGAATGTCACCTCGGCTGGTTGGACCTCGTCGCTGTAGGCGACCCACCAATATTCCACGTGATCACTCAACGGATGCTTCCTCGAATCGGTATCATCGTCAATCGGGCGATGCGAGCCCTCCTCGGCGCGGTCTCGATGGGATGCCAAGGCGCTTCGATCCCCTCAGGCCGACGGCGCTGCGGTTTGGCCTGTCGTGCGGCCATTCGGCTTTTCTGCCGAAAGCTCCTCCCGCAACCGTTCTATCTCCTCAGCCGCTTCGGCAAGCACCTGTGCGGCATCATCGCTCAGCCGGGTAAATCCTGTGGTGGAGGGGAGGGCCGTATCGGCCGTGGAGCGCAGCCGCTCGACAATATCCTTGGTGTCGTCGTTCATTCGCCATGGATAGCACATCGAGCGTAGCAGGAAAGTTTTTGAACCGATCCTTAGGCCCGCCGATGCTTTCCGTTTGGATTTGCGACTCGGATCGCGTCGGCAGGTCGGCCCCTCCGTGACGATCCCCACAAGGGCTAGTCGTGGCAGCAGCTTGTCCCGGAAGAGCGTGCGCATGAGCACATAAAGTCCCAGGCTGCCGGAATAGCGTGGCGGCATCGAGTGTCTGTTGCCTCTGGACCGTCGGAGTTGGCCTCATGACGCAAAACACCAAAGATCCTACAGGTGAAGACGCCAGTGATCAGGTCGTGAGGGAGCACGTGAAGGCAATTCTCCGGAAGCTGGCGTCTCCATCCGCCGCCTCGGGCCGGAGACCTCTTTCTATGAGACCCTGACCCAAGCGGCGTGTAGGGTGCGACATCTCCCGCTGCGACGCGTACGACTTGGGGCTGGATACCGTTGGTTGAGTCCGCTATTCAACAGGAACGTTGGTTCCTCCGTAAGTCCGTCTCCCGCCGATGACCTTTCCCATGCCACCGAACGAGGTGGAGCGCCTGCAGGCGCTACACCGCCTGAAAATCCTCGATGGGTCCCTCCCGGCAGGCCTGGATAGGATCTGCGCCGCTGCCCAGGGGCTGTTTCAGGTGCCGGTCGTACTGATGGTGTTCCTCGACGAGGATGTGGCATGGATCAAGAATGGGACGAAGCCGGGCTTGGTCGAGGCACCACGGCATCTCTCGTTCTGCAACTACACTGTGATGCATGACGAAGTATTCGTGGTGCCCGACACCCAAAAGGACGGCCGATTCGCCTCGCATCCCTATGTCGCCGCCGATCCACCGCTGCGCTTCTATGCCGGCGCACCCTTTGTCACCGAACCCGGAATCCGCATCGGATCCATCTGCGTCGTCGATCACGTGCCGCGTGACTTCACGCCCCGACAGATGAACCTGCTCAGCAATCTGGCGCGCATCACGGTGGACGAGCTCTGGCTCCATCACGTGGAGCAGACTGGGTTGGCGCCATCGAGCCAGTCACTCCCGCCAATGCGTTCCCCGTTGCTCGATTTCACGATTGAGCCCTCCATCACCAGCCAGCAGGTCCGCGCGGCCAGGGGCTTGGTAAACTGGTCTGTGCGTGAACTCGCCGAGGCGGCCGGAGTGTCTCCCATGACCATCAAGCGCATCGAAGCGAGCGACGGGGTGCTCTCGGTACGTGACAGGAGCGCCAAGGCGGTACGGGTGGCGCTGGAACAGGTTGGTGTCGAGTTCGTATTCGCAGCCGGCAGCGAGCCGGGCGTCAGGCCGCGCTGACGGAGTAGGTATGGCAACCTCTGCAACATAATGAAATAACGGTCCTGATGCTTTCCTGGAGGCGGATTATCAGGAGCCGGAGCATGGAAAAGGGGCGGGCTCGGAGGGGATCGTGTCTGCTGCCGATGTCATCGACGCCATCTAAAGCCGGGCAGCCTGAAGCGCATGGCTAGCGCGCGTGTCCCGGTTGTGCGGTCCAGGGCCGATGGGTCCGAAGTCGCCGCGCAGGGCCTTGAGCGCGTAGCGCTCCGTATCGATCTCGTGCTCGGTGCGGAAGCCCAGATTGCGTAGGATCGGCAAGGGCGGGCACCACCCCTGGATCGCATGCTGGAACAGGAATGCGGTCACGAGAGCCGGAAACACCAGCCAACGCCTGTCGAGCGTGGCGCCGAGCGCGACGCCGACGAAGGCGAGGGTCGAAGCGTTGGCCTGCAGCATCCGCTCGATATCCCATTCCTCGTCGAGCTCCCGCAGGCGCTTGTCGATCCTTTCAGGGTGAGCCGCATGCCAGCGGACGCTCTCGGCGATCTGGGCTTCGATCCTGCGGTTGGCCTCTGCGCTCGTATGAAGCGGCACCCGCGCGACGCTGCTTGCAACCATAGGATATTCTCCTTCTTTACCGTAAGGGAACGACCCCGCGAGCGACACAGTTCCGTGATCGTCTTGCAGTCGATGGACTTGCCATTATATTAGAAAGGTCTAATTTGGTGTCCGGCAGGATGGCGCGATGACAACCCTACGTTTCGATCTGGAGAGCTTCGAGGAGAATGCGACGGAGGTCGCAAACATCCTGCGCGCGCTCGCCAATGAGAGGCGCCTGATGATCCTCTGCAAGCTGGTGGAATGGGGCGAGGCGAATGTCACCACCCTTGCGGAAGCCGTCGGCCTGTCGCAATCGGCCCTGTCTCAGCATCTTGCCAAGATGCGGGACGAGGGGGTCGTCACCTTCCGGCGCGAGAGCCAGACGATCTGGTACCGCATCGCCGATCCGCGGATCGAGCAACTCTTCGCGACCCTGCATGCCCTCTATTGCCGACAGCAGCAGATTGCCAAGGAGTCGTGAACGTCAGAAGATTTAGGACCGGCGGGAGATCGAGATGGACCATTTCACGCCTGTTTCCGCACTTGTCGGCGGCATGCTCATCGGCGGTTCGGCGGCTCTCATTCTGATCCTGAACGGCCGTATCGCCGGCATCAGCGGTATTCTCGGCGGGCTTCTCCCGCCCTCGCGCGGCGATGTGTCATGGCGCATCGCCTTCCTGGCCGGCCTGCTGCTGGCCCCTGTCATCTATGGCGCCTTCGGGGGAGCAATCCCGCCCATCACCGTCGAAGCTTCAGTTCCGGCCCTCGCCGTTGCAGGCTTGCTGGTCGGCTTCGGCACACGGCTCGGCGCTGGCTGCACGAGCGGTCATGGGGTGTGTGGCGTCGGCCGCGGCTCGCCCCGCTCGATCGTAGCGACGGCCGTGTTCACGGTGACTGCGGTTGCCACGGTTTTCGTGACCCGCCACCTGCTCGGAGGATAGGCCATGGCGATCATCCTCTCCGCTTTCTCATCCGGCCTCATCTTCGGCTTGGGGCTCGTGATTTCCCAGATGATCAATCCGGCGAAGGTGCTGGCGTTTCTCGATATATCCGGCGACTGGGACCCGAGTCTCGCCCTCGTCATGGGCGGAGCCGTAGCGGTCTCCGCGCTGGGCTATGCCTATGCACGCCGCCGTGGGATGCCGGTTCTTGCGCCGAGGCTCGACGTCCCGTCCCGTCGCGACCTCGATCCGCATCTGCTCACGGGCGCGGCGATCTTCGGGGTCGGCTGGGGCCTGGTCGGACTATGTCCTGGCCCGGCGCTCGTCAATCTCGTCACGGGTCCCTGGACGATCTTCGTCTTCGTCGCAGCGATGATTGCGGGGCTCCTGCTGGCACGCATCTCCTTGCCCGCCGGAACTCCGCGCCAGGTTCTCAGGCCGTCGGCCTCCGCTGCCGATGGTTGATGTCCCCTTCGCCCCATTTTTTCCGGAGTCATTCCCATGGCCTCATCGCCGCCGTCCCCGTTCGTGAAGGGCTTCTACGACAAGCGCACCGGCAGCATCCAGTACGTGGTCGCGGACCCGGAGACGAGGCACTGCGCGATCATCGATCCGGTCCTCGACTTCGACCCGAAATCCGGTTGCACCGCCACGCGCTCCGCAGACGAGCTTCTCGCCTATGTGGAGCGCGAGGGGTACGACCTGGAATGGATCCTCGACACCCATCCGCATGCCGACCACTTCTCTGCGGCGGCGTACCTAAAGCAGAGGACGGGCGCACGCACGGGCATCGGCGAGAAGATCACCGAGGTGCAGAAGCTCTGGAAGGACCTCTACAATCTGCCTGAGGGCTTTCCGCCAGATGGCTCGCAGTGGGACCGGACCTTCGCCGATGGCGAGCATTTCAAGATCGGCAACCTGGACGTGGAGGTGATGTTCACGCCCGGGCATACGCTTGCCTCCATCGCCTACCGGATCGGAGACGCAGCCTTCATTCATGACACCCTGTTCATGCCGGACAGCGGGACGGCCCGCGCGGACTTCCCCGGCGGTTCCGCGCGTGCGCTCTGGAAGAGCATCCAGCGCATCCTGGAGTTGCCCGACACTACGCGACTGTTCACAGGGCATGATTATCGGCCGGAGGGGCGGGAGCCTGCCTGGGAAAGCACCGTTGCGCAGCAGAAGAATCACAACATTCATCTGACGAAGGCGAAGACGGAAGAAGAATATGTGGCATTGCGTGAGGCCCGCGACCGGACGCTGCCCATGCCGGTTCTGATCCTGCAGGCGCTCCAGGTGAACATTCGTGCCGGAAAGCTGCCGGAGCCGGAAGCGAACGGGCGGCGCTATCTCAAGATCCCGCTCGACGCGCTGAGCGGAGCGGCTTGGGAGTAGAGCGTAAAATCAGGTGCTCCGCCGCTCGATCAGTACGTGGCTGGTATCGATGATGCGACGCGCGCCTTCAGGACGCGCGCCATGGATGCTGTCGAGGATCAGGCGCGCCACCTCCTTGCCGATCAGGTCGCCCGAGGGCCGGATCGTCGTGAGCGACGGAACGCAGGACGCGCTGAAGTCGAGGTCGCCGAAGCCGATCAGGGCAATCTTTTCGGGAATGGCGATGCCCCTGCGCTGACATTCGAACAGAACGCCGAGCGCGATGAGATCGTTGGAACAGGCGATGCCGTCGAGATCCGGTGCCTGCTGGAGCGCCCGATTCAGGAGGAGGGCTCCCGCCTCCACGGTCGCGGCGCCAGGATGGTTGACGATTTCGCAGATGGAAGCATCACCGGCTTTCCCGGCCTCGGCGAAGCCGGTGGCGCGCTGTGCGGCGCGGTGATCCTCATGCATGCGGGCGCCCAGAAAGGCGAGGTTGCGGCGGCCCTTCGAGAGCAGGTGCCTGGCCGCAGACGCGCCGACCTGCGGATGGGAGAACCCCACCGCCATGTCCAGTGGCTCGCCGCCGAGTTCCCACATTTCGATGACTGGAACCCGGCTCGCCTTGAGGAGCTTGCTCGTGCCCCGACTGTGGCTCAGCCCCGTGAGAACGATCGCGGCCGGTGCCCAGGAGAGTGCGGTCCGGACAAGCGCCTCTTCCTGGTTTTCCCCGTAGTCGGTGTGGCCCAGGAGGACCTGCAGCCCCTCCGATGCCAATTCGGCCTGAAGCGTCGCCACCGTCTCGGCAAAGAAGGCGTTGCGGATCGAGGTAACGATGATGCTGACGACCTTCGACGAAGCGGCCG
>JAFAAP010000033.1 GCA_023426505.1 Pseudomonadota bacterium
CGAGGACCGGCCACGAAACCGCACCGTGGCCAGCGGCGGTGTGGGCGGATCAGCGCCAACACCGCTCACGCTCACCCATAGGCAAACCTTGCCCGAGGAATTGACCCGATGCCGACGCCGGATGCTATTCGCGATGCGGCAGATCCAACCCCGGGCCCCTGGTGGAAGCTGGGCGGCGATGGGCTGCAGCATGACGGGATTACGTCCGGCGCCTCCTCATCACCCTGGCGGTGCTTGGCCTTGCCTATTTTACCTAGCTTGTCTCGGGTGTCCTACTGCTTGCGTTTGCCTCCGTCCTGCTGGCGGTGCTGCTGCGAGGGTTTGCTGATCTGATCGCAGGGTACACGGCGATCCCGCAGCACTGGACTCTCACCACGGCCATCATTGTGGTTGCGCTGTTCCTGGCCGGCATTCTTGCCCTGTTCGGAGCCCAGATCGGAGGGCAGATCTCGCAGCTGTCCGGGTCCCTCCCGTCGGCCCTGGATGCGGTGGGGAGTCGGGTCGGCATCAGCAATGCCAGCGGGAGGCTGCGAGATGCCCTTGCCGCGGGCTCGAGGTCCAGAGTCCTGTCCCGGGCTGTGGGCTTGGGCTACACTGTGCTCGGCGCATTGGCCGACCTCGTCCTCGTTGCGATTGCGGCCACCTATCTGGCATCGGAGCACCCGGTGCGATGAGGCCTTTTCCTGGCCGACATCGGACGGCGGGAACGTTGACGCCGCAAGGGCATTTGTCTAGCCGTCGACGACCAGCCCACGAAAGGCCATGCCACTCTTCTACTTCCATGTCCGGTGCCGCGGCGAGACCCTGAGCCACGACGAGTTGGGCCTCGAATTTCCTGACGTGCTGACGGCTCACAACAAGGCCCTGAGCGCGGCCCGGGACCTGGATGGCGTATTCGTCACCTGGAGCCGGAACCCGCACGATTGCACCATTGAGGTCGAGGACGCCGCAGGCGAGCTTGTCTTCAGCATCTCGTTTGGCGCGATCTTCAATGGAAACGCCAGGCCCGTGTGACGGACGGGTGAGGAGGCTGCCCGCGCATGCGCGACGGAGGCCCGGTGGCGGAGATGCCCGGTCCCGTCGGGTGAGGAGTACGACGATCATCGGCCCCGATAACTTCCACCTCCCATGCGGCATAGCCGGGTCACAGGGACCAGTGCGAACTCAAGCCGCATCAACCCTCCTTCAGCACGACGATCTTGCCGCTGGGCTCGAGCACGACGAGCCGTGCGCCCGAGGCATCCTCCAAACCGGCGCTGCGCAGGGCCTCGCGCAGGTCGGCCTCGCTCACCGCATGACGGGTGAGGGCCTGCTCATCCAGATGGCCGCGCTCGCCGAGCCTGATGGAGCGTCCCTCGAGAAGCCGCGACAGGCGCGAGGACCGGGCAGCGGCGTGTGCCAGAACCCAGTGGAGCCCCATGAGCAGGGTCGTGGCCGCAAGGGTGCCCCACAGCGCAGCGCTGCCGGTGAGCGCCCGGCTCAGGTTCGAGCCGACTATGATCGACACGATGATGTCGAGGGCCGCCCACTTGCCGAACACCCGCCGCCCGGCGATCCGGACGAGGGCGAGGCCATAGACGAAGATCAGCGCTGCCCGGGCGCATTCCTGGAGCCAGCTCACCTGACCCGTGGCGCCGAAGAGGTTATCGAGCATCATGGGCGGTCCACCGTGCCGTTACGAATGGCGAGGCCTCGGCTCGGCATCGCCGGGACGGGGCGGCTGGGATCCGGTCGGCGGGGCATGTCGGGCATCGGGGTCTCCGCGGAAGTGCCGTTCAGGACTGGCCAGCGATCGGTCAGAGGGTGAGCAGGAGGGCGGCATAGCCGGCCATGCCGGCCGCAAACGCCCAGAAGCGGCTCTGGCGCTCGCTGGGCACCTCCTCCTTGAGCACATTCAGGATCACGCCTCCGGCTAGGAAGGCCGTGAGAACGGCAATCGCCGCCTCCGAGATTTCCGTGACGTACCCGATGCCCAGTCCCAGCAGGACCGCCGCCGCGAGCACCCATCGGCCGACGTGGCGGTAGGGCGCCTTGTGGTCCTCGTTGAGCCCGTAGTCGGTCACCACGAAGTGCAGCGCCATCGCCACGGTGAAGAACACCAGGGCGGGGAGGGTCATGACCTCGCGGTGCAGTAGCAGGTAGCCGATGAGGCCGTTGTAGATCGCAAACGATCCCATATGGATCCAGAACACCTCGCGGCTCGTGCTGGCCTGCGCCGCCTCGCCGTCGCGGCCCGACTGCACCTTCTTGCCCTCCCGCCGGGAGCGCGATGTCTTCGCCAGGCGATCGAGGCCGTAAAAGGCCGCCAGGCCTGCGAGGGCAATCAGGTAGACGTGCCGCTCCGCGAAGGTTTCGCCCGATGCGACCGCACGGCTCACCTGCTCCTGGCCCGCCGCGAGTTCGGGCAGGAGATGGATGAAGACATAGGCGACGGAGACGCCGCCGGCGATCGAGAGCCAGATGCTGCGCGGGGTGCCTTCGAGGAAATGCAGCGACGGCGCGATCACATGAACGACGGCCAGGAGGACCGCAGCCGCGAAAGCCACGAGGGCGATGGAGTTCATGTGGGAAATGCTCCTTTCCGGGGTTCGGGCCAACCGGTGCGACAGGGTACCCGCCCCCGATGCCAGCGCTGCCGCTTGTCTCAGGTGCTGGCGCCCCTCGGCGTTCTGCCTTTCCGGCCGCCTTCGCCTCCCATGCCGCCGGAGGTGCCCTGTCCCTCTTGCGAACCTTGGGCGTTCTGGCCGCCGGATCCGCGCCCCTGCACCTGGATGCGCCGTGAGCGCTGCTGCTGTCCGGACTTCGGCACGGTGACCGTGAGCACCCCGTTCTCGAAGCTCGCATGCACCTGATCCGGGTTCAACGCATAGGGCAGCCGCAGCGAGCGCTGGAACGTGCCGTACGAGCGCTCCATGAAACGGAAGTTCTCCTTCTCGTCCTTGCGCTCGAACCTCTTCTCGCCCCGGATGGTGAGCACGTCGTCGTCGAGACTCACCTCGATGCCCTGCTCGGTGACGCCAGGCAGTTCCGCCGTGATGCGGCTCTCGTTCTCCGTCTCCGATACGTCCATGTGGGCGTTCACGATGTTGCTGACGCCGCCCTTGCCCTGGCTGCCCGTCATGGCGGGCAGGGCGGTGCCACGCAGCACGTCCTCGAACAGCCGGTTCATCTCGCGGTGAAGCGAGAGAAAGGGATCGTTCCCGCCCGTCAGGCCAAGTCCGGAACGGGATGGGGTGAGGGGATTGCGGACCATCGTCATGTCCTCCTTCGCAAGTGCGATCGTCCCGCGCGGGAAAGGAAAGGGCTGACCCTCGCGCTTCGCGCCGGGCGGCTCGGGCAAATGCCGCCGCGAAGGTGGCGGTTCCGCACGCTTCGGAAACCCACCTGAGCGACATCGCGCGGCGGCACGCGGCCGGGTCGGGCTTGAGACGAACCGCCGCTGCGGTCGATCAGACGGTCCCATGTTCAACCCGGAGGCCTGCTGCTAGAAGGGTAAGAACCTTTCCCAACCTTTCGCACCCCATGCCCTCCAAATCCACGATCACCGCGTCTCTGACCCCTGAACTGACAGCCTTCATCGCGGCCAAGGTGAGGACGGGCCACTATCGCAGCGCCAGCGAGGTCGTGCGGGCGGCTCTCCGCCTGCTGGTGGAACAGGATCGGCGCCAAGGAGGGCAGCCCATCGAGAGTGAGAGGCCTGCCGCCGGCGGGCACGATGCGCAGTAGGTCGGCGACATCCGTGCGAGCCTCCACCAATGCTCCCATGAGGCGCCTCTGGCCCTTTTTCCGACAGGCGCCGGGCCTGATCGCCATCCTCAGCGGACCCGACCACGTCTTCGAGTTCGCCAATCCCGCCTATCTCGACCTCGTCGGTGGGCGCGACGTGATCGGACGGCGGGTCCGCGACGCCCTTCCCGAGTTGGAGGGGCAAGGTGTCGTGGCACAGCTCGACACGGTCTACGCCACGGGTGAGCCGTTCATCGGTCGCCGGGTGCCGCTCACCTTCCGCGCCCATCCCGATGCCCCGCCCGAAACCCGCCACATCGACTTCGTGTACCAGCCGGTGACGGACGATGATGGAGAGGTGACCGGCATCTTCGCCCAAGGCTTCGACGTGACGGCGCAGGTCGCGGCCGAAACGGCCCTTCGGGAGAGCGAAGCCCACTTTGCCGCCATCTTTGATCAGACCGCTGCCGGGTTCGGCGAAACCGACCTGTCAGGCCGCATCCTCCGCGTGAATGATCGTTACTGCGAGATCCTGGGCCGACCGCGTGATGAACTCCTGGGCGGCCTGCGCATGCAGGACATCACCCATCCCGCCGACCTGCCGGAGAACCAGCGCCTGTTCCAGCAGGCGGTCGAGGCGGGCAAGCCATTCGAGATCGAGAAGCGCTACATCCGGCCAGACGGATCCGAGGTCTGGGTCCAGAACACGGTGGCCCTGATCCTTGACGAGACCGGGCGGCCGCGGACCGTCGTGTCCGTCAGCATCGACGTCACGGCCCGACGCGCGGCGGAAGCAGCCTTGCGCCGGAGCGAGGCCCGCCTGCGGGTGGCGCTGGATGCCGGCCGGATGGGCGTATGGTCTACGGATACCCGGACCAATTCCGTCACCACGTCTCCCGAGTTCAACCGCCTCTTCGGCTTTCCCGAAGACGTCACCCCATCCCTCGACGAGATCAGGTCGCGCTATGCGCCAGGCACCCTGGAGCGCCTTCATGCGGCGGCGTATGCCGCGCTCGACCGGGGGGAGCGCCACGCCGAGGAGGAGATTGAGGTGGTCTGGCCCGACGGCTCCCGCCACTGGCTGCTCCTGCGGTCCGAGATGGAAATCGCGGCTGCACCTGACGGCGTGGCTCACGTCAAGGCTGCGGGGGTGGCGTTCGAGATCACCGAGCGCAAGCTCTGGGAGGAGCGCCAGCGCCTGCTCATCAACGAGCTGAACCATCGTGTGAAGAACACGCTCGCAACGGTCCAGTCGATCGCGGTCCAGAGCTTCCGCGAGATGGGCGCAGCAGTCGGCCCGAGCTTCACCGCCTTCCAGAGCCGGCTGTTTGCCTTGGCGCGGGCGCATGGGCTGCTCACCCGGGACACGTGGGAGGGGGCCGAGCTGCGGGAGCTCATCGGTGAGGTGATCGAACCTTACAGCCGCGAGACCAGCGGCCGCTGCCGGATCGAGGGGCCACGGGTCTATCTCACCCCGGGTACGGCATTGGCGTTGTCGATGGCCGTTCATGAGCTTGCGACGAACGCGGCGAAGTACGGAGCGCTGTCGGTGCCGACGGGGCATGTCTCGGTTTCCTGGACGGTCACGCGCGGCGAGCCGCAATACCTTCGCCTGTGCTGGCGGGAGCAAGGTGGGCCTCCCGTCGCGCCACCGACGCGAAAGGGGTTCGGTACCCGGCTGATCGAGCGCAGCCTGGCCCAAGAGCTCTCGGGCGAGGTCGATCTCGTCTATGAACCCGCCGGGGTGGTCTGCACAATCAAGGCCCCCTTGCGGAACAAGCCCTGAAGGGAAGGACCCCGGAGGTCGGCACCGACGGCAGCGCCGTCTTTGGGAGGGGTCCGATCCTTCGGGCTCGTGGACGCCTCAGCCGACCCCGCGGCGGCCGATGCCCGTGTCGCGAAGCGTGTGGGCTGAATCCCTCCTGCACGAAAGGCGAGGAAGCCGAGCGGGTCTTGTGGCGCACCCCACCAGGCACCCATGGCGCTGTCGGTCACCTCATGCCTATTCATCAGATGACCCGCCGCAGACTTCTCGGGGTTGCTTATCATTCGTTCCGTGAACGGTGTGGAGATGTCCTCCTGCGCGACATCGGCCTGGATCCGGAGTAGGATACCTGGGAGATCGAGGAGGTGCGCCATGAAGATCGACGGGCGCTGCCACTGCGGCTTCATCACCTACGAGGCGGAGATCGACCCTGAGACGGCGATGATCTGCCACTGCACCGATTGCCAGACGCTCACGGGATCCGCCTTCCGCACCTTCGTCCTGTCGCACGAGGACGGGTTCGCCCTGCGCTCGGGCGAACTCAAGACCTACGTGAAGACCAGCGACAGCGGCGCGAAGCGCCTGCAAACCTTCTGCCCTGAATGCGGGTCGCCGATCTACTCCACCTCGGCGGGCGATGGCCCGAAGGTCTACAGCATCCGTGTCGGCACGAGCCGCCAGCGCGACGACCTCGTGCCGCGCGGGCAGATCTGGTGCCGCTCGGCCCAGGCCTGGGTCGGCGGCATCGGAAGCCTTCCGGGAACCGAGACGCAGGCCGGGTTTCCGCCGGCGAGGGCATCACGCGGCGATCGCGTCGAGGATGGGCGGCAGGTCTGATAATCCGCGCGGAAGCGCTCGGGCGTGACTTGGTCCGACCCTTTTACGGGAGGTTGCCATGTTGGAGGTTCTGCCCGCTGCCGCACACGTGGTCGCGATGCGGGTGAGCGGCCGTATCGATACGGATGACATCGAGCGCGGGATCGCCGCTGTGGACGAGGCCCTGGCCCACCAGGACCGTATTGCACTCTTTGTGGAGATCGCCATGTCGGGCATGTCGCCAGGCGCGCTTGCCCGTGATCTCGGCTACGGGCTGCGGCACCTGCGTGAGCTGCACCGCTTCGCGCGCATGGCTGTGGTGACGGAGCAGGACTGGGTGCGCCGGATCGTCCAAATCCAAGGCCGTGTCCTGCCCCAGATCGAGATCCGAACCTTTGCGCTGGGAGAGCGGGACGAGGCGCTGACCTGGGTGGCCCAGCCGATCCCGTCCGCAGAGCCAGAGGCGGCGAGGGCAGCGCCCTCGGTTCGCCTGATCGAGACGAGCAGGCCGGACGTGATCGCGTTCGAGGTAGGTGGGCGCATCCGCCGGGACGACATGCATGTTCTGGTCAAAGCCTTCGAGCAGGCGCTGAGTGCCCAGGAGCGGCTGCGCGTGCTCGTCCGGATCGTGGACTTCGACGGCGTCACGCTCGAGGCCCTGCGCGAGGAGGGGCTGGCCTCGGTGAAGATGCGCGGCTGGCGCCAGGTCGAGCGCTATGCCCTGGTTGGCGGTCCGGCCTGGATGGCGACGGTGACAGGCTGGGCCTCGCCCCTGACCCGCATCGAGACACGCCATTTCGAGCTCGCCCAGGAGGACGAGGCCTGGCGCTGGCTGGAGGCAGAACCCAGGATCGCGAATCCTGCGTGAGGCGGGGCCGACCGGGAGAAGGCACGAGGGAAAGCAAAACCAAACGACGGCCCGGGCATTACCCTCTGTCGCTGTCGTGAGTTGTCCCGTGCTCTCTGCCTTCGATCTGATCGCCGTCCTGCTCGTCCTCACCGCCGTTTTCGGCTGGCTCAACCACGTGGTCATCCGGCTGCCCCACTCGATCGGGCTGCTCATCATGGCCTTGGTGGCCTCGCTCGTCCTCATCGGCATCGAGGCCGCGCTTCCCGACATCGTCCTCTACGAAAGCCTGACGGCGGCGCTTCGGCAGATCGACTTCCGTGAGACCGTGCTCAACGGCATGCTGGCCTTCCTGTTGTTCGCCGGGGCGCTTCACGTCGACCTCGGCATCCTGCGCAAGCGGGCCTGGAGCGTCGGCCTGATCGCCACGCTCGGCGTCGTGATCTCTACGGGCGTGGTCGGGGTCGGGCTGTGGTGGCTGTCCGGCCCGCTGGGGGCCACCATTCCGCTGCCGTGGGCGCTGGTGTTCGGGGCCCTGATCAGCCCGACCGACCCGGTCGCCGTGCTGAGCACCCTCAAGACCGTCGACGTGCCCAAGGCACTTGAGGTCGACATGGCCGGGGAGTCCCTGTTCAACGATGGCGTGGGCGTGGTGGTCTTCACCGTGCTGCTGGCACTGGCGTCCGGCAGCGGCGTGGCCGGCACCTCTCATGTGGCCGAGCTGTTCTTCGTCGAGGCGCTCGGCGGGGCGGCGCTCGGGTGGGGAACGGGCTACCTCGCCTATCGCGCCATGCGCCGGATCGACGATTACCCCATGGAAACGCTGATCTCGCTTGCGCTGGTAACCGGAACCTATGCGCTGGCAGCCAGGCTCCACATGAGCGGACCGATCGCGGTAGTGGTGGCCGGCATCCTGGTCGGCAACCGCGGCCCGGTGGATGCGATGAGCGATCTCACCCAGCGCTACGTCTTCGGCTTCTGGACGCTGGTGGACGAGATCCTGAACTCGGTGCTGTTCCTGCTGATCGGGCTCGAGGTGCTGGTGCTGCGCTTTGACCCGTCCTTTGCCGGACTGGCGGCGGCCAGCATTCCGCTCGTTCTCTTCGGCCGCTTCCTCGCGGTAGCCGGCCCGGTGCTCATGATCCGGACGCGGCAGGAGTTCGTGCGGGGCACGATCCCGGTGCTGACCTGGGGCGGGTTGCGGGGCGGCATCTCGATCGCTTTGGCGCTGTCGCTGCCCGAGGTCGCCGAGAAGCCGCCGCTGCTCGCCGCGACTTACGCTGTGGTGGTGTTCACGATCGTGGTGCAGGGGCTGAGCCTGCGGGCCGTCGTGGGGCGGACACTCTGACCGACCCCGGGTCGGGTCCGTTCCCTCCCGGTGCCGACGCCCACCGGTTCAGCAAGCGTCAGGGTGATCCGACGGGAGGCACACCTGACGGAGCAGGGCCAAGGCCGCTTGCCTGCGGCCGCTGCAAGACCAAGCTAGCGACCCATGCTGCCGAGCGCCACCTGACAGGCCTGTTCGCAGAGGCGGCAGGATTCCGCGCAGATGCGGCAGTGCTCGTGCATGCCCGCATGGCGCTCGCATTCCTCCGCGCACAGGCGGCAGGCGGTGGCGCAGGCCTCCAGCATGCGGCGGATCACCTCCTCGTTCGATCCCGTCCGGCGGGTGGCCACGGACCCGGTGGCGGCGCAGACGTCGGCACAATCGAGGTTCAGGCGGATGCACTGGGTCAACTGCTGCACCATGTCCTCACCCAGGCAGGCGTCGGCGCAGGAGGTGCAGATCTGCGCGCAGGAGTAGCACTCCTCGATGCAGCGGACGAGGGCATCGTTGGTGTTTCCCTTCACGTGCGGATGCGTGCTGATCATCTCCTGGACGTGCATGGCTATCCTCCAGCTAAGGTGAGTGGCTCGGACGCAGGCCGGCAAGGCACGGGTGCCGCGGCGCCCGTCGTTTCGCCGGGCCGATGCGGGCAGGCACGCAACCCGTGCCCGCAGACGTCAGGGCAACATACGGGGCGGGGGTATTGTTCCCGACCCGGATCGCCATCGTGTGCGTTGAGGAAGCGGGGAGGGACCGAGGCACCATGTCGGGAAACGAGGAACGCCATGGCGGGATTGCGGTGGATCACGGGCGGCAGATTCCCCGCCTGCGCCGGATCGAGGGCCAAGTCCGAGGACTGCAACAGATGATCGGGGAGGGGCGTTACTGCGGCGACGTGGTCGACCAGATCAATGCCGCGGTCGCGGCGCTCCACCGTGTCCAGGTCGACATGCTGCGGGACCACCTCAAGGCCTGCGTCGAGGCCAGCCTGTCCCATGACCTGCCCGAGGACGAGCGCCGGCGCCTGGCCGAGGAGGCCATGCGCCTGATGGAGGTCCTGCGGCGCAATTCATGACATCGCAGGACCGCATGGGTCAGTGG
>JAFAAP010000251.1 GCA_023426505.1 Pseudomonadota bacterium
AGGCCGCTGTCTCCAGCGGCCCGAAGTTTAGGGAGGAAACGCCCAAGAAGGGCAGCAGCACCGCGACGCCAATCGCCGTGCTGCACTGCACAATTTAAGAGTTGTCCGGTCAACGGGCAAGATCAAAGGGGCGGCATAGCCGCCCTTTTTTGTGGCTGCTGGCATGCGGCTTAGGCATAACTTCGAAACCAGAATGGGCATTGAACCTCATCCTCCTCGTGACGCTGACGAACACGGCTCTTCAGATCGCCCGGCGTGTTTGGAACGGGATGTGGCTCAGGCCCATTTCACGCTTACCAACAAACCGGGAGGGTGACGTATGGCAGTGAAGTACGTCCTGGTCTTCATCCTCAACAGTACCAACCCCACCGAACAGCATATCGCGCAGGCGTGGAACACGCTCTTCCCAAGCTACGACGAGTGCCTCAGGCAAGCATCCGCCGTCGAGATGCGGGATGCCATTCTCAAGGACTGCAAAACGGTCGAGATTCCCGGTGAGGGACCTCCGAAAGATGAAGTTCTCGTCACCCCATCCGACAAAGTGCTTGAGGAACCAGACCTCAGTCAGAAGCCGACCCGTTAGACGGTTTTACCGCCGATAGCAGGAGTGTTGTCGCAACGGATCTATTACACGCATCCTCAGCCTTACTTTCTGCCGCCCTGAATAACCGTCAGCTTCCTCATCATTGGTGGGAGATCCGGGGGAGGGCAGCCGAGTTAACCCATGTAATCGTCAAGCTTGCCTGTTCAGACTAGATTCAAGCCGAATAGGTGAAGACGATCCGGTGACCACGCAGGCGCACGGCAGACCGCTTGTTCTCCTCTTGGAGGACGAGGCTCTGATCGCGATTACTCTCCAGGACGACTTGCAGGATGCGGGCTATGAAGTCGCCGGTCCCTTCGTGACCTGTGCCGCTGCCCTCGAATGGCTCGGAACTGAAACGCCCAACACAGCCATTCTGGATGCCGCACTGAAGGATGGTCCCTGCCGCGAGATCGCCTTGGAGCTTAGCCGCCGTGGGGTGCCGTTCCTGATCTATTCAGGCCATCACGAGGACCGCTAGCTTCTGGCAGAGTTTCATCATGTGACCTGGATTGAGAAGCCGGTTCCGTCTGCCGTCCTGATTCAAGCCTGTCAGCAGCTTCTGGTCGGCTGCGACTAAATCTCTTGGGGAAATCAGCCACTTCGCTCGAACTAACATAGGTTAAATGCGTTCCCACGATTGGTCTCAGTGGTAACCGACGCGTGTTGAACGATAAATTGCTCCCAGCTTGGACGGAACGTGACCGGCTCGCAGCCCTGCGCAGCTACCGGATCATCGACACGCCGCCTGAGCCCGCGTTTGACGATCTCGTGCATCTTGCTGCCCGTGCCTGTCAGACGCCCATGGCCCTGATCAGCCTAATTGATGAGCGCAGGCAATGGTTCAAGGCCGAGGTGGGACTTGGGGTGCGTGAGACGCCGCTCGACCGCTCAATCTGCCTCACGGCCATGCTTCAGCCGGGGCTGACCATTGTTCCTGACCTGACCGAAGACCCTCGGTTTGCCCATAACCCCCTGGTCACAGGGGAGCCGCATCTGCGCTTCTACGCTGGAGCGGCGCTGCGAACACCTGATGGCGTGCCGTTAGGTGCGCTGTGTGTTCTTGACTATGTTCCGCGTAGCCTGACCGAGGAGCAGACTTCCACCCTCACCATGCTGGCGCGACAGGTCATGTCACAACTGGAGCTACGCCGCACCATTGCCGAGCGCGATGAGATGCTGGAGGCCAGCCACCAGATCGAGCAGCGGCAAGCTCTGCTGGTTCGCGAGCTTCATCACCGGGTCAAGAACACCTTGGCGACGGTCCAGGCGCTTGTCGGTGCCACGGGTCGGTCCACCGGGAGTTTTGAGGCGTTCTACCGCTCGTTCTCAAGCCGGGTCACTTCCCTGGCGAAGACGCACAGCCTGCTGACGGAGGACTACTGGCAGACTGCCCCACTGCGGGAGATCGCTCTGAATGAACTCAAGCCGTTTGCCGAGAGCCGACAGCCCCGGTTCATGCTCCTCGGGCCTCCCGTCGAGTTAGCGGCTGATCTGGCTGTGCCGGTCGGCATGGCCCTTCACGAATTGACCATGAATGCTGTCCGGTATGGGGCTCTGTCGGTTCCGACTGGCTACATCCAGGTTCGGTGGAGTGTGACCGAGATTGAGAATGCCAGGACGCTCCACCTGGAGTGGAAGGAGTTCGGTGGGCCTGGGGTGAATGAGCCACAACATCAGGGTTTTGGCTCAACGCTCCTTCAGCGGGTTCTCCCCATGCAGTGCAATGCCGAGGTCCAAGTCGATTATGATCGGGCGGGCCTGCGCTTCTGCATGGATGCTCCCATGATCGAACGGCGGCTGGTCCCGGCGTACTGAGGGCTGTACCAGATAAGAAGGTGCGCCCAGGTTAGCCTTTGGGTTTCCGCCGCGCCTTGGCTGACGCTTTCCGGGGCGAGCTTTCGGCAGCGGGCTGCCGTTTGGGCTTTGTCATCTCATTCAGCATAGCCTTCTGTTGCCGGTGCATCTCGGCGCTCCAGAAGCCACGCGCTGCGCCAGCCCAGGTGTTGGCTGCACTGAGCCAAAGACTTATCCAAGGATTCTTTGCCATAGCGGTTCTGCCTCTGGCTCAGTGGTTCACGGTATCCGACAGTATCAATTAGGGTCAGTAAACTTGGCCATTCGCGCGAGGAAAGCTACCGGTCTCCTCAGGCTCGACACGCCTTTGCCGTCTTGAGTCGGGAGCCCAGGCCCGGTTCTCGAAACGATCACGGCTCTCCTGCTGCCCTCGCGCAAACGACCCACCCGACGTGTGACCGTCACGGGTTGGATCGCCCGTGCGGGCCTCGCCTCTGCTGGCCTGCTCACGGGTGGCGGAACCACTACGGCCAAGGCCGAGATCTTCATACGGACTGGTTTCCTCCTGGCGGGGCAAGGGAACCCGATTGGCGCTCCGGTCCTGGTTGTCGTAGCGATTGTCTCGTTCCGGGATAGGCGCGGGTCGGCGCTCCGGAATCCTGTTCCTGATCTCGTTCTGCTCCCTGGCCTCACGCTCGTACTTTCTGCGCTCATAAATACCAAGGGCACAGCCCGCGAGAGCACCTTTGATCCGATGTCCGCCTGCGAAATGACCAGCGACAGCCCCACCTAACCCGTACTTGAGGCAGCCGCCAGGACGGCTCTGGGCTTCTGCCGATCCTGCGGCAATGCCAAGCGAGAGCATGATAGTGGCCGCGAGCGCACTCTTCTTCATCAATAAGACCTCTCCTGATCTCGGCCAACGTAGGCCCCTTCGGAGAGGTTCCTGTCCGGTCGCTGTTGGATGCCGCATCGGGTTTGGGCGCTGTACGAACTGAGTACGTTAGAGCCAGCACCAGTGATCCGCGTGTGAGCTTTGCGGTCAGCAATGGCACAAACCTCGATCTTCCAGACCATCCTTCGACGCTGCGCTTTCGATGTCGATCATGAACTTTGTACCTATGTTCCAAGCGGCATGCTGTTGATAGGAATGAATGCGACATGGTGACGCTTTGGCGAGTGTGAGAATCGCTCTGCTTATGCCGACATACGGAAAACTTACGGAAATTTTGGCGCGTTATGCACTGTTATGGCCTTTAATTACCATAGATCGTTCGCATTTGTTCTCATGCGCACCGATTAGAAATAGGAGTCTGAGCAACAAAAAACCTCACAAATTTAAGGATTTGCGAGGCTTGAGGAATGGTGCCGGTTGCGGGACTCGAACTCGCGACCTACCGCTTACAAGGCGGTTGCTCTACCAACTGAGCTAAACCGGCATCGCTACATCCGAACGCTGAGGTACCAGCGCCGGGGCAGGGACGCAAGTTCCCTAGAATTGTAAAAATTTAGTGTCCCGAAGCGCCGCAACCAACCTCCGATTCCTGAATTAATTGACCGACGAAGATCAAGGAGTTCGGAGATATGGGTGTCGTAACCCCTTCAGTGAAAAGCATAAAATCGGCCCGAGGGGGCGGATTGTCCATTCTCGCGGCCGTATGCATTGCAGGAAGCATTTCCTTGCTTCCCGGGTCGGCCATGGCGACCCACGGCGCCGATCACGCCAGCACGAAGCAGGCGGCCCAGAAGACCACGACACTCGCAGCTCAGGATCCCGAGACGACCTCCTCGATCGAGACCGGCAGGAACGATGATGTGGCCTGTGACCGCTCGCGCAAGCGCCTCTGGGTCGAGGGCGAGGGCTGGATCGTGCGCCGGGTAACCACCTGCTACTGAGCCGCAACCGCCGCAGGCGTCATGCGTCTCAAATGAAAAGCCCCGCCGAACGGCGGGGCTTTCCTCGTTTTCGAGAGGCTGCCGGAGATTACCGCCCGGCCGGACCCTCGTAGGTCATGATATCGCGGTCCTTGGTCTCGGGGACGAAGAGGAGGCCGACCACGAAGGTCACCATCGCGATCACGATCGGGTACCACAGGCCGTAGTAGATATCGCCCGTGGCCGCCACCATCGCGAAGGCCGTGGGAGGCAGAAGGCCGCCGAACCAGCCGTTGGCGATATGGTAGGGGAGCGACATGGCGGTGTAGCGGATGCGGGTCGGGAAGAACTCGACCAGAGCCGCCGCGATCGGGCCGTAGACCATCGTGACGTAGATCACGAGGACGGTCAGGATCAGGATCGCCTTGATCGCCTGCATGCTTCCCAGCGCCGCGAGGAAGCCACTGAGCTTCAGGATGCTGGCGTCACCCGCCTTCGGGTAGCCGGCTTCGGCCGCCGCGTTGGAGAAGGTGGTGATGCTGGCCGGAACAGCGGCATCGATCGGAGCTTCCTTGCCGTTGAAGGTGACCTTCGCGGGCGAGTCGGCGGGAGCCGGGACGAGCTCGTACTTGATGGCGGCGCGGGCCAGAGCCACGCGGGCCACGTCGCACGGAGCCGTGAAGGTGCGGATGCCGACCGGGTCGAAGACCGAGCCGCAGGTGGCCGGATCGGCCGCGACCTGGACCTTCACGTTCTCGAGCGCCTGAGTCATCTGCGGGCTGATCACGTTCGTCAGCATGCTGAACAGCGGGAAGTAGGTGATCGCCGCGATCAGGCAGCCGCCGAGGATGACCGGCTTACGGCCGATCCGGTCCGAGAGGGCGCCGAAGAACACGAAGCCGCCGGTTCCGAGGATGAGCGACCATGCGATCAGCACGTTCGAGGTGAGCAGGTCGACCTTCAGGATGCTCTGGATGAAGAACAGGGCGTAGAACTGGCCCGTGTACCACACCACGGCCTGGCCGATCGCGAGACCGATCAGGGCGATGAGCACCATCTTCATGTTCGACCACTGGCCGAAGGCTTCCTTCAGGGGGGCCTTGGACTGGGTGCCCTCTTCCTTCATCTTCTTGAAGGCCGGGGATTCCTGCATCTGGAGGCGAATCCAGACCGAGATGCCGAGCAGCACCACCGAGAGCAGGAACGGGATGCGCCAACCGGCGATTGCGTAGCCTTCACCGCGCTGGAAGCCCGCTTCGCCCATCCAGGTGCGCAGGACCAGGATGACCACCAGCGACAGCAGCAGACCCACCGTGGCGGTGATCTGGATGAAGCTGGTGTAGAAGCCGCGACGTCCCACCGGGGCGTGCTCCGCGACATACACGGCCGCGCCGCCGTACTCGCCGCCGAGCGCCAGGCCCTGGAGCATGCGCAGCGCGATCAGGATCACGGGAGCGAGCCAGCCGATCTGGGCATAGCTGGGCAGCAGGCCGACGAGGAAGGTCGAGCAGCCCATGATCAGGATGGTGATCAGGAAGGTGTACTTGCGGCCGACAAGGTCGCCGATGCGGCCGAACACGATGGCGCCGAAGGGGCGCACCAGGAAGCCCGCCGCGAAGGCGAGGAGGGCGAAGACGTTGCGGGTCGTCACGTCGAACGCGGAGAAGAACTGCGCGCCGATGATCGTGGCGAGAGAGCCGTAGAGGTAGAAGTCGTACCATTCGAAGACGGTACCGAGAGAGGAGGCCAGGATGACCTTCTTCTCTTCCCGCGTCATCGGCCGTGCTGCGGCGGCCGTATGCGGCGTGGTTGCTGCTGTTGCCATAGGGTTCCCTTCCATTAATCGCATGCCCGTATTCGGGTTCTTGGCCCTTTCCGACCCCGGCCGGATCAGGCTTGAGTGACCGTGGCCGCAAGGCGCGACCAGGAATCGAGTGCGACAGGAAGGCTAACGCCGGAGGCATTCGCCACAATTCCCAATTCGTATTTGAGACTTCCGTCTAAGATGCCTTTGCTGCAGCGCGAAATATTCAGGGCGGATAAAGACTTAAAGCTTGGCGTTTTCTACTTCGCGGCGTTTGCTGCAGCTGCTCTCGTCACAGCATAGAGCGAGATCGCCGCAGCATTGGACACGTTCAGGCTCTTGATCTCGCCCGGCATGTCGAGCCGCCCGATGACGTCGCAGCACTCGCGCGTCCGCTGACGCAGTCCCTTGCCCTCCGAGCCGAGCACCAGGACGACCGGCGCGCGGACGGGGAGTTCGTCGAGGTTCGCGTCGCCCGACGAATCGAGCCCGATGCACTGAAAGCCCCGCTCGCCGAGGGCGATCAGCGAATCGGCGAGGTTGCGGACGATCATGAAGGGGACGTGTTCGAGCCCACCGGATGCGGACTTCGCCAGGACGCCGGTGGCGGCGGGGCTGTGGCGGGCCGTGGTGATGATCGCCTCCACCCCGAAGGCGGCGGCCGTGCGCACGATGGCGCCCACGTTGTGGGGATCGGTGATCTGGTCGAGGGCCAGCACCACACGCTTTCCGCTCAGCGTGTCGATGGTCGGGGAGGGCAGGGGATCGGCCTCGAGATAGAGGCCCTGGTGGACCGCGTCGGGCTCGACGAGTTGGCTGATGTCGTGCGGCCGGACGACCTCGGGTTCAAGCGGCAGGGGAGCGCCGAGCTCCTCGTTGAGGCGGGCGACGGAATTCTCCGTCGCCAGCAGCCGCCGCAGCCGGCGCTTGCCGTTGCGGAGCGCCTCCACGACCGGATGCCAGCCATAAAGGACGGTGACGTCCAGGTCCGTCGGAAAGCGCTTCGGCTGGGGATCCCGGCGGCCGTGCTTCCCGGCGGGGCGCTGGAAACGGGGCTTACGGGGCGGGAAGGGGCGGTCGCTCATGGGGTCCGGTCTCGTTCTGGGAAGGCAGGCACATAGCACAGGCCGGACGGCTTCACGACCCGTCGTCTTTTGTGCGCTCTTTGGAGTTGACACCGGCGGTGCGTGTCACCATAAGAGCCGCCACGGAACGCCGGCCGACGAAACGGCGCGCCGTGAACGGCCTCGGCGCCCAGGCGCATTGGTTGGCTCTAGGGGGAATGTCCCGAGCGGCAAAGGGGGCGGACTGTAAATCCGCTGGCTATGCCTTCGTAGGTTCGAGTCCTACTTCCCCCACCACCAACCCGTCGTTTGAGTGCGGGTGTAGCTCAATGGTAGAGCAGCAGCCTTCCAAGCTGAATACGGGGGTTCGATTCCCCTCACCCGCTCCAACTCCCCTCCGCCATCTTCACGCTCTGCCCGGCAAGCTTCGTGCCTGGGGCGCAGGCTTGACAATCCGCTGGGGAGCTTCGACATAGCCAGGGCGGCACGATGCATTCCGACCACGGGTGCCCTTGACGACATGTGCCGGGGCGGTCCCGCGGGCCGCGTCATCCAAAACTATGCGACCGGATATCGAAATTGGCTCTTGCGCAAAGAGCGCAACCGCAATATCGGGACGCCCTGAGAATTTTGTTCCTGGCCTCATCAAGGTAGAGATCAATGGCGAAGGAAAAGTTTGAGCGGACTAAGCCGCACTGCAACATCGGGACGATTGGTCACGTGGACCATGGCAAGACGTCTCTGACGGCGGCGATCACGAAGGTTCTGGCGGAGTCGGGCGGCGCGA
>JAFAAP010000042.1 GCA_023426505.1 Pseudomonadota bacterium
CCTCTAGGCCCTGTGCGAGCTTCAGTGGTGTCTGTCCGCCAAACTGCACGATCACGCCCGCGAGCGTGCCGTTCGACATCTCGACGTTCAGGATCTCGAGCACGTCTTCGGTGGTCAGCGGCTCGAAATAGAGCCGGTCCGAGGTGTCGTAGTCGGTCGAGACCGTCTCCGGGTTGCAGTTGACCATGATGGTCTCGTAGCCCGCGTCCTTCAGGGCGAAGCAGGCATGGCAGCAGCAATAGTCGAACTCGATGCCCTGACCGATCCGGTTCGGGCCGCCGCCCAGGATGATGACCTTCTTGGAGTCCGAGGGCATAGCCTCGTCGGCCGGCTGGCCGGCGAAGGGCGCCGCGTAGGTCGAGTACATGTAGGCGGTTGGCGAGGCGAACTCGGCAGCGCAGGTGTCGATGCGCTTGAAGACCGGGCGCACGGAAAGCGACCGGCGCAGATTGCGCACCTCGGCCTCGGTCTGACCCGAGAGCACGGCGAGGCGGGCATCGGAGAAGCCGAGCGCCTTCAGCTGGCGGAAGGCGCCGGGCGTCTTCGGAAGGCCGTGGGCCTTCACCTTGGCCTCCATGTCGACGACGGCCTGGAGCTGCTCCAGGAACCAGCGGTCGATCTTGCAGGATTCGTAGACCTCGTCGTGGCAGATGCCGAGGCGCAGCGCCTGGGCCACCTTGAGAAGCCGGTCCGGGGTCGGGGTGCCGAGCGCCGCCTTGATGGCGTTGCGGTCGTCGCCCTTGCCGAGGCCCTCGATCTCGATCTCGTCGAGGCCCGTGAGGCCGGTCTCGAGGGAGCGCAGGGCCTTCTGGAGCGATTCCGGCAGGGTGCGGCCGATGGCCATGGCCTCGCCGACCGACTTCATGGCGGTGGTGAGGGTGGGCTCTGCGCCCGGGAACTTCTCGAACGCGAAGCGCGGGATCTTGGTGACCACGTAGTCGATGGTCGGCTCGAACGAGGCCGGCGTCGCGCCGCCGGTGATGTCGTTGGCGATCTCGTCGAGGGTGTAGCCGACCGCCAGCTTGGCCGCGACCTTGGCGATGGGGAAGCCCGTGGCCTTGGAGGCCAGCGCCGAGGAGCGCGACACGCGCGGGTTCATCTCGATCACGATCATGCGGCCGTTCTCGGGGTTCACCGCGAACTGCACGTTCGAGCCGCCGGTCTCGACGCCGATCTCGCGCAGGACCGCCAGGGAGGCGTCGCGCATGATCTGGTATTCCTTGTCGGTGAGCGTCAGGGCCGGCGCGACGGTGATGGAATCGCCCGTGTGGACGCCCATCGGGTCGATGTTCTCGATCGAGCAGACGATGATGCAGTTGTCCGCCTTGTCGCGGACGACCTCCATCTCGTACTCCTTCCAGCCGAGCACGCTCTCCTCGATCAGCACCTCGTTGGTGGGCGACGCGTCGAGGCCGCGCTCGACGATGTCGAGGAACTCCTCGCGGTTGTAGGCGATGCCGCCGCCGGTTCCGCCCATGGTGAAGGACGGGCGGATGATGGCCGGCAGTCCCACCTCGGCGAGGGCCAGCAGGGCCTCGCCCATGGCGTGCTCCTGGTAGCGCTTGCGCCGGTCGTTCTCGGCAGCGTTCCACTTGAGCTCGTAGGCCGCGACCATCCGCTTCTTGTCGCCCGGTTGGAGGTCCAGGGCCTCCATCCGGGCGAGCTCGGCGAGATAGGCGTCCCGGTCGGCCTTCTTGAGGGCGGAGGCGTTGGCGAGACGGGATTTCGGCGTGTCGAGGCCGATCTTGGTCATGGCCTCGCGGAAGAGCTGCCGGTCCTCGGCCTTGTCGATGGCTTCCGCCGTCGCGCCGATCATCTCGACGCCGAACTTATCCAGCACGCCCATCTTCTTGAGGCTGAGCGCGCAGTTCAGGGCCGTCTGACCGCCCATGGTCGGCAGAAGCGCGTCGGGGCGCGCCTTCTCGATGATCTTCGCGACGATCTCGGGCGTGATCGGCTCCACGTAGGTGGCGTCGGCGAGGTCCGGGTCCGTCATGATCGTCGCCGGATTCGAGTTCACCAGGACGATCCGGTAGCCCTCCTCCTTGAGCGCCTTCACGGCCTGCGTGCCCGAATAGTCGAACTCGCAGGCCTGGCCGATGATGATCGGTCCGGCGCCGATGATGAGGATGGAGGAGATGTCTGTCCGCTTCGGCATAGGTCCACCCAGGCGTGTCCAGCCGCGCGGCCGTAAAGGTACGGCGCTTCGAGCGCAGCTGGCGTGTGTTCAGATTGAAGGTTGAGAGAGGCTCTTACACGGAGCTTGAGCAAAATCAAAGGCCCGCGCGGCGATTTCACCGGGGAATGCCTATGCGGCATGATTGGCTGGCCGAATCGGCGAGGTCTTCGAAGGGAGCATTGGATGACGGAAGAGCCGCGTTGGACAGTGATCACGGGAGCCTCGAGCGGGATCGGAGCCGAGCTCGCCCGCACCTTCGCGGCCCGCGGATCGGCCCTCGTCCTTGCGGCGAGGCGGCATGAGCGGCTCGAGGAGCTGGCTCGGGAGATCCAGGCGGCCCATGGGATTCCGGTCGAGGTCATGGCCCTCGACCTGGAGGACCGCGCGGCGCCGCAGGACCTCTGCGAGATGTTGCGGGAGAGGGGCATCGTGCCCCACACGCTCGTCAACAATGCGGGCTTCGGTCTGCGGGGCCGCTTCGCGACCCTGCCGCACGAGCGGCAGATCGCCATGATCGACCTGAACGTCACGGCGCTCACGGCCCTCTGCCGCCTGATGCTGCCGGGCATGGTCGAGCGCGGGCGGGGCGGCATCCTCAACGTGGCCTCGACGGCCGCGTTCCAGGCCGGGCCCTACATGGCGGTCTACTACGCCACCAAGGCGTTCGTGCTGTCGCTCTCGGAGGCTCTCCACGAGGAGGCGAAGCCCCACGGCGTGACCGTCACGGCCCTGTGCCCCGGACCGACGGAAAGCGAGTTCTCGGTCACGGCGGATCTCGAAAACTCCAAGCTCTTCAAGGGCGGCGCCATGCCGGCCGCGGAGGTGGCGCGGCTCGGGATCGAAGGCTATGAGGCCGGCAAAGCCATCGTGGTCACGGGGACCACGAACTTTCTCGGCACCATCGGCGCCAAGGTCTTCCCCCGCTCCATGACCCGCCGCATCGCCGGCCTCCTCCAGGGCGGAGGGTGACGGGGGCGCCGGAAGCCGCTATCGAGGGCCCGTGACCGCAATTCCGTCCCTCCAGCGCCTCGCCCAGCAGTTCGCCGCCTTCTTCGGGGTGGGGGTCGCCGCGGCCGTGGCCCATTACGGCCTCCTCGTCGCGCTCGTGGAGGGGGGCCTCGCCTCGCCGGTCCCGGCGACGCTCGCCGGCTACATCGCGGGCGGCCTCGTGTCCTATGCGCTCAACCGGACCCACACCTACCGCAGCACCCGCCCGCACCGGGAGGCGACCTGGCGCTTCGCCCTGGTGGCCCTGGTCGGGTTCCTCCTCACTTGGCTGTTCATGCACGCCTTCGTGGAATGGCTCGGCGCGCCCTACCTGCCGGCCCAGCTCGTCACGACCGGGATCGTGATGCTGTGGAGCTTCATCGCCCACAAGGCGTGGACGTTTGCCTGAGAGGCTTCCAAAGGAAAGGCGTTCCGTGGAAGAAATCGGCACTTCCATGGTCGAGGAAGCGCCGGTTGGGACAAGCTTTCAGACACGTCTCACGGCGACAGGATCCGACTGGAAACGGACGTCATTCCGTGAGGATTCAGACGATGAAAAATTCGGCTGCCGATAGCTTGGGCTTATTTGTCAGGGTGGCGATCTCAACTGCCGCCTTGGAGCCGGATCCGTCCATGTCGTAGTAAATCTTCCCTTTGCCTTTGACGTACACGATGTAATCGTCCTTATCCTTCGCTTTATCGAAGGCAAAAAACTTCTTGTTGAGTTTGGCTGGGCTCAGTTCTGTTCCCTGCTTGCCGAGCTTGGTAAAGGCGCTCTTGCCGAGCCAGATTGAATCCGCTTTGACGTTGTAGTCCTTGATCTGATCCGGCTTTCCTTTTGCCGGCTTCGTGCTGAAGAGAAAGACGTCGTTCCCTAAACCGCCAGTCAGGATATCGCTATCAGCTCCGCCGCCGAGAGTGTCATCGCCCGCGCCGCCTGAGAGCTTGTCCTTACCGATGTTCCCAAGAATTCTCTCTGCAGAGGAACTGCCGACGGTCGTTTCGCCTATGACGTCTGCAACCTTGATGGTAATGGTGCTTTGGGTCATGCCGCCTCTGGCGAAAGCTAGTGGGTTGTCTGCCGTCGGAATTGGCATTCTCCTGACACCTGTGATCTGGGCGGGTGGAGCGGTTGATTGGTGCACGCTCCGGAACCACCGAGCCGATGGA
>JAFAAP010000048.1 GCA_023426505.1 Pseudomonadota bacterium
GAATGGAGCCACAGCCCCAGGCCTGATCGGCTACCACCTCTGAGCTATTGACAACGCCCGCTACCAAGCGGGCGTTTTTCTTTGAATACCTCAAGTTTCCATTTCAAAATGGAGCAAGGCTCCGCCACTGTAACAATTGCTCATCACTTGTGATGACGTGATCAGGGCCGAAGCCTTGACCGGTTTGTGAGAGGTTGCTTTGAGAAAACATGAGCGCTGACCAGCGCCACGGAATGCGGAGACAAAGCACGTGCGCAAATACTTCGGGACAGACGGCATCCGCGGCCGCGCCAACGGACTCATCACGCCGGACCTCGCCCTCAAGGTGGGCCAGGCGGCGGGCCTCCTCTTTCAGCGGGGCGACTACCGCCACCGGGTCATCATCGGCAAGGATACCCGCCTGTCCGGCTATATGATCGAGAACGCCCTCGTTGCGGGCTTCACCTCGGTCGGCATGGACGGGCTGCTGCTCGGCCCGATGCCGACCCCGGCGGTCGCCATGCTGACCCGCTCCATGCGCTGCGACCTCGGCGTCATGATCTCGGCCTCCCACAACCCTTACGAGGACAACGGCATCAAGCTGTTCGGCCCCGACGGGTTCAAGCTCAACGACGACGTCGAGATGGAGATCGAGGCGCTGATCGACTCGGACCTGACGCAGCGCCTGTCCGGCTCCGCGAAGCTCGGCCGGGCCAAGCGCATCGAGAGCGCCGACGCCCGCTACATCGAGTTCGCCAAGCGGACCCTGCCGCGCCAGCTCGACCTGGAGGGCATGCGGGTCGTGGTCGATTGCGCCAACGGGGCCGGGTACAAGGTCGCGCCGGAGGCTCTCTGGGAGCTGGGCGCGGACGTGATCTCCCTCGGGGTGGAGCCGAACGGCTTCAACATCAACCAGGACGTGGGCTCGACGGCTCCGGACGCACTGGTGCGGAAAGTGCGGGAGGTCCGGGCCGATGTGGGCATCGCCCTCGACGGCGACGCTGACCGGGTCCTGATCGTGGACGAGAAGGGCCAGAAGGTCGACGGCGACCAGCTCATGGGCGTCGTGGCCCGCTCCTGGAAGGACGACGGTCGCCTGACCCAGTCCGGCATCGTCGCCACCATCATGTCGAATCTCGGGCTCGAACGGTATCTCGGCGGTATCGGCCTCAACCTCGTGCGCACGGCGGTCGGCGACCGCTACGTGCTCGAGCACATGCGCGCCCACGGCTTCAACCTCGGCGGCGAGCAGTCCGGCCACATCATCATGTCGGACTACACCACGACCGGCGACGGCCTGATCGCGGCGCTCCAGTTGCTGGCGGTGGTGAAGCGCTGCGAGCGCCCCGTCTCGGAGGTGTGCCACTGCTTCGAGCCCCTGCCGCAGGTGCTCAAGAACGTGCGCTACAAGTCCGGCAAGCCGCTGCAGGAAACCTCCGTGGTCCAGGCGATCGAGGCCGGTCGCGAGCGGCTCGGCGCCCATGGCCGCCTCATCATCCGCCCCTCGGGCACGGAGCCGGTCATCCGCGTGATGGGCGAGGGCGACGACGGCGACCTCGTCAACCGGGTGGTGGACGACGTGGTGGAGGCCGTCACCCGCGCGGCGAGCCAGAGCGCGGCGCCCGCGGCCATCAAGGGCGCCGCCTGACCTCCCATCGGTCTTCCTGAAAGCGAAAGGCGCGGGCTTCCGACCCGCGCCTTTCGCTTTAGAAGGCCACGGCGCAGATCTGCGGCCGGCGGCGCTTCACGCCTCGCGCCAGCGGTACTCGAGCGTCTCCCGGAACGCGAAGCGGTCCAGGTGATCCTCGATGACCTTCTGCATCCGGATCCGCGTTTCCTCGTCCGGGACGCTCAGCCTGATGGTGAGCCGGTCCGGCTCCGCCGACAGCTCGGCCTTGCGGTTCTCGTCGAACGGAATGGTGCTTGCGGTCTCATCGTAGGTCACGTCGAACTTGTGCGACCAATGCTTGCTGAGCTGCTGCAGATAGCGGCTGGCGTGCTGCGTCGGCACGCTCCCTTCGGATACGATCACGGGCTTTCTCCTTGAAGGCGGAAGCGGCATGGCCGAGGCTCCCGCTGCCCGATGCCGCCGCACGCAGGATTTTATAGGCCGTGCTGCGCCAGCGTGCCCAGGACTTCCACGTCGGGCCAGCCATGCAGCCGCCCTGGTCATAAACCGATAAGGATAAGAATTAAGCTTAACGTTCTCTTCACTCCCATACGATACGAAATATCGTGTCCGCCGTGCCTATGGCGGCTTGGGCCCTTTCGAGTGGAGTAGAACGCCCATGAAAACGATCAAGATCGCGGTCCTGAGCGGTCTTCTCACCGCATCCGCCTCGGCTGCCGCTGTCGCGGCCGACCTGTCCTCCCGATCCGTCTTCTCGCCGGCGCCCGTGCTGAGGGCGAGCCGGAACACGACCGAAACCTGGTACCTGCGCGGCGACATCGGCTACGTGGCGCCGAAGCGTCCGGAGGCGGATTTCACCGCAGGCCCTCCGACCGGCGACTTCATCCGCGAGAGCCTCGACAACAGCGCCCGCGTCGGCGCAGGCGTCGGTTACCGCTTCCACCAGAACGTCCGTGCCGACCTCACGGTCGACTACTTCAACTCCCGCTTCAAGGGCGTCGCCCCGACCCCTACCTTCGCGGCGGCATCGATCGCCGACAAAGGCCTGTTCCAGTCCACCACCGTCATGGCGAACGGCTATCTCGACCTCCCGACGGGCGCAGGCATCACGCCCTATATCGGCGCGGGCCTCGGAATGGCGCACAACGTCTTCTCCGACTACTCGCGGATCACGTACGATGCCGCGACAGGCACCGAGACGTTGCAGCGCCTCACCGGCAGCGACGACAACCGCTTTGCCTGGGCTCTCATGGCGGGTGTCGGCGTCAAGCTGTCCTCGAACTTCTCCCTCGATCTCGGCTACCGCTACCTCAGCGTCGGAGACATCAAGACCCGCACCTTCGATCTGGGGGCCGGAGCCGACATCGAATCCATCGGCACGCACGAGGTGCGGCTCGGCGTCCGCTACGGGTTGTGATCATGACGACCGGCGGCGGCCGGCGCGGGGCTCCTGGCGCCCTGCGCCGGCGCCCGACTTGTTCGGCCGGGGAGACAGAACGTTAAGGTTAACGCTCTCTTCATCGGCCGAGACTATACCGAAGGGGCCCGTGCATCGGCGCGAAGCCTCTGAATGAAGAAGTGTGTTTTCGATGGATTTCGTCAGGATAGCCGCCGCAGCCGCCTTCGTGACCGCCGCGTTTCCGGCCATGGCGGCGGATCTCGACGATCTCCTGCCTCCGGCGCCCGTGCTGGATGAAGAGGCTCCGGAGACCTGGTACCTGCGCGGGGATATCGGCGCGGTGCGCCGCGAGACCCGCGACGCCGACTTCGCCGCGACATCCCTCGTCGGCGCGTTCGCGCAGGACGGCATCGCCAACGGCGGCCTGGTCGGTCTCGGCCTCGGCTACCGCTTCAGCCCGATGCTGCGCATGGACGTGACGCTCGACCACCGCTTCGACGCCCGCTTCAGGGGCGCTGCGGCGGCGCCCGTTTTCGCCGGCGGTTCGTTCCTCGACCGGGGGCGCCTGGAATCCTCGACCCTCCTGCTGAACGCCTATGTGGATCTGGGGACGTGGAACGGCCTTACGCCCTATCTCGGCGCAGGCGTCGGGGTCGCGCGCAACACCCTGTTCCGCTACGCCCGCATCACGTCCGACGCGACCGGCGCGATCGTCGCCTGGGAGCGGGTTGCAGGCGACAGCGACGACAGCTTCGCCTGGGCCCTGATGGCGGGTCTCGGCTACGAGGTGCTGCCAGGCCTCACACTCGATGTCGGCTACCGCTTCGTCGGCTTGGGCGCGGTGAAGACCCGCCATTACAACCTCGGCAGCGGCGCCGAGCTCGGGCAGATCGGCGCCCATGAGGTCCGCGTGGGCCTGCGCTACATGTTCGAGTGAACCCTCACGCAAGCCTCAGCCAAGCTTCCGGTTGAGCGTTAACCATCCCTTCACTAAATTCCTTGGCGAATCAGCCAGGAGGGATCGGTGCCAGGAATTGTCAGCCTCGAGAATCGCCTCCCGGCGCTTTGGCAGACGAGCCCGGCTCCTCAGGTGGGCGTTGCCGCGGAGCCCGCGACGGCCGTCGCCGAGCGGGAGCGGCCCGATCCGCTCGGCCGGCCCGTCAACCTCGCGATCGGCCACATCCTCATGAATGCCGAGAGCCTGATCGCCTCCGTGACCGGCCTGAAGCCGCAGCAGGTGCATCTGAGCGTCAATCTCGCGCGCTACGAGTTCTGACGACAGGACTGGCCTTCAGACCTCCTCGTCATCCGCCAGCTTGTCCAGCACCTTCTCGGGCGCCACGTGCCGCTCGAGCTCCTGGAGGCTCGGGTCATGGGCTTCCTTGATGCCCAGCCGGTCCGCGATGGCGATGGTCAGCGACAGGAGCCGGGTGATCTCGTGCTCCGACAGGAGGTTGGTCTGAAGGTCGAGCTCGGCCCGCTTCTCCGACTCGGCCGCGGCCCGGTTCTGGCTGATCAGCACGAAGGTCGACAGGAAGATCGCCTCGACCGAGGCCACCGTCGCAAGGATCACGAAGGTGGGATCGAACGGCTCGACCCCGGGAACAAAGCCGACATTGACGGCGATCCAGGCCGCGACCAGCGCCGCATGCACATAGACGAAGATCATGCTGCCGGAGAAGCGCGTGATCGCATTGGCGAGACGGTCCTGGAACCCCGCCCGCCGTTCCTTCTCCTGCCGCTTCTGCCGGAGCACCTCGATATTGCGGTCCAGCACCGTCGCGAAGCTGCCCGGCTTCAGGGCGCCCGTGCTCGGCGTCTCCTTCGTGGGGCTGGAGAAGGGCTCGTTCCGGATCTCTCTCACGCGACCTGTCCATCGGCGTTGCGTCGGAGTCTTCCAACGCTCCCCTTGGCCGGGAGTTCACCGGATCGATGTCGCAGGCCTGCGGGCAGGAGAGGGGGCGGCGCCCCCTCGTGGCTATTCCGCCGGGTGCGGCGGCGGGGCGTGCTTCTCGCCGTGGGGAGCAAAGCCCGTCTGCGCCCGCATCTTGTCGATCAGCTCGCTCACATAGGTGGCCGGCTTGGTGTAGCCGCCGATGAGGAGGTAGATCGACGGCACCACGAGCACCGTGAGCAGGGTCGAGAGCGTGACGCCGCCCACGATGACCGACCCGATGGCGTTGCGGGCCTCGGCGCCGGCGCCGGTGGACCAGGCGAGCGGGATCGCGCCGCCGATCATGGCGATCGACGTCATGAGGATCGGGCGCAGGCGCAGCACCGAGGCCTCGATCACCGCGTCGCGCACCGAATAGCCGCGCTCGCGCAACTGGTTCGAGAACTCGACGATCAGGATGCCGTTCTTGGTCATCAGGCCGATGAGCAGGATCATGCCGATCTGGCTGTAGATGTTCAGCGACTGGCCCGTGAGCGCCAGCGCCGCCAGGCCGCCGGTGACCGCGAGCGGCACCGTCAGCATGATGATGAAAGGGTTGATCCAGCTCTCGAACTGGGCCGCAAGGACCAGGAACACCACGAGCAGCGCCATGCCGAACGTGATGTAGATGGCGTTCGACGAGTCGCGGAAGTCCTTCGACTGCCCCGTATAGCCGATGCGCGCCTCGGCCGGCAGGTTGTCCTGCACGATCTGCTCGAGGGTGTCGAGCGCCTGGCCGATGGAGATGTCCGGCCGCAGCGCCGACTGGATGGTGATCGAGCGCAGGCGGTCGAAGCGGTTGAGCGTCTGCGGCGCGGCCGATTCGATGAGGCTCACGAAGGAGGAGAGCGGAACGAGCTCGCCGTTCGCGGCCCGGATGAAGGTGTTGGTGAGGTCGTTCGGCGAGGCGCGGTCCTCGGCTCGCCCGCGGACGATCACCGGATATTCCTCGCCGCGGTTGACGAAGGTCGAGATCTCGGTCTCGCCGAACATCAGCTCGAGCGTCCGGCCGATCTCCTCGATCGAGACCCCGATGTCGGCAGCGCGCTGCCGGTCGATCCGCACGCGGATGTCGGGCTGGGACTCCTTGTAGTCCGAGTCCATGTTGATGAAGTAGCCCGTCTCCTGGGCCTTCTGCATCACGACATCGCGCCACTCGCGCAGGGTGTTGTAGTCCGGTCCGCCGAGCACGAACTGCACCGGCTGGCCCGTGCCGCGCTGGCCGAGCGATCCTGGATTGATCGGGAAGGCGCGGGCGCCCGGGAAGCTGGTGATCTTGCCGTAGAGCTCTTGGGTCAGCTGCTGCTGCTTCATGGTGCGCTTTTCCCACGGGACGAGGCGCACGATGATCATGCCCGCATTGACCGGCGAGGGTCTTGCGAAGCCGGGAGCCACCTGGCTCGTGATCGAAGCAACGATGCCGCGCTCCTGGTAGGGCAGAAGCTGCTGCTCGACCTCCTTCACCCGCTCGCGGGTGTAGTCGAGGCTCGCGCCTTCGGGCGCGTCGATGCGGATGAGGATGGCGCCCCGGTCCTCGGTGGGGGCGAACTCCTTCGGCAGCATCTGGAACAGCCCATAGGCCGAGAAGGATACGACGACGCCCATGGCCAGGATCACGAGAGGCGCCTTCAAGGCCCAGGACAGGATCCGGCGGTAGACGTTGTTCATGCCGTTGAAGAACGGCTCCGTCATGGTCTGGATGCGGCCGTGGGCCGGCACCATCAGCTTCGAGCACAGCATCGGCGTGAGGGTGCGGGCCACGACGCCGGAGAAGAAGATCGCGGCCGCCAGCGTGATGGCGAATTCGCGGAACAGGCGGCCCGTGTTGCCGGTCATGAAGGCG
Organism: Pseudomonadota bacterium; assembly: GCA_023426505.1. Lineage (GTDB taxonomy): Bacteria > Pseudomonadota > Alphaproteobacteria > Rhizobiales > Beijerinckiaceae > Microvirga. The sequence goes on from JAFAAP010000048.1 coordinate 6,785, forward strand.
AGCGGCACGAACACCGCCATGAGGGTGGCGGTCGTCGCGATGACCGCGAAGCCGATCTCGCGCGCGCCGTCGAAGGAGGCGAGCAGCGGCGGCTGGCCTTCCTCGATGCGGCGATGGACGTTCTCGATCTCCACGATCGCGTCGTCCACCACGATGCCGATGGCGAGCACGATGGCGAGCAGGGTCAGCACGTTGATGGAGGCGCCGAAATAGGCCATCACCATGAAGGCCGCGATGATGGAGACCGGGATCGCCACCATGGCCACGATGGTCGAGCGCCAGTCGCGCAGGAAGACCAGGATCACCAGGATCACCAGAACGAGGCCCTCGATCAGGGTCTTCAGCACGCCGTTGATCGAGGCGCTGATGAACTGGCTTTCGTCATAGGAGACCTCGGCCGTGGTTCCGGGAGGCAGGGAGGATTTCAGATTCTCCAGCTCCTCGCGCACGCCGTCCGCCACCGCGAGCGTGTTGGCCGTGGATTGACGCACGATGCCCAGACCGATGGCGGTCTTGCCGGATTCGTAGAACTCGAAGCGGGTGTCCTCGGCGCCGACCTCGATCTTGGCCACTTCGCCGAGGCGCACGAGATAGCCGTTCTTGTTCGAGACGATGACCTGCTCGAAGTCCTGCGGCGTGGAGAGGCGGGAATCCGTCTTGACGGTGAACTCGCGCTGGGCGGATTCGATGCGCCCGCCCGGCAGCTCCACGTTCTGACGCTTGATGGCGCTCTCCACGTCCTGAACCGTCAGGCCGCGCGCGGCCAGCGCCGAACGATCGATCCAGATGCGCATGGCATAGCGTCGCTCGCCGCCGAGATAGACATTCGCGACCCCCGGCACCGTGGACAGGCGATCGACATAGACGCGCTTGAGGAAGTCGCTGAGCTCCAGCGCATCATAGGTCGACGACGTGACGCTGATCCACATGATGGCGGAGGCGTCGTTGTCCACCTTTCGGATCACGGGCTGGTCGGCGCCGTCCGGCAGGCGCCCCACCACGCGGAAGACCGCGTCGCGCACGTCGGAGGTCGCGGCCTCCGGATCGCGCGAGACGTTGAACTCGATCGACACCGACGAGCGGTCGTTCTGGCTCTGCGAGCGGATCTGCTCGATGCCTTCGATGCCGGCGACCGCGCCCTCGATCACCTCGGTGACCCGGCTCTCGATGACCTCGTTCGAGGCGCCGCGATAGATGGTCGAGACCGACACGACCGGACGGTCGACGCTCGGATACTCGCGCACCGGCAGGTTGATGACCGAGGCGAGCCCGCCCACGATCAGCAGCAGGCTGACCACGACGGCAAAGACGGGACGACGGATGAAGAGGTCGGAAACCTGCATGATGGTTCAGTCTCGAGTCGATGGCGACGAAAGCTCTCCCGACTGGACGGGAGAGGTCGAATGCGTATCAGTTGCGCTCGGCCGCGACGGCGCTGCCGATGGCCTGCGGCAGGTTGAGCGAACTGCGCGAGGGCTGCTCCCGGTTCGCCGCCGGCGCGGGCTGCGGCGCGGGCGTGCCGGAGCCGACCGGCCGGGCGTTGACCTCGGCTCCCGGGCGCACGCGCTGGACGCCGAGCACCACAATGGTCTCGCCGGGCTGCAGGCCCTCCACGACCTCGACCTTGCCATTCTGGCGCTGGCCGATGCGGATCACGCGGCGCTCCACCTTGCTGTCCTTCACCGGATAGACGAGCTGGCGAAGGCCCTCGCTGACGATGGCCTCCTCGGGAATGAGGATCGCATCGTCCTTCGTGGTGACCTCGAGGCCGACCGACAGGAACATGCCGGGCTTGAGCGCCTCGTCCGGGTTCGGGAACTCGGCCGTCAGCTTGACGGTCCGGGTCGCGACATCGACGCGCGGATCGATGGTAGCGACCGTGCCCTGGAAGCGCCGGCCCTGGTAGGCCGCCGAGCTGGCGTTCACCACCTGGCCGGGCTTGAGGCGGCCGAGCAGGTTCTCGGGCACCGCGAAGTCGAGCCTGACCTTCGAGAGGTCGTCGAGGGACGTGATCCGGGTGCCGGGGGAGATGTACGCGCCGAGCGAGACCGAGCGGGTGCCGACCCGGCCGGCGAATGGGGCCCGGATGGTGAGCTCCTCGAGGCGCGCCTCGGCGCCCCGGCGCTGGGCCTGGGCGGATGCGATCGAACCTTCAAGCGACTTCATCTGGGCCGTCAGGTCTTCCACCTGGGCGGTCGTGCCGGCGCCGGTGCGGCTCAGGGCCTGCGCGCGCTCCAGCTTGATCGCGACCTCGTTTCTCAACGCCACGGCCCGGTTGGCCTCGGCGATGGCCTGCTCGATCTCGGCCTTGCGCTCAGCGGCGTCGAGCTGCACGAGGGTGTCGCCCGCCTTGACCTTTTGGCCTTCCTCGAACCCGATCTCGGTGATCAGGCCTGCGGTCTTCGCCGTCACGGTGATCGATTCGAAGGCCCGCACCGTGCCGACCGCATCGCGGGTCTCCACGATCCGGCCCGTCTTCACCGTATCGACCTCGACCGTCGCCGGACCTGAAGGACCGCGTCCGCGCGCCGGGCCCGCAGACTTGGCGGACGGCTGGGCGAAATAGGAGCCGACCACCGGTGCCTTCGCCAGGTAACCGCCTTGATAAGCGTACCAGCCGCCGAACCCTGCTGCCCCCAGCACGGCAATGACGGCAAGCTGACCAGACACACGCATGCTCGCTCCTTGAAGCCCTACAAAATTCCGGAGGTTTCCTAGCACAATATAGACCAGGCGCACGGACCATACTGCAAGGAACACGATGTTTTGTATTACGATTTCGTAATCTGCCGCGGATACTTCGGACAACGGTGATTACGACGAAGTCATCGTGCCCAAGGGGAAGTCATCTTGACCGCCTCCGGTTCCTCGGGCATACCGGTCGGCGGGAGACCCCTCCCCACCGAGGGGCGCCCATCTGGAAGGATGGACTAACATGACAGATATGCCCGCCGCGCGCCCTCGCGCGCCTTTCTTTTCGTCCGGCCCCTGCGCGAAGCGCCCCGGATGGTCCCTGCAAAATCTCAAAACCGATTCCCTGGGGCGCTCGCATCGCGCGAAGCTCGGCAAGGCGCGCCTGAGGCTGGCGATCGACCTCACCCGCGAGGTGCTCGAGGTCCCGGCGGATTACCGGATCGGCATCGTGCCCGCCTCGGACACCGGCGCGGTCGAGATGGCCCTGTGGTCGATGCTCGGCGCCCGTCCGGTCGACATGCTCGCGTGGGAGAGCTTCGGCGAGGGCTGGGTCACCGACGTGGTCAAGCAGCTCAAGCTCGACGACACCCGGGTCATCACCGCACCTTACGGCGAGCTGCCCGACCTGACCCAGGTCGATACCAAGAACCGCGACGTGGTCTTCACCTGGAACGGCACCACCTCCGGCGTGCGCGTGCCGAACGCCGACTGGATCGCGGCCGACCGCGAAGGCCTGACCATCTGCGACGCCACCTCGGCGGCCTTCGCCCAGAAGCTCGACTTCTCCAAGCTCGATGTGGTCACCTTCTCCTGGCAGAAGGTGCTCGGCGGCGAGGCCGCGCACGGCATGCTCATCCTGTCGCCCCGCGCGGTGGAGCGCCTCGAGACCTACAAGCCGAACTGGCCGCTGCCGAAGATCTTCCGCATGACCAAAGGCGGCAAGCTCATCGAGGGCATCTTCCAGGGCGAGACCATCAACACCCCGTCCATGCTGGCGGTCGAGGACTACATCGACGCGCTCGAATGGGCGAAGTCCATCGGCGGCCTGAGCGCCCTCGTGGCCAAGGCCGACGCCAACGCCAAGGTCGTCCTCGACTGGGTCGCCAAGACCCCGTGGATCGCCAACCTCGCCCAGGACCCGGCCACCGCCTCCAACACCAGCGTGTGCCTCGTGGTCGCCGATCCGGACGTGGTCGCCCGCGGTCCCGAGGCTGTGGCGCAAGTCGCCAAGGGCATCACGGCCGCGCTGGAGAAGGAGAATGTGGCCCTCGACATCGGCGCCTATCGCGATGCGCCTCCCGGCCTGCGCATCTGGTGCGGCGCGACCGTCGAGCAGTCCGACCTCCAGGCCCTGACGCCGTGGCTCGACTGGGCCTTCGCGCAGGAGAAGGCGAAGCTCGCGAAAGCGGCTTGATCCGCATTGCCCTCTCCCCTCTGCGGGAGAGGGTGGCCGGCGAATGCCGGCCGGGAGAGGGGCCGAACCCGGTTCGCTATTGCCCCTCTTGTTGAAGCTCCAACCAAATCACACCCCCTCTCCCGACCTCGCTGCGCGAGGCCACCCTCTCCCGCAGAGGGGAGAGGGACATCAGAGGTGCAACCATGCCCGCTCCCCGCGTACTCATTTCGGACGCCCTTTCGCCCGCCGCCGTGCAGATCTTCAAGGATCGCGGCATCGAGGTCGACTTCCAGCCGGACCTCGGCAAGGACAAGGACAAGCTCGCCGCCGTCATCGGCCAGTATGACGGCCTCGCGATCCGGTCCGCCACTAAGGTAACGGCCAAGATCCTCGAGCAGGCCCAGAACCTGAAGGTGATCGGCCGCGCCGGCATCGGCGTCGACAACGTCGAGATCCCGGCCGCCACCGCCAAGGGCATCATCGTGATGAACACGCCCTTCGGCAATTCGATCACGACCGCCGAGCACGCCATCGCCATGATGTTCGCGCTCGCCCGCCAGATCCCGCAGGCCGACGCCTCGACGCAAGCCGGCAAGTGGGAGAAGAACCGCTTCATGGGCGTCGAGCTGACGGCCAAGGTGCTCGGTGTCATCGGCTGCGGCAACATCGGCTCCATCGTGGCCGATCGCGGCGTCGGGCTGCGCATGAAGGTCATCGCCTACGATCCCTTCCTGTCGCCGGAGCGCGCCATCGAGATCGGCGTCGAAAAGGTGGAGCTCGACGAGCTCCTGCGCCGCGCCGACGTCATCACGCTCCATGTGCCGATGACGGAGAAGACGAAGAACATCCTGTCGGCGGAGAACATCGCCAAGACCAGGAAGGGCGTGCACATCATCAACTGCGCCCGCGGCGGCCTGGTGGACGAGAACGCCCTGCGCGCGGCGCTCGATTCCGGCCACGTGGCCGGTGCCGCCTTCGACGTGTTCAGCGAGGAGCCCGCGACCGCGAACCCGCTCTTCGGCCATCCGAACGTGGTCTGCACGCCGCATCTCGGCGCCTCGACCTCGGAGGCGCAGGAGAACGTGGCGCTCCAGGTCGCCGAGCAGATGTCCGACTACCTGCTCCAGGGCGCGATCCAGAACGCCGTAAACTTCCCGTCGATCACCGCGGAGGAGGCCCCGCGCCTGAAGCCGTTCGTGGCGCTCGCCGACAAGCTCGGCTCCTTCCTCGGCCAGCTTACCGAGGCGCCGATCAAGGGCATCCGGATCGAGTACGAGGGCGATGTCGCGGAGATGAACACCCGCGCGCTCACCTCGGCGGCCGTCACCGGCGTGCTGCGTCCCTTCCTGCAGGACATCAACATGGTGTCGGCGCCGGTCGTCGCCCGCGAGCGCGGCATCACGGTGGAGGAGGTCAAGCGCGAGCGCGCCGCGCGCGATTACGAGAGCTTCATCCGCATCGTGGTCGACGCCGAGGACATGTCGCGCCACGCCGGCGGCACCGTATTCCAGGACGGCAAGCCGCGCGTCACCGAGATCCGCGACATCGCGGTCGATGCCGAGTTCGCCCCGAACATGATCTACGTCCGCAACGACGACAAGCCGGGCTTCATCGGCCGCTTCGGCACCCTGCTCGGCGAGTCGGGCGTGAACGTCGCGACCTTCGCGCTCGGCCGCGACAAGCCCGGCGGCGACGCGATCTGCTTCGTGTCGGTCGACGAGCCGGTGACGGACGATCTCCTGCGCAAGATCGAGGAGATCCCGCAGGTCAAGCGCGCCCGCGCCGTGCGCTTCTAGTGGCAGAGAGGCCCGCTATGCCGTCAGCTCCCTCGCAGCGCTTCGTCCTGACGCTCGCCTGCGCGAACCGCCCGGGGATCGTCGCCGCGGTGGCGGGCCACCTGTCGCAGGCGGGCCTCAACATCCTCGACGCCCAGCAATACGACGACACGCAGACGGATCGCTTCTTCATGCGCGTCGTGTTCGATCCCGTCGCCGGCGAGGTCGCGCTCGACGACCTCAAGCGCGATTTCCTGCCGCTCGCGGACCGCTTCGGCATGGTCTGGACCTTAAGCGATCCCGGCACGCCGCGCCGGGTCATGCTGATGGTCTCCAAGTTCGACCATTGCCTGGCCGATCTCCTCTACCGCTGGCGCATCGGCGAACTCGCCTTCGAGCCCGTCGGCGTCATCGCCAACCATCCGGCCGAGACCTACGGCCATGTGGGCCTCGGCGACATTCCCTTTCACCATCTGCCCGTGACGCGCGACACCAAGCTTGAGCAGGAGGCGAAGGTCTGGGAGCTCATCCGCGACTCGAGCGCCGAGCTCGTGGTGCTCGCCCGCTACATGCAGGTGCTGTCGGACGGGCTCACCGCGAAGCTCGCGGGGCGCTGCATCAACATCCACCACTCGTTCCTGCCGGGCTTCAAGGGCGCCAAGCCCTACCACCAGGCCCATGCGCGCGGCGTCAAGCTCATCGGCGCGACGGCGCATTACGTGACCTCCGACCTCGACGAGGGGCCGATCATCGCGCAGGACGTGGAGCCGATCACCCACCGGGATACCCCCGACGACCTCGTGCGCAAGGGCCGCGACATCGAGCGCCGGGTGCTCGCCCGCGCGGTGCGGCACCACCTCGAGGACCGCATCATCCTGAACGGCTCGAAGACGGTGGTGTTCGCGGACTAACGCTTCCGCTCCGCCAGCCAGATGCCGCCGAGCACGAGGCCCAGCCCGAGGGCGTGATAGAACGCGAAGGGCTCGCCGAGCAGGACCACGGCCAGCAGCGCGCCGAAGACCGGCACGAGGTTCACGAACAGCCCCGCCCGCGCTGGCCCGATCAGCTCGACGCCGCGGATGAAGAAGATCTGCGCCACGAGCGAGGGCAGGAGGCCTACATAGAGCAGGACGAGCCAGCCCTTCGGGGTCGGCCATTGCACGGTCCCGGTCGCGATCTCGAAGGCGAGCAGGGGGATCGACGACAGGAAAGCGACGATCGCGAGCGCCGTGAAGAAGACGAGCCCCGAGACCGCGGGGCGCCGGCGCAAGGCGAGGGTATAGCCGGCGTAGAACACGCAGGCGATCAGCGTCCACACGTCGCCGATGTTGAGCGCCAGCGAGCGCAGGACCTCCCAGCTTCCCTTGACCGACACGAGCACGACGCCGAGCAGGGTCACGACCATGCCGAGCACCTGCAGGGGCACGACCCGCACGCCGAAGAGCAGGACCATGCCGATCAGGACGAGCACCGGGATGGAGCCCTGGAAGATCGTGAGGTTGACGGCGCTGGTGTGGTGGGCCGCCACGTAGAAGAGCCCGTTGAAGGCCGTGAAGCCGAAGACGCCCATGAGCGCCGTGCTGAGCCACTTCTCCTTCAGGACGGGCCATTCGGCCACGAGCTGGCCGCCGGTCAGGGGCGCCATGACCGCAACCACGATCACCCAGCGCATGGCGGTGAGCGCCATGGGCGAGATCTCCCCGACCGCGAGGCGCCCGGCGATGGCGTTCCCGCCCCAGAACAGGGCCGTGAGGCTGAGCAGCAGGTAGGCCTGACCGAACAGCGCCCTCCAGAGCGATTGCACGATTTTCATGGGGCGCAGACCTCACAGCGCTTGCCGCCGGCCGCGGTTCGGGTAAACCGGCGCCGAGCAGAGGCGGGGAAAGCTATGGCCTTAAGGTTCCTGGTGGTCGAGGGCAATACGCGTGGTGCAAGGCAGGCCCACAAGGACGGCTATGGTCTCATGCCGTCCGAGTCCTATGCGGCGGTGCTCCAGGACATCGCCGCCGACGCGGTCTGCGACCTCGCCTTCCCGGCCGACGAGGGCGCCAACCTGCCGGATGCGGCCGGGCTCGAATCCTATGACGGCATCGTGCTGACGGGCTCACACCTCAACATCTACGACCGCACGCCTGAGATCCTGCGCCAGATCGACCTCATGCGGGCGGTCTACGCCTCCGGCACCCCGTCCTTCGGGTCCTGCTGGGGCCTGCAGGTGGCGGCGGTCGCGGCGGACGGGGACGTCCGGCCGAACCCGCTCGGACGCGAGGTCGGCTTCGCGCGTCGACTCACGCCGACGGAGGCCGGCCGCGTGCACCCGATGCTGGAGGGCCGCCCCGGCGCCTACGATGCGCCGGCCATCCACCTCGACATGGTGACTGTCACGCCCGGCGACACCACGATCCTCTCCACCAATGCGGTCTCGGCCGTGCAGGCGGCGGAGATCCGCCACGACGGCGGCGTGTTCTGGGGGGTGCAGTACCATCCCGAGTTCAGCCTCGGCGAACTCGCCGTCATCCTCGGGCGGCGGACCGGGATCCTCGTCGACGAGGGCTTCTGCCGGACGCCTGAGGAGGCCAGCGCTTATGCGTCCGACCTGAAGCGCCTGCACGACAGGCCCGACGACTTCGCCCTGGCCTGGCGTCACGGGGTCGACGCGGAGGTGCTCGATCCGGTGCGGCGGACCCGCGAGATCCGCAACTTCGTCGAGCACCGGGTGCGGCCGGAGAAGAGCGCCCGCGGGCGCGCGTGACGCCTCAGTTGCGCAGCCCCGGAGCCTCCTGGCCCGTGCGCGCGACGTACTCGGTGTAGCCGCCGCCATATTGATGGATGCCGTCGGGCGTGAGCTCGAGGACGCGGTTCGACAGGGCCGCCAGGAAGTGGCGGTCGTGCGAGACGAAGAGCATGGTGCCCTCGTAGCGCGAGAGCGCCTCGATCAGCATCTCCTTCGTGGCCATGTCCAGGTGGTTCGTCGGCTCGTCGAGCACGAGGAAGTTCGGCGGGTCGTAGAGCATCCGGGCCATCACGAGCCGCGCCTTCTCGCCGCCGGACAGCACGCGGCACTTCTTCTCCGCGTCGTCGCCCGAGAACCCGAAGCACCCGGCGAGCGTGCGCAGGGAGCCCTGGCCCGCCTGCGGGAACGCGTCCTCCAGCCACTGGAACACGGTGCGGTCGCCGTCGAGCATCTCCATGGCGTGCTGGGCAAAGTAACCCATCTTCACGCTGCCGCCGACCGCCACCGTGCCGTCGTCGGGCTCCGTGGCGCCCGCCACCAGCTTCAGCAGCGTCGACTTTCCGGCGCCGTTGATGCCCATGACGCACCAGCGCTCCTTCCGGCGCACCGCGAAGTCCAGGCCCTCGTAGATGCTGCGGCTGCCATAGCGCTTGTTGACCTTCTTCAGGCTGACCACGTCCTCGCCCGAGCGCGGCGCGGGCTGGAACTCGAACGCCACCGACTGACGGCGCCGGGGCGGTTCGACGCGGTCGATCTTCTCGAGCTTCTTCACCCGGCTCTGCACCTGGGCGGCGTGCGAGGCGCGCGCCTTGAAGCGTTCGATGAACTTGATCTCCTTGGCGAGCATCGCCTGCTGCCGCTCGAACTGCGCCTGCTGCTGCTTCTCGTTGAGCGCGCGCTGCTGCTCGTAGAACTCGTAGTCGCCCGAATAGGTCGTGAGCGTGCCGCCGTCGATCTCGATGATCTTGTTGACGATGCGGTTCATGAAGGCGCGGTCGTGCGAGGTCATGAGCAGCGCGCCGTCATAGCCCTTCAGGAACGATTCCAGCCAGATCAGGCTCTCCAGATCTAGGTGGTTGCTCGGCTCGTCGAGCAGCATGACGTCCGGGCGCATAAGCAGGATGCGGGCGAGCGCCACGCGCATCTTCCAGCCGCCGGAGAGGGCGCCCACGTCGCCGTCCATCATCTCCTGGCTGAAGCCGAGGCCCGCGAGCACCTCGCGCGCCCGGCCGTCGAGGGAATAGCCGTCGAGCTCCTCGTATCGCGCCTGAACCTCGCCGTAGCGCTCAATGATCCGGTCGAGCTCGTCGGCCTTGTCGGGATCGACCATGGCGGCCTCAAGCGTGCGCAGCTCGGCCGCCACCTCGCTCACGGGGCCCGCCCCGCCCATCACCTCGGCCACCGCGCTGCGGCCTTCCATCTCGCCGACGTCCTGGCTGAAATACCCGATGGTGACGCCGCGATCGACCGAGACCTGGCCCTCGTCCGGCTGCTCGTCTCGGGTGATCATCCGGAACAGGGTGGTCTTGCCGGCGCCGTTGGGACCCACGAGGCCGATCTTCTCTTCCTTCTGGAGAGTGGCGGAGGCCTCGAGGAAGAGGATGCGATGGCTGTTCTGCTTGCTGACGTTCTCGACGCGAATCATGGGCTTTGTGCCTGAGGGGGTTGCGGCGGCCTTATGGCACGGCACGGGCCCGGCGGCGAGCGCCCCGGACGGGACAGGCGGACGCAGCGCGACGCCTTACCGTCGATCACCTATGGCGGCCCGGAGGGCCGAGGATTTCAGGGGAGGGGAGGCAGGAGATTGCCGTCGGCGTCGGTGGCCAAGGGCTGAGCGATCTCTCGACTGCCGTATCCGGGAATGGTGCCCCGAGGCCGGCTTGCCCTAAGGGCCGGTCCGGCGTCTCGAGGATCTTGCGTTGCCGGGCGGCGCACGTCGGGTGCGCCTCCGGCTTGCGACCGGCTAGCCGATCTGATCGAGGATGATCGCGCGGATTTCCTCGCGGGTCAGGCCGCTCGCCAGCGGCTGCCACGGCGTGGGAGCATTTCGCGACGGCTTCTTGGGCAAAGGCTGCAGCAGCATCTTTGCCGGCTTCTTCTGAGTGATGGTTTGCATGATGTCCTTCAGCGGCTTCGGTCCCGGACCGCACGGCTGTTGTTTGTTGTTAAGGTCGTCGAACGCGGAGCAAACGACGAATGCGCCGCGGGGCTCCACGGCAAGCGAACTTTCAAGGTGCGGAGAGCAGGCTCGGCGCTCGATCAGGAGCTGTGCTGGAGCAGGCCGAACATATCGGTTGGCTGAATGCAATATGGCTGAAGTGACCCGACATTACAAGGATAAAACTGCAAAAGCGAAAATAAAACCGCGTTCCCGGATGAATTTCGGGTGGTTTTTTCTCCGAACTTCAAGTGGAATTTTTGTTGTTTTCGCTCGGGATTTTCAGGTCGTGGGAAAGTTTTTGGCTCATTCGGCCTTGTCTTTGCCTTTTTCAGGGCTTACATCACCTTCATCGACATTTGGCCGGACAATCGGGCCGTTACGCCTTGGCACGCCAGGCGCACGTTCAGACGCTCTTCCCAAACATCGACGAACCGAGGATGCGGTCGCGCTTTATGCGCGCCTTCGCCCTCACGTGCACTGATGCAAAGACAAGGACTACTCCCATGAACACGGGCACCGTGAAATTCTACAACGACCAAAAGGGCTTCGGCTTCATCCAGCCGGACAACGGCGACAAGGACGTGTTCGTCCACGCCACGGCTCTCGAGCGCGCCGGCATCCGCGGCCTCCGCGAAGGCCAGAAGGTCTCCTTCGACACCGCCGAGGATCGCCGCAGCGGCAAGATCGCCGTCAACAACATCCAGACGGTCTAAAGAATTGGGCGCGTAACGTAAGCGCTCGATGCGAAGCCGCTCCCGGGTGGGGCGGCTTTTTCTTTTCAGACTGCCATCGACGGATGGCGAACCGGCGAGGACGCAATGTACACGTTTCGAAAAGCCGCTCCGGCACGATCGGTGATGTTCCTCGTGAGCTATGACGATGCCCGTACAGCCTATCTCTGGGTCGACAATCCCGTTCAGGCGGGCGACACCCGGGCCGTCGACCTGATCGCGCGCGCCCAGCAGGAGCAAGGCACGCTGCCCAGAGGCAAGATCACCAGCATCCGGCGTATCCGGTGATCGTCCGGTGCCGTCGGGTCGACGGGCAAAACGAAGCGCCATGCCGATCAGGCATGTTCCGAGCTCGGCATTCCGTCTGGTCCCGCAAACGCCAAGGAGATTGACCGATGTCTCACAAGTTCAAGGTCCGGCAGATGGTCCGGATGAAGCAAGTCGCCTATTCCGAAGCCCGGATGAACGCCGGCGACATCTACGAGGTCGTGCGGCTCATGCCCGCCGACGAGACCGGCGAGCCCTCTTACCGGATCAAGTCCGGCACGGTCGAAAGAGCGGTCCGAGAGAGCGAGATCAGGGCCACCTGAGAGGCTCCGTGAACGCAGTTCCCGTGCATTTCCCGAGGTTCGCCGCCGAACAGCGCGGCGAGCCGAAACTCCCCATCAGCCAGAAAGGACATCCCGTGCAGGTTTTCGTCAGAGAGAACAACGTCGACCAGGCTCTTCGCGCGCTCAAGAAGAAGATGCAGCGCGAGGGCATCTTCCGCGAGATGAAGGCGCGGCGCGCCTACGAGAAGCCGTCCGAGAAGAAGACCCGCGAGAAGGCGGAAGCCGTCCGCCGCGCCCGCAAGCTCGCCCGCAAGCAGGCCATCCGCGAGGGCCTGATCGCAGCCCCGAAGCGCCCCGCCCGCCCCGGCCGCGGCGGTCCCGTTCGAGGCTCCCGTCCCGCCGCTGCGGCCCCGGCCGCCGAGTAAAGTCCGTTCCGCCTCGTGCGGAGTGGTGGGCAATGGAGGCGCCTCGGCCTGGCGAGGGCTGTGTCTTGATTCCTATTTCGTCCTTGACGGTTGCTACAAGCTAGTGGGTTGTCTGCCGTCGGAATTGGCATTCTCCTGACACCTGTGATCTGGGCGGGTGGAGCGGTTGATTGGTGCACGCTCCGGAACCACCGAGCCGATGGA
>JAFAAP010000135.1 GCA_023426505.1 Pseudomonadota bacterium
GGGGGAGCGATGACCTTGCTCCCAGTTGCGCAGGGTGGCCAGCGAGACGCCGATCCGGCGCGCAAACGCCGGCTGCGCCAGACCGGTCCGCCTGCGGATCGCCGCCACATCGAGCCGGGCCGGCACCAGCCGGGGAAGGAGAGGGCGAGGATGAGGACATGGATCGGGAGCGATGTTTGGTTCCGGTTGCGCGAGCGCCTCGCTCAGCCCGCCCAGGAGCCGGTCGTACTCATCCTCAGACCTCAAGGTTCGTGCCCCTTTCCTTTAGCTGCGGTGCGTCGGTGACAGGCTCCGTCACCGACGGACTGTGTCTGTGACAGGCATGCGTCAGCGACGGACGCAGCCGATGACGCCGGCGCTCTACCACGAATCCGTCCCATTCCTCAGTCCTGATCCACAGGCTTTCCCGTCAGGAGGTCACATGCACAAGCTGATCATGGTCTGGCTCATGGGAGCCGCTGTCCTCGCGCTGGCGCCGCTCGACACCGGCCGTGCCCGACCGGCCGACGAGCAGGCAGTGGGGGCCGACGCACGGATCGCGCAGATCCAGGCCATCCTCGATGACGAGGACGAGGGGCTGCTCGATGATGACGAGCCGGAGGGCCAGGACGACGTCGGAGACGACGACGACCAGGAGGATGAGCCCGGCGCGTCAGGAGCGTGGAAAACACCAACCTGATGAACGGCGTAGCCACCAGCCCTATCAGCATCGCGAGCGGCACCAGAGGCAGGTGCTTGCACATGGCAGCCAGCCCTGCCCCAGGGTAATAGAAATCTCTCACTCCTGATTGGTGGAGCGCGGCCCCTAGACGGTCGGATTCGCGACCTGGAGGCGTGCCGGATGTCGGCTTCGGGAGTATGATCTCTGTCATGGTGCACCACATGCGACGGAGGGCTCACCATGAAATCCATTCTGGTGCCGGTCGAGCAGCATGCCTTCATCCGCGCAGTCCTGGATGCTGCCGTGTCGGTCGCCAACCGGTTCGGCAGTCACGTGGAGGGGCTGGCCCTCGGTCCCGATATTCCCGACATGATTGCCTTTGATGTTCCCACCGGCTGGACCATTCTGAGCGAGCCGGAGCAGCGGGATCTGGTGGAGCGCTCCCGTGAACTGTTCGAGACCTTTATGCTCACCTGTGGAATCCCACGGCAGGCAGAGGCGCCGAACGGCGTGTCCTGCGCCTGGACCGGCCGTCAACTGTACGGGGACAGCCATGTTGGCAGCTTCGGCCGGGTGTTCGATCTCATTGTGCTCGGCCGGCCCGGGCCGGCCGATGCACCGCCGCGACTGGCAACGGTCGAAGCGGCGTTGTTCGAGAGTGGCCGCCCGGTTCTGCTGGTTCCGCCCTCCTCTCCGAGCTTCACCGGCGACACGGTCGTGATCGCCTGGAACGGGAGTACGGAAACGGCTCGCGCGGTGGCGCTCGGGATGCCCATTCTTGCACAGGCCTCGAATGTGATTGTCCTGACATTGGAGGGCTGGAGTGTAGACGGCCCGTCGGGTGAGGATCTGGCCCGTCGCCTTGAACGACACGGCATCAGGGCCGAGGTGGCAACCCGCAGCCTGAAGTTCCGCTCCTCCGGCGAGGCGATCCTAGAATACGCCGCGGCCTTGCATGCGGATCTGCTCGTCAAAGGTGCCTACACGCAAAGCCGGCTCAGACAGATGATCTTCGGGGGCGCGACGAGCCACGTGCTTGCCCATGCCAAGCTGCCGGTCCTGATGGCGCACTGATAAGGGGCAGGTGCCGAGTGGTCCGGACCAGCGTCCTCTCTGCCCAACCCTGGAGGTTACGATGAATCCTGCCGACGAACGAATGGATCTGGACACCCGAGCCATCGCGGGAGGCGCGACGGAGAAAACGCTGAGCAGCTACGGGCCACCTTGGTCGCGCTCTTCGTACCGTGAGGACATGAACGAGGCATCGGCCATCGTGGATCAGGAGCCGGTCGACGTCGAGACCGCCAAGCCCCTGATAGAGAATACCCCAATCGAGGGCTGGAATTCAGATGCGATCGATGACGAGGCCGAGATCTCTTCTATGCCGGACGAGTAGGAGATCAGGTCATGCATCGCGGGAGACGTGTCAGACGAGACCTTTCTGTAGGCGGAAGGTACCCGACACAGTGGCTGCGGCCGGGCAGGAGAGAGTAAGCGACGGGTCTGGGGATCTCATCATTCGATGCTAGAGTGCCACTGCCGCCGCGAGGTCCCGACGGAACAGCCCTCGGCGTGGCTGATTGTGCCCGAATGTCGTGCAGGAGGGACATCATGTTGTCGACGAACGACCAGAACAGCGTGCGGCCGCTGCGCCCTGCTATTCCCATCCCGGCCTTCCCCACCACCTCGACCGAGTTCATCAATGTCATGGCGCACTATCATCGGGCCGAGATCGCCCGCATGGCCGGCTGGCGTGACCGAATCGACCGCACCACGAACTGGGCCATCACGGTGGTGGCGGCCATGCTATCAGTCTCACTCTCGACGCCAACCGCACACCATGGCGTGCTGCTCTTTGCCATGGTGCTGGTCCTACTGCTGTTGGTAATCGAGGCGCGCCGCTACCGCTTCTTCGATGTCTACCGCAATCGCGTACGCCGGATGGAGCGCAACTATTATGCCCAGATCTTCTCACCCGAAGACGGCACGACGGATGACTGGATCCACAAACTGGGCGACGATCTCAGGCGCCCCCTGTTCCTGATCAGCCAGAACCAGGCGATCTCACGTCGCTTGCGCCGCAACTACTGCTGGATGTTTCTGATCCTGCTGTTTGCTTGGCTGGTTAAGACGACCTTCATCCGGATGCAGGAGAGTGCCACCGAGGCGCACCTTGTCGGCTCGATCAGCGAGTGGGTCCGCAACGCCGCGGTCGGGCCGGTGCCCGGCTGGGCGGTGATCGCCTCGGTGACCCTCTTCTATGGCTGGATCCTCTATGCCTCACTGCGCCGTTCGAAAGGGGAGGGCGAACTGGCCTTCGGCAACGTTCATGTCTGACGGGCTAGCCCTGCTGATGTCGTAATTGTCCCGGCAATCGGCACCTCTTAAGCCAAGCTTGGTTCGAACTTGGGTGGGTGCGGCAATCAGAAGAGATCGTCCTTCTCGAAGCAGGGAATAGCGCGGTCGTGATTAAGAAGCGAGAACCTGCAGCGGTGCTCGAGCGCAAACGCCTCGATCGCCTGGATCACATCGGCTGTCAGCTGTTCGGCTCCGAACAGGGGCGCGAGCGCGCCCTCCTCAACCGTCAGGCTCGCACCGGGATCGAGGCGGGCGAGCCGTTCAGCGAGTTGATCTCTCGTCATCGGGTACTCCATAGGTCATATGCTCGTGCACGGTGGTTACGGCTGTACGAGGGACTGTGGGACATCCCACAGTAAACTGCTCCTGGTCGCGATCGAAGGCACCGTCGTGAAGCAGCAAGACGCGATAGAAGCATCATAAGCGCTGCCGCGGTTGGCACTCAGCAACATGCTCCGATCCAATCTGTCCCTACCGGCCTGAGGAGTTCGAATTGATCATTCCTCCAGGGAAATCGCCCCCAGCCCAAAGCCTGCCGTGTCACGGCTGATCCAGGCCTTGCCCTCTCCAAGCATCATGCCCTTGTCCCGTACGAACACTGTCTCGAACGTAGATTTCGCCACGGCCTCCCGAACGCGAACATCCATGATGGTTCCCTTTGCTGCGATCAGTTGGTCGCGGTTGCGGATGGTCCGCCTCACCTTTCCTGTCACCGTCAAGGGATAGTGGGCGACCTGGGCGAGGAGTTTGACGTCGCCGGAACGGAACGCGGCCTTGACCCGCCGGAAGGCGTAGTACGCGTCCAGAGGATCAAAGCCGAGGGCGCGGTAGCTGGCTTCGGTTTCGGGCGACAGTTTCGGCCGGGAGAAACCCGCGTCGGGCGTCTTCACGGGCAGGTCGAGGGAACGCCGCAGCTCCCGCGCGAGGAGGTTCAGGGCCCGGTAACGGTCGTAGGGCGTCTGCAGCTCCGGTGGGCGGCCCTGCGCTGTTCCGGCCGCGAGTGATCCGGTGAGATCCGGCTTGAGTGTTCTCGTGCCGTCTCCCATGTTCTGCCCGTCCCGGGACGTGGCTGCCTTGTCCAATGCATCATCGAGCTGGCTCTTTGCGATCCAGAGCCGTTCCTCCACTTCGGCCAGGACCTGCTCGTGTGAGGGGCGGAAGCCGGGCCCCGCCACGAGATCGGCGGGCAGAGCCATGAGGGCCTCCTGGGGCGGCGGACCTTTCGGCTCTTCAGCCGGATAGCGGGGATCAACCTTGTAGGTTCTTCCGTAGACCCGGACGAAGAACGGGTCTGCATGCGCCGGAAGGGCAAGGAGAAGAGCAAGCCCCCGCCCGCACAACCCGAGAACCTTGGCTTTAAGCCGGACCATGGCCGCCTCTATTCCTGAGGGGCAAGGCTCAGTTTCACACCTCGGCCGTCGAGGACGGAACAACTTGGGATAAGAAGCGCTGCGGTTGCCGGATCGAGAGGACCCGCGATGGCTATCCTGATGCGGTTGTCACCCTAGTGGAGGCGCCGATCCGAATCCGTTTCCCTGACGTGAACCAGCCTGTTGAGTTTCTGCTGGTCGACACCGAGTTCACCCGCCCACTCGGTCAGGGCTGAGCTGTAGAGCATGGCGAGGAAGCGCGTTGGGTTCTCCGCGCCGCCCTTCAGCCTCACGAGTTCGCTCAGGGCTTGTCTCAGCATCGCACGATTCACGGGCATCGTTCCACCTCATTCCAGAGTGCCCAATCTGCGGCTGAAGTCCTGCAGGGTCAAACAACCAGAAGGCTTACGGGCCCACTCCGCTTGGATGAGTCCGGTGCTCACTGACAGCAAGCGGCTGGCCTGCCTCATCGACTGCCACTTGGCAATGAGCGGACTGCATTCTGCCGTGGGTGAAAGGACTCAACCATTCCGCCTTCCTTTAGCGCCACTCGCCTGCGACCGTTCAGATCGCCATGCTTCGAAACCTGCCTTTTCTGCGTTGCGGGATCCTTGCTGCCGCACTCCTGGGATGTGTGCTTCGTACCGGTGCTCACGCTGGAGGCGGCAGCGGCTCAGAAACACGGCTGAATGGTTCTGATGGCCTATCAGAAGGACCTGATGGTGTCTATGCCAGGATCCCCGCCCGGGACGAGTTCGGGCGGGATCAGCTCGCGATGTTCCACACATGGAACCCAGACCCGGTACGAAACCATGAGGCTAATCTCAGAACCCTCCACCCAGCGCTTGCCGGGGTGGTGCGCAAGGCCCAGGCCGACAACCCTAGCCTGCGAGTTGTGATTGGCTCCGGTCGGCGCGACGGCAGCCTGCAACGTCAGGCAGTTGCCTGGGGCTGGTCCAGGACGCTGGCCAGCCCGCACCGGTCGGGCAGGGCAGTGGACTTGTGGCCGCTCGATCAGGAGGGCCGCGTCCACTTTGACCCTATGACCCAGAGCCGGATTGCCGCCGCGATCAGGAAGGCTGCTGCGGCCAAGTCGGTGGCAATCCGCTGGGGTGGCCATTTCCACGGCTTCAAGGACATGGATCGCTCACACTTCGAACTCGTGCCGCCGTAACGGCACTGTTGAGTTCACCTTGGCAGTCTAGGAGACGGCGGCGATCCGAGGAGTTGTCCTGCTTCGGTTGGCTGGTACTGCAAACAGGTACCAGCTTTCACGACTTGGCTCGTACGAGGCATCGCACCCAGCTTTCGCGGAGAATTTTTCAGCGTGCACCCGGATGGAACAATGCTCTCGCAGCAGGTGGAACAAGTCGCGCGGCATGCACAGCCCCTAACGCTTCTTTGAGGCGTTTGGAAGTGGGGGCGATTTTCCAATTCTGTCACACGTTGACAGTGGACTTGAGCCTCCGGGGGATGCGAACTGCCATCTCACGTCTCCGTAACGATGGGGAAGATGGTGCCGCAGTGCTCGTGAGTGAACGCGACACCCTGGCACAACCTGCAGACGCGGCGGCTTTGCCTTGGAACAGATGATATGACTAGAATCCGCCGGCGACGGCGGATCCCTTGATATTGGTGTCCGCCATCGACATATAAGGCCAAGGAAAGCTCTGACAGCTCAATACATAAATCCCGAAATCCATGCGAAGT
The DNA here is from genome assembly GCA_023426505.1 of Pseudomonadota bacterium. GTDB lineage: Bacteria > Pseudomonadota > Alphaproteobacteria > Rhizobiales > Beijerinckiaceae > Microvirga. The sequence goes on from JAFAAP010000135.1 coordinate 6,100, forward strand.
CAGGAACGTTTCCGAAAGCTCCGGGCGCCATCGCTCGACACTGTCCCCTGAAAACAACTGCGTTCTTCCGGAGTTTAACTCCGGCGTACGGCCGATGCTTCGGTAGAAGGCGCCCGTTGAACGAGGCTGGAGCAACGACAAACGTGCTTGGCCTTGCGGAGTTGTGAATGTCTAAGAAATCGAAAGCCTTCGTCAGCTTCAATCACCTGCCGGGGATCCTGCTTGCCAGCGCGGCCGAGTGCGAGCGCTGGATCGAGGCCGGGCTGATCCCTGTTGCCGAGTACCGGACGTTCCAGAAGCGTGGGCGCACTTTTGAAGCTCCCATGTTTGATACTGAGACGGTTGCTCAACTGGCGGCCAAAGTCCCGGCGTGGCGAATGCAGGGGGCGAATGGTGATGCCGAGAGACATGCGCGCTCCAATCCCAAGGGCGCCGATGACCCTACCGTTCAGCCGATTGATGATGCGGCCCATCGGCGGCGGCAGAGCATCCTCGCCCCTGTCCGCAAGAACACAGGTATCTATGTGGCGGAGGATATCCGCAAGGTCGAAAGCGGTCGCTGGAAGCCAGAGCGCGTCTTTGCCGGCTACCGGGCAGTTTTCAGCCAGCCTATGCAGATCCTGCCGGACGGCGGCTCCACGGACATCGTTATCGAGTTCGTCTTTGCCGAGCCCCTGGACGTTGCAGCCGTTGTCTTGGATCCGGCCCGCATCGAGCGGGCTGAGATTGCCGCTGCATCTGATGCTCTTGAGGTTAGGCTGATCGAGTTGCGGGATGCCACCTTCGCAGCTTGCGAGGCGGAGCTGGCAAGCTGGCGCGATGAACTCGAGACCTATCTTGCCGCTCATGAAGACGCCAAAGAGCGCCAAGCCATCCTGGGCGGCATCCAGGCTGCCATCGAGAAGCTCGGCAGGATCCATGGCTCCGACAAGGGCAGCCCAACTGGCGCTGGGCGCAAGCTTCGGCAGAAGCTCGATGACCTCCGCTCCAAGGCCGCCGCCAGACGGCTCCGGCACCTGCGCGAGGCGCAGATCCGCGAGGCCTCGGGCTATGAGCGCTATGCCGCGATCTTTCCCGTGGCCCGCTCCCTGAATCGCAGATTCCTGTTCCTGGCCGGACCGACCAATTCCGGCAAGACCTATGAGGCCCTGAAATTCGCCGGTGAGGCCGCGACGGCCGAGATCCTCTCCCCGTTACGACTGCTCGCGCTGGAGCACTACGAGCGCATGAGCGAGGAGGGCATGGCCGCCGGCATGGTGACGGGCGAGGAGCGTGTTCTGCCCGAAGGCGCAACGCATATCGCTCGCACCATTGAGACGCTGGATCTGCACCGGGTTGTTGACGTCTGCGTGATCGACGAGGTCCAGATGCTGGGCGATCCGAACCGGGGCTGGGCATGGACTCAGGCCGTGATCGGAGCTCCCGCGCGGCTGGTGGTACTGACCGGCGCACCGGAGGCGATCCCGCTGGTCGAGCACCTGCTCGCGATGACCGGTGAACCGCTGGAGGTGAAGATCCTTAAGCGCAAGGGCAAGCTGCGCGTCGAAGGCGTTCCGGCCAATCTCAAGAAGCTGTCTCGCGGCGATGCGGTTGTGGCCTTCACCCGCAAGAATGTTCACGATCTCCGGGCGCAACTGGTGCAGGCCGGGCGCACGGTTGCGACCATTTATGGCGCACTTGGACCGGAGGTCCGCAGGGCCGAGGCAGCGCGCTTCCGTAACGGCCAGGCTGAAATCCTTGTGGCGACGGACGCCATTGGTATGGGCCTGAACATCGGTCCGTTGCGCCGTGTCGTGTTCTCCACCTTGCGCAAGTTCGATGGCGTGCGCGAGCGGCAGCTCACGGCCATGGAGATCAAGCAGATCGCAGGCCGGGCAGGGCGCTTCGGTCACCATGACGAAGGATTTGTGACGGCCCTGGCGGAAGCGGGAGAATATGCGCAGGTCGAGACCATTATTGGAAACGCCCTGAAGGGCGATGCCGGCAAGCTGCGGGGCAAGGCTTATGTTCGCCCCAACCAGGAGACGGTGTTGTCCGCTAGCGAAGTTCTCCAGACCGACCGGCTCGGTCGTGTTCTTCGGCACCTGAACGACACCCTGGTTGCCGGCCATCCGGATCTTCGCATGGCTGACATGGAGGAGATGATCGAACTGGCGATGCTACTCGACACTGTGGATCTGCCGATCCTCGACCGCCTATCGTACTCAATGGCACCCGTCGATGGGCGGGAGCACATGGCGGTCGAACTGCTGCTCGACTGGACCCGGCAGCATGCGCGCGACCGGCGCGTTCAGGCGCTGGACTTCGGCGTCAACACCGATCTCCTGAAACTGGAAGCCAGGGTGAAGATCGCCACCAGTTGGCTATGGTTAGCTCAGCGTTACCCGGGCGTGTTCGAGGGCATGGAAACAGTCGTGGACCTCCGGGCAAATCTTAATGCGAAAATCGAGGAGAAGCTCGCTGCCAGCTCTGTGCCCCAGCGCAGGAGGCCCAAAGAGAGGTCACGGCAGGACAGAAGCGCGAAGCCCCAGCGGCCGGGCAAAAAGCGGCGCAGCTGGATGGATGCGGATGCAGGCAACGTGGAACAGCATCGCGTCCGCGGGGGCCTAAGCTGCGAGCTCCTGCGCTACGAGTGTGGCCCAAAACGTGACGCCTGTGGGGATCGCATCTTAGTTGAAGGATCTCCGCTCCTTGCCGTCGGCCTTAAACGGTGCTCATCATGGCATGACGGGAGCGGGAGCCATCCACCCGGTTGTCGAGAGATCTTGTTCCGGTCTCCCGTATCCGGAAAGCCCCGCCGGTCGGTTGGGATGTTGATTCACTCCCGCGGCCTCGGACCAGACCTCGAAGCTGCGGCCGTCCGCCAGAGAGCCGAAGAAGAGCCTCTGACTTCTAAGCAGTAGGTCGCAGGTTCGAGCCCTGCCGGGGTCGCCAATAAAACCAATGACTTAAGCGGGTTTGATAGCCCCACGTCGTGCTGAGAGATCCTCCCGGGTAACACTAAGGGTAACGGCCGCGAAAAGATCACTGGTGTCTACGATAACGCATCGGGAGCGTACCGCATCCCGTGCAGATTCAACCGTTCCGAATCAGTCGGTGACGAGTTGTCGCTGACGAAAGAGATTATCCGGTGTGGGTTGCCTATGAGCCGCCAACGCTCTAGGCAGCATCTGCTTCTGAGACGGGTGATTAGCTCAGTTGGTAGAGCAGCTGACTCTTAATCAGCGGGTCGTAGGTTCGAGCCCTACATCACCCACCAATGTTTCCAACGACTTAAAGTGAATGAGGCCTGGGGCGAGTGGCCCTGGGGCGACATTGGGGCGACGGTGCCTCGTTCTGTCTTCAGATCCTCCGCAGAAATGGCGCACTCTGGAATTGAGGCGCAATCCATCCGTTTCCGGCGAACTCCTGCGCGACTCTAGACAATAAGGCGTGCCGAGGATTGAGGCCCTAAAACTTGTCTTGGTCAAGCTTCGACCATCGGCGTTTTTGTACTGCGCGGTCGTCCGCTTCAGGGAGCAACGCTAAGGTAATTACCCACGCCCTATGCAGAACTGAGGTTCAGGCGGATACGGTCTGAAGGATTGTCTTAAACGCATTGGTTCCTGGGCCGAGACGAGCCGTATCGACTACGGTGCGAATGTCTGCTTCGCCTTCGGCCGCCCACATGGCACGATAGCCATTAGTCACCTTGCGCTGAATCACGGCCGGTCTGAGGGCACGTTCGCAGGCGTTGTTGGTCGCCTCCACTAGTCCAGGCCACTGGGCGAAGGTCAGAAGCTGATCGCGAGCGCGCCGGACTTTGCTCTGAAGGTCACGGGCGAGAGCGCAGGAGGTCGGCGTGGCCAGGATGGCCTCCAGACTTCGTTCCAGGGCGCGGCGCTTGCGGGCCAGGGTC
>JAFAAP010000142.1 GCA_023426505.1 Pseudomonadota bacterium
TCGGCGTATTCGTTCTTGGTGATCTCACTCTTCGGCTTCGTCCAGAGCGCGGCTCCATCGGAGAGGGCGACCGCGTCGGCGCCCGGCTCCGTGATCAGCGAGATCGGGACGGGAACATGGCCGGACTGTTCCTTGACGATGCGCTCCAGGGTCCAGCGCTCGGCGTAGGTTTTGGCATCCTCCATCAGATGGAGCGTCACCCGCGTTCCGCGTGTCGGAGCCTCGCCCAGCGCCGCAGGCGCCACCGTGAACTCGCCTTTTCCATCCGAGGACCAGGTCCAGGCTTCCGGGCTACCGGCGCGACGGCTGACCACCTCGACCTTCTCGGCGACCATGAAGGCGGAATAGAAGCCGACACCGAACTGGCCGATGAGCTGCGCGCCGTCCTTGCCGTCGGCCGTCGCGACCCGCTCCATGAAGCTGCGCGTGCCCGAGCGGGCGATCGTTCCGAGAGCCTCGATCATCTCGTCATGGCTCATGCCGATACCGTTATCGGCGATGGTCAGCTTGCCAGCATCCGGATCGGCCGAGATGGTGATCGCAAGTTTGGATTCGTCGCCAAGAAGGTCGGGTTTGCCGATCGCCTCGTAGCGCAGCTTCTCGCAGGCGTCGGCTGCGTTCGAAATCAGCTCGCGCAGGAACACGTCCCGGTCGGAATAGACCGAGTGCACCATCATGTGCAGGAGGCGGGAGACGTCGGCTTCGAAGCTGCGGTGCTCGGCTGCGGCGGTCGTCATCGTTTCGTGTCCGGGCAAATCTTCAGGAATGCAGGGAGGATAGCAAAAGAGCTCAGGACTGGGAGCGATAACGCTCGACGGCACGTCGCGCCAAATCCTCCTCGTCCTCGGGGACGCTCGCAAGTGCCGCGACGAGGTAAGCGAGGCGGGTCGCTCGCGCTCATGGGTGGTCCTGTGGAGGGCTGCCATTTCAAGGCCTGCCTGCGCGCACGCCAGGTCGACCGGGTCCTTCAGCGATGAGAAGGGCATATCCTATGAACTTTCGAAGTAAATAGGCGCCGATGCGAACGTGTGGGCGCCGCGAAGCCGCGGCGCCCGTCATGCGTCAATAGTCCATGCCGCCGGCCGGCATGGCCGCAGCCGCTTCCTTCTTCGGCAACTCCGCGACCATCGCCTCGGTGGTGATCAGCAGGCCCGCGACCGAAGCCGCGTCCTGGAGCGCCGTGCGCACGACCTTGGTCGGGTCGATGATGCCGGCCTTGACCAGATCACCATACTCGCCGGTCTGGGCATCGTAGCCCCAGGCATAGTCGGACGCCTCCAGCAGCTTTCCGATCACGACCGCGCCGTCCCCGCCGGCATTCTCGACGATCTGGCGTGCAGGCGCCGTGATCGCCTTGCGGACGATCTCGACGCCGGTCCTCTGGTCGTCATTGCCCGGCTTCAGCCCCTCCAGCGCCTTGACCGCGCGCAGCAGGGCGACGCCGCCGCCCGGCAGGATGCCTTCTTCCACCGCAGCGCGGGTGGCGTTCAGGGCATCGTCGACGCGATCCTTCTTCTCCTTGACCTCGACCTCGGTCGCGCCGCCGACGCGGATGACCGCGACGCCGCCGGCGAGCTTGGCCAGACGCTCCTGGAGCTTCTCGCGGTCGTAGTCCGAGGTGGTCTCCTCGATCTGCGCCTTGATCTGGCCCACGCGAGCCTCGATGTCCGTCTTGGAGCCCGCGCCATCCACGATGGTCGTGTTCTCCTTCTCGATCACGACCTTGCGGGCGCGGCCGAGCATGTTGAGAGTCACGTTCTCGAGCTTGATGCCGAGATCCTCCGACACGGCGGTGCCGCCGGTGAGGATCGCGATGTCCTCCAGCATGGCCTTGCGGCGGTCGCCGAAGCCCGGAGCCTTGACGGCGGCGATCTTCAGGCCGCCACGCAGCTTGTTGACCACGAGGGTCGCCAGAGCCTCACCCTCGACGTCCTCCGCCACGATGAGGAGCGGCTTGCCGGTCTGCACCACGGCTTCGAGCACGGGGAGCATGGACTGCAGGTTGGAGAGCTTCTTCTCGTGAATGAGGATGTAGGGGTCCTCGAGCTCCACGCGCATCTTCTCGGCGTTGGTGATGAAGTACGGCGAGAGGTAGCCGCGGTCGAACTGCATGCCCTCGACCACGTCGAGCTCGGTCTCCAGCGACTTCGCCTCCTCGACCGTGATGACGCCCTCGTTGCCGACCTTCTGCATCGCCTCGGCGATCATGCGGCCGATCTCGGTGTCGCCGTTGGCGGAAATCGTGCCGACCTGGGCGATCTCGTCGTTGGACGTGACCTTCTTGGCGTTCTTCTTCAGATCCGCCACCACGGCCTCCACGGCCATGTCGATGCCGCGCTTGAGGTCCATCGGGTTCATGCCGGCCGCAACCGCCTTGGCGCCTTCCTTCACGATGGACTGGGCGAGAACGGTCGCCGTGGTCGTGCCGTCGCCGGCCAAGTCGTTCTGCTTGCTGGCGACTTCGCGCACCATCTGGGCGCCCATGTTCTCGAACTTGTCGGCGAGCTCGATCTCCTTGGCGACGGTGACGCCGTCCTTGGTGATCCGCGGAGCCCCGAAGCTCTTCTCGATCACGACGTTGCGGCCCTTCGGGCCCAGCGTGACCTTCACGGCATCGGCGAGGATATCGACACCCTTGAGCATCTTCTCGCGCGCATCGGCGGAAAACTTGACTTCTTTAGCAGCCATTTTTCGTCACTCCTTGAGACGTAACGATGTGTGACTCTGGTTTTCGGGATTGGCCTTACGCGGCCTTCTTCTGCGCGGCGCTCTGCTCGACCACGCCCATGATGTCGGACTCCTTCATGATCAGGAGATCCTCGCCATCGATCTTCACCTCAGTGCCGGACCACTTGCCGAACAGCACGATGTCGCCGGCCTTCACGTCGAGGGCGACGACCTGACCCGCTTCGTTCCGGGCGCCGGGTCCGACCGCGATGACCTCGCCCTGCTGGGGCTTTTCCTTGGCCGTGTCGGGAATGATGATCCCGCCCGCCGTCTTCTCCTCGGCGTCGATGCGCTTGACCACGACGCGATCATGCAAAGGACGGAACTTCATGAAGCTTCCTCCAGATATATCAATGGTTTAACCACGTGCACGGGTCCCCTTTGGCCCCCGCGCGGCGTTGATTTGGTTGGAGAAGCTTCACCGTTCAAGAGGGGGTCGAAAAATTTTTCGGCACTCATGGGAACCGAGTGCCACCTCGGCTGTTAGCAGCATCTTCAACCTGCTGCCAACACATTGATTTCACTAAAGTTTTATGCCGATACGCTTGCCGGCGAGCCGGTCTTCTGCTCCACTTTGTCTGTTGGGATAAAGGCAAGGAGCACCCTTAATGCAGGTGTCACCGGATTTCGTCCGCCAACTCCGGGGCTACGGCCTCACCACGGCGCAGATCTTCTATCGGATCCCGGACCATCGCTCCCTCGTCCAGGAATACATCTGGCAGGACTACGACCTCTTCCCGAAATTCCCGGCCCTTACCAAGTTCCTGACCTTCTGGGAGGAGAAGCTCGACGGGCCGCTGCACTCGGTGACCGTCGCCCATGTGCGGCTCATCAAGCCGGCCGAAATGCGGACGATCGACGGGGAGTACCGGCTGCAATAACCGGCCTTATCCCCGTCTCGCCTGGAAGAGCACGGGCCAATCGTCGGCCAAGACGCCGCGGCAGGAATCCATCATGGTCGCGCGCATCAGCCTGAAGGCCGTGCCGTCCCAGGCCCATTCCGCCAGCACGCCGCAATCTGCGAGGCCCCGGCCTTTCGCGAAGGAGCCCAGCGTCATTCCGTCGTCGGACAGTGCCGGCGAGGTCAGGACGCCCGCGTCCCGCTCCTGCACCAGCCCCGGGGCCGTGAAGGCGGCAGGCTTCGCCCGCCCCTGCCCGGCCACGAAGAACCTGTAGTCGAAATTGTAGGCGGCGGCATCCGAGCACAGTCCCCACAGCGTCTGGCCCGCCGAGAGCCCGACCACCATGTCCGGGTATTCCTTGCAGAACTCGCCCTTCGGACGCGCGATCCCGGACGGCAGCGGCTGTTTGGCCTTCGACAGATCCGTCATGCGCTTGGCGGCGACCACCGGCAGCTCGGGGACGGGAGGGATGCCCGATGCCGGCGCGTCGCCCTTGCGCGCCAGCGCCGTGACGGTGCCGATGCGCTTCTGCTGGTCGTCCATGTAGAGCAGCGCCGCGGCGGAGCCGGCGAGCGAGATCGCGCCGTTTGCCGCCTCCTTCGATCCGTCGAGGAGCTGCACGTTCAGGCGCGTGCCGTTGCGCAGGGCCGCCACGAAGGCCTCGGCCTGACCTGCGGGGAGCTCCGCGCGCACCACGTCGTCGGCGACGCTCGCCTTCAGGGGCTGAGAGGGGAAGCCCGGGATGTCCTTCCCGTCGAGGGTGAGCTTCAGGCCGGGAGAGACGGCCTGCACTCCGTCGCTGAGCACCATCGCGAAGCCGATCGACGGCGCAGCGTCCGCCGCGCCGCTCCGGCCGATCCGCACGTAAGGCCCCATCGTGCCTTCGTCCGGCGTGAGCCCCAGCGCCGTGCAGGTCCGGACGTTGTCGCATCCGACGGTCCAGTCCTTGAACTGCTTCAGGGGCTGCACCTGCGTGGTAGCTTGCGGCTCCTGCTGCGCCAGGGCCGGAGCCGCGATCGCAAGCGGCGCGAGGGCAAACGCGAGACGGAGGTGGCGCGGCATGGAGGCTGTCCTTCGGGTTGGGCGATCAGTAGTGCGGCGGCGGCGGCTCCGGCGCGGATGGGCCGCCGGCCTTGTGCTCCGCCTCCTGGATGCGGTCGGTGAGATTGGCGATCTGCCGGGTCAGGAGATCGATCTGCTTCCACTGCGCCACGATGGTCTGGTTGAGATCCTCGATGGTCTCGTCCTGGTAGGCGATGCGGATCTCCAGCGCGTCGATGCGGGCGCTCAAGGCGTCATGGTCACTCATGGGCGGCATCGTCCTCCATCTGTCCCGCGGCGGCGGGATGCTCCACCAGGCCATGCCCGAGCGCGATGCGCTCGTCGAACACGAAGCAACCGCCCTGCCAGCGGCTTTCGGCCTCCGGCACGTCCTCGAGGTATTGAAGAATGCCGCCCTTGAGGTGATAGACCTCCTCGAAGCCCTTCGCGAGCATGTAGGAGCTCGCCTTCTCGCAGCGGATGCCCCCGGTGCAGAACATGGCCACCTTCTTGTGCTTAGCCGGATCGAGGTCCTTCTCGACGAAGTCGCGGAACGCGCTGAAGCTCTTGATACGGGGATCGACGGCGCCCTCGAAGGTGCCCATCGCCACCTCGAAGTCGTTGCGGGTGTCGATCAGCACGATGTCGGAATCCTCCAGGAGCCTGTTCCAGTCGCGGGCGGACACATAGGTGCCGACGCGGGAGGTCGGATCGACCTCCGGGCTGCCGAGGGTGACGATCTCCTTCTTGAGCCGCACCTTCAGGCGCCGGAACGGCATCTCGGCGGCTGTCGAGAACTTCAGCTCGAGATTGTCGAGGCGGCTCTCGAACAGGGCGCCCTGGCGCAGCTCCGCCACGAGCGCATCGATCGCCTCGGCCCGTCCGGCGATCGTGCCGTTGATTCCTTCCGCAGCCAGCAGCAGCGTGCCCTTCAGGTCGAGGCCGACGCAGAGCGCGCGCAACGGCTCCCGAAGCTCGCGGTATTCCGGCAGCGGAACAAATTGATAGAGGGCGGCAACTTTGTAGGTCATCGGGGTGCTTTAGCAGCCAGACGGGAGGCGGAAAACCCGTACGGGGCCGCGACATAGCGCTTTTCGGCCGACTGGCGATCCGAACCGTGCCCAGGACAGTATTCTGCTATGGCATCATGAATGCTTCCGTGAGGCGCCAAAGAATTCATCTCCTATTCACAAAGAATTGCCTCTTGATATCGTTACGTCATATGACTGCCATATTCATTAAATGACTCTTAATGACCAGGAGACTTGAGCACGACAATGAACAAGACACTCAGGATCGTCGCAGCATCGTCCTTCATGATTGGGGCAGCCATCGGTGGGGCAGAGGCCAAGAAGGTGTCGTACGACATCAACGGCCAGCGCTTCACGTACGACACGAATGACCCGGCACAGGTCGAGATCGCCCGCAAGCGGATTGAGGCCGCCAACGCGGCCGACGCCGCGAAGGCCAAGGCCGACGCGGAGCGCACCCAGAACCCCCTCGCGGCGACGTTCGGGTCGCAGGCCCAGCGCGAGGCCGAGCAGGCCAAGGCGCGGCTCGACCAGGTGCTCGCCGAGCAGGCGCAGGCCGACGCCGCTCTGAAGCGCCAGCGGGCCGCCCGGGACGAGCAGCGCCGCAAGCAGGCCCAGGAAAATACCACCGAAGAAAGCCCCGCCGGAGAAAGTGCTGCCGAGGCCGCTTCCAAGGAGCAGCCTGAGCAGAACGCCGGTGTGGCGCAGCCTGCTGACACGACTGCAACGGCGCAGCCCCCTGCTCCGGCAGCGCCGGACGCACCGCGTGCCACGGAGGTAGCCAAGCAGCCGGACGGTCCGCCGCCGACCATCAAGACCGTTTCGTTCGATGTCGCCTCCGGCATCAAGACCACGGTCATGAGCGACGGCTCGATCCGCGAGGAGCCCTTCGACAGCAGCACGCTGGCGCAGATCGACGATGATCCGGACGACGCCGACAGCCTGAACGCCTTCGTCAACCAGTTGCGCAAGGCGGTCACCGTGGAGACCACCGGCTCCACGGTGTCGAACGCGGCGCCGTCACCGACGCTTGGATCCCGCTAGAACTTCGGCCACGGGCGCTTCGCGGGGCACATGGCCTCCCACGCACGGCTCAGGCGAAGCACGCCCACATCGTCGAAGCGGCGGCCGGTGACCTGCAGGCCGATCGGCAGGCCGGCGGCCGTGAAGCCCGCATTGACCGAGGCCGAGGGCTGGTCCGACATGTTGAAGGCGACCGTGTAGCCAATGTGCTCGAACGGCTCCTCCGGGTTGTGGATCGGGGACGCAAGCTCTGCCGGATAGGCCGCGATGGGCGCGACGGGCGAGAGCACGAAGTCGAAGCGGTGGGTCGCCGCGACGGCCGCGTTGCGCATCACCAGCATCTGGTTCATGCCCTGGTAGACCTCGGCGCCGGTGAGCGACTTCCCGCCTTCGGCCCACTGGCGGATGTAGGGCAGCACGCGGGACTGCTCCTCCTCGCTCAAGGAGCCGATGTCCATCCAGGCGCGCTGACGCCAGAAGTCGTCGAGCCCGTCGAGCATCTCGCGGGTCACGAAGGGCGGGACCTCCTCGATTTCGGCGCCCGCCTCCGCGAGAAGCGTCACGGCCTGCTCCACGCAGGCGCGCACCTCGGGATCGAGCGGGATGCCGATGCCGGCCTCCATCATCACGCCGATCCTCAAGCCCCGGATGTCGATGTCGAGGTCGAGCCAGGGCAGATCCTGGTACGGCAGGCTCATGGCGTCGCGGACATCCGGCCGCGACAGGCTGCGCATCATGAGCGCCGCATCCCTGACGGTGCGGGTCATCGGCCCCGCCACGCGGCCGTAATAGGCCGGATCGATCGGGATGCGGCCGAAGCTGGGCTTGAGGCCGAAGACGCCGCACCAGCCCGCCGGGAGCCGGATCGAGCCGCCGATGTCGGTGCCGATGTGGAACGGGCCGTAGCCTGCCGCCGCGGCGGCTCCCGCGCCCGCCGAGCTGCCGCCCGGGTTCTTCGTCACGTCCCACGGATTGCGCGCCAGGGGATGGAAGCTGGAAAGGCCCGACGACAGCATGCCGTAGTCGGGCATGGTGGTCTTGGCGAGGATCACCACACCGTCCTCGCGCAGGCGCGCGGCGGGCGGCGCATCCTCTGCCGCGGGCGTGAGCGGGCGCGCCGCGGTCCCCAAGGGAACAGGGGTGCCCTTGGTGGCGATGTTCTCCTTGATGGTGGCCGGAACGCCGTCGAGAGGGAGCGGCTCGCCGCGCGTCCAACGCGCCTCGGACGCCTTCGCGTCGCGCAGGGCCGCCTCGGGATCGAAGGCATAGAGGGCCTGGAGCATGGGCTCGCAGGCTTCGATCCTCGTGATCACCGCCTGCGTCACCTCGACCGGCGAGACGTCCTTGCGGCCATAGGCCTCCAGCATCTCGGACGCCGTCCAGTCGGCGAGGTCGGAGGCAGGCTCCCGGCTGTCCCGGTACGACGAGGTTTGCGCGCTCAACTCAAGATCTCCATCAGGCTCGAACGGATTCGACGGAGATGCATGCTGCGTCAACGCCTGCGCAGCGTAAACGGCTTTCAGGGCATGGCTCGCATGAGCGGGCCGCGTCAGAACAGGCTGGCCTGGACCTCCCTGGTCGTGGCAGCGGCTCCCTCCCCCTCCGGAAAGCGGACGCGCCGCTCGAGCTTCAGCAGGAAATCCTTGCGCGGCTGCCCGCCGCCATAGCCGGTGAGCGAGCCGTCCGCGCCGATGATGCGGTGGCACGGAACGATGATCGAGACCCGGTTCTGTCCGTTGGCCCGTCCGACCGCACGGCTCGCGCCGGCACGACCCAGGATCGAGGCCAGCTCGCCGTAGGACCGGGTCTCGCCGAAGGGGATCCGCTGCAGGGCCGACCAGACCTCCTGCTGGAACGGGGTGCCCGGCAGCCGGAGCGGAACCGAGAACGCCGTCAGCCGGCCGGCGAAATACGCCTCCAGCTCCCGCTCGACCTGATCGAGGTGGGCGTTCGCGCCGGGCGCGACGGCATAGCCGTAGCGGCCTTTCAGCTCCTCGATCTCGGCTGGGAGAGCCGGCCTGTCGGTGAATTCGAGCAGGGAGAGCCCCCTCTCCTCCGCCATGGCGATCATCGGGCCCAGGGGCGTGAGGATGCGCCGGTAGACCATGAGGGATGCGGACCGGCTGCGTCCGGGCGTCGTGCCCATGCTCTGGCGGAAAGCCTCGCGGAAGCCGCTCAGGGACTCGTAGCCGGTGTCGTAGGCCGCCGCATCGATCGTCTCGCCCGCGTTGATGCTGCCCAGCGCCTGCCCGAGCCGGCGCGTCCGCAGCCACGCGTGGAAGGTCATGCCGAAATTGTCCTTGAACCAGCGCCGGAGGCGCGCCGGTTCGATGGCGCGAGCCGCCAGATCCTCGTCGGTCCAGCGCCGACGAGGCGCTGCCTCGACCTCCTTCAGGAGGGATGCGACCCAGTCGGGCGCGGCACCCTTCGCGTCGAGCGGGCGGCAGCGCTTGCAGGGCCGGAAGCCCGCCGTCAGGGCATCCTCGGCGGTCCGGTGGAACACCACGTTTTCAGGTCTAGGCTTCCGGGCCGTGCAGGTCGGGCGGCAGAAGATCCCGGTGGTCTTCACCGCCGTGTAGAAGACGCCCTCATAGGCGGCGTCGCTGGCCAGCATGGCGCGGAGCATTTCGGGGACGGGAGGGAGCTGGTATGTCGTCATGACGGGTTTCTACCAAACCTCCCACGGCAGGCTCCACCGACAAATCGACAGCGAATTCTTGAAGCCTTTCGCCTTCGTGATTCCATCGGATGTCATCCGGGGGCGACATTTCCCTAGCGTCGCCCTATACTCATCGTCGAGTGCAGGTCGCGTTGTGCCGACCTATCGCCTCGGCACGGCCTTCCGTGACCTGTGACCGCTCCAAAACGGTTATGGAGGAATGGTCATGGCCCATTTCCATGTGATCGCCGGCGCTGACGAGATCCCGGCCCACCCTGTCGTACGGAAGATCGGTCCCAGCGATCTCAAGGAAGCCCTCTCCCGGGGGTTCGACGATTTCTGGGCAATGCCGTCCCATCTGCTCTTTCTGGCGCTCATCTATCCCATTGCCGGCGCCTGCCTCGCGGCCCTGACCTTCACCAACAACGCCCTGCCCCTGCTCTATCCTCTGGCCTCGGGCTTCGCCCTGCTCGGCCCCCTGGCGGCGATCGGGCTCTACGAGATCAGCCGGCGGCGGGAGATGGGACTGGAGCCCACTTGGCAGGACGCCTTCGCGGTGCTGCGCTCGCCCTCGATCCCGTCGATCCTCGCGCTCGGCGTCGTGCTGCTCGTGATCTTCTTCGCGTGGATGACCACGGCGCGCATGCTCTACGAGTCGCTGTTCGGCTACGCGGCCCCGGACTCCTATACGCGCTTCGTCAACGAGGTCCTCACGACGCCCCAGGGAATGCGCCTCATCCTGCTCGGCAACATCCTCGGCTTCATTTTCGCCGCAGTGGTTCTGAGCATCAGCGTGATCTCCTTCCCGCTTCTCCTCGACCGGGACGTGGGCGCGGCGGTCGCCGTCCAGACGTCGATCAGAGCCGTGATGGCCAACCCGCTCACCATGGCGCTCTGGGGCGTGATCGTGGCCGGCGGCCTCCTCCTCGGCTCGCTGCCCCTGTTCGTCGGCCTCGCGGTGGTGATGCCGGTGCTCGGTCACGCGACCTGGCACCTCTACCGCCACGTCGTCGAACCGCCTCCGCCGCAGGAGGTCCTGCCGGCGAAGGAAACGCCGGTGCGGTCGTAGGAGGTTACTCCAGGATCGGCCCGGGGCAGGCCTGCCGTCAGGCCCCGGGCAGGAAGAACGTCATGCGCGAGAGAAGCGTGTAGTCGGACTCGAGCACCATGATGGCCACGAAGACCAGCACGGCCGCGACCGGCACCAGGATGGCGTAGACCAGCGCCAGCCGCTCCCACGCCATGTGCATGAACACGGCCACGATCAGCCCCGCCTTCAGGATCATGAACAGAAGGATCAGGGAATAGCGCAGCCCGCCCTGAAGGTGGAAGTAGTCCACCAAGTACGAGAAGGTGCTGAGGACGAAGAGCCAGCCCCAGACGACCAGATAGAGGCGGATCGGATGCTGCTGCCCCTGCGCATGCCCCGTTGCGTGTGCCGATGCGTCTGCCATGGCTTCCCTCACCAGAGATAGAAGAACGCGAAGATGAACACCCACACCAGATCGACGAAGTGCCAGTAGAGGCCCATGATCTCGACCGCCTCGTAGCGCCCTCGCCGGCTGGTGAAGAACCCCTGCTGCCCCCTATCGAAGTCGCCGCGCCAGACCTTGCGGGCGGTGACGAGCAGGAAGATCACCCCGAAGGTCACGTGGGTGCCGTGGAAGCCGGTGATCATGAAGAAGGACGAGCCGAACTGCGCCGCGCCCCATGGATTGCTCCAGGGCCTCACGCCTTCATGGATCAGCTTGGTCCACTCGAAGGCCTGCATGCTCACGAAGGTGGCGCCCAGCAGCGCCGTCACCAGCATGAGGATCGCGGTCTTCTTCCGATCGCGTCGATAGCCGAAATTGACCGCCATCGCCATGGTGCCGCTGCTCGAGATAAGCACGAAGGTCATGATGGCGATGAGGATGAGCGGGAGGGTCGTGCCGCCGATGGTGAGCGCGAACACCTCGCTCGGATTGGGCCAAGGCACGGTCGTCGACATGCGGGCCGTCATGTAGGCGATGAGGAAGCAGCTGAACACGAAGGTGTCGCTCAGGAGGAAGATCCACATCATCGCCTTGCCCCAGGAGACGTTCTTGAACGCCTTCTGGTCGGACGCGAAGTCGGCCGCGACGCCCCTGAGGCCCGGCTGCGGCGCATAAGGGTTGTCCGCGCTCGTTCTCGTCAGTGCCGCTTCCGCCATGAGACGATCCCTCCTCAGGTCAGCAACCCGCGACAGACATCGATGACATTATCCGCCCAGCCGGTGAGGAGGTTCAGCAGAACCAGCCACACGAGGAGCAGGAAATGCCAGTAGGAGGCGCAGAGCTCCACGCCGAGCCGGATTTCGGCTGGCGCTTCGCCGCGCCAGGCATGATCGGTCGTGCGCCCCAGAGCCACGAGGCCGCCCAGCATGTGCAACCCGTGCAGCCCGGTGATCAGGTAGGAGAAGGCGTTGGCCGGATTGCCGGCGAGCAGGTATCCGCTCTCCTCGAGCTGCCGCCAAACCCAGAGCTGGCCGGCCAGGAAGGCGACCGCGAAGAAGCCTCCTGCCAGAAGGGAGATCCGCACCACGTCCTCGTCTCCGCGGCGTGCGGCGACGACGGCCCATTGCAGCGCGACGCTGCTCATGATCAGCATCCCCGTGTTGGGCCATAGCAGCCGCGGCATCGGCACGGAGCGCCAGTCGCTCATGCCCATCCGCATGGAATACGCGCTGATGAAGAGAGCGAAGAGCGCGCCGACGACCGCGAGGAAGACGCCGAGCCCGACCTTGGCGGCCGGGATCGCGAGCGCACCCGTTCCGGGCAGTTCCCCCGCCAGTCCCTCCTCGAGCCAGGGCTTGGCGGCGATCCGCTGTTTCGTCAGCCACCAGCCGCCGAACGCCGCGAGACCTGCCAGGAACAGGATGATGCTCGTCATGAGACCGTCTCCAGGGACGGCCTCGCGACCGGAGGCTCGTTCTGCGGGATGAAATCCCGTGCGGCGCCCGGCACGCTATAATCGTACGCCCAGCGGTAGACCACCGGCTGCTCCTTGCCCCAGTTGCCATGCGGCGGCGGCGTCTCGGGAGTCTGCCATTCCAGGGTCGTGGCGCGCCATGGATTGCCGTCCGCCTTCCTGCCATGCCTCAGGCTCCAGAGCAGGTTGAACACGAAGAGGAGCTGAACGGCCCCGACGGTCAGCGCCACGATCGTGATGAAGGCGTTGAGGGTGTGTGCGGAGGGCGGCACGAAGGCGATGTCGGAGGAATCGTAGTAGCGGCGCGGCATCCCCATCAGCCCGAGATAGTGCATGGGGAAGAAGATCAGATAGGCGCCGAGGAACGTGGCCCAGAAGTGCAGCTTGCCCAGGGCGTCGTTCAGCATGCGTCCGGTCACCTTCGGGTACCAGTGGTAGATCGCCCCGAAGATCACCAGGATCGGGGCCACGCCCATGACCATGTGGAAATGCGCCACCACGAACATCGTGTCGGAGAGCGGAACGTCCACCACCACGTTGCCGAGGAAGAGCCCCGTAAGGCCGCCGTTGACGAAGGTGATGATGAAGGCGAGCGCGAACAGCATCGGCACGGTGAGATGGATGTTGCCGCGCCAGAGAGTCAGGATCCAGTTATAGACCTTGATGGCGGTCGGGATCGCGATGATGAGAGTCGTCGTGGCGAAGAAGAACCCGAAATAGGGGTTCATGCCGCTCACGTACATGTGGTGCGCCCAGACCACGAAGCTCAGCGCACCGATGGCGAGGAGCGCCCACACCATCATGCGATAGCCGAAGATGTTGCGCCGCGCATGGGTGCTGATGAGATCCGACACGATGCCGAAGGCCGGCAGGGCGACGATGTAGACCTCCGGGTGCCCGAAGAACCAGAACAGGTGCTGGAACAGAATTGGGCTACCGCCGCCGTATTTCAGCTGCTGCCCCATTTCGACCAGGGAGGGCATGAAGAAGCTCGTCC
>JAFAAP010000143.1 GCA_023426505.1 Pseudomonadota bacterium
GGGCCGCCGGCATCGCGCCGGCGGCCTCGACCGCTAGTTTGCTCACGGTCATGACGTCACTCCCTGGCGACGATCTCGCCGGAGGTGGGGTCGACGAACAGTTCTGTGCGGGCGTTGTTTTGATCCAGGGCGTAGATCTCGCCGCAGGCCTTGGCGATCTTGGCCTTCTGGACCTTGTAGCCCTGAGCTTCGGCCTTGGCCTTGAGGGCCTCAACCGAGAGCCACTGGCTCTGAGGCGCCGT
Organism: Pseudomonadota bacterium; assembly: GCA_023426505.1. Lineage (GTDB taxonomy): Bacteria > Pseudomonadota > Alphaproteobacteria > Rhizobiales > Beijerinckiaceae > Microvirga. The sequence continues at coordinate 243 of JAFAAP010000143.1, forward strand.
GGTGCAGGGCCGCCCGAGGCTGCTCGCCTGCGCCGAGAAGGCGCCAGCAATGCCAACGACTGTTACAAGGGCGATGGTGATGGTGCGCATGGGTCTCTCCTGTTGGCTCCGGCGCCGGAGGAGGCGCCTGGAATGCCGGGAGAGTGGCGCAGGCCCGCTGTCAGGCTGCTGTGGAAGGCTGTCAGCGAGATGACAGGTTAGACCGTGTAGAGAGCTCCGTTGCGGAACGACCTGGGGGATCACCGTAGAGAAGTCGAGAAGAAGGATTCCTGGGTCTGATCCCGCCCATCCCTGCGGGAAAATCTCAGGGCAATCACATGCTTCGGCACAGGTCCGTCAAAGATCAGCACGGAAGGACATCATCAATGCCGCGCTACTCGAAGACCCTCGTTATTCTCCATTGGGCCATGGCCCTTCTGATCCTGGCGGCATGGTTCACGGCCGAGGGCGGCCGGCAGGTCCCTCTTAACCCACCCCTGCTGCACTTCTCGGTCGGGCTCGCCGTGCTTCTTCTCATCGTGCCGCGGCTGGTCGCGCGCTGGTGGGGCAGGCGGCCCGCCAATATACGACGGCCTGTGCCGACAGCGCCCAAATTCATCAAGGCAGCCAAATGCAAAGCCTGAACTCTTTAGGAGGCGGTGGCGCCATGATATGACCCCGCGCCTGTGAGGCGTGCGAGGTGGGGGTAGAGATGGCGGATGGCGGGGTCCTGGACCGGCACGGCATGACAGCGGAGACGGAGCTGCGCCTGCTGGCCGAGTACTGCACCGATGTCATCGCGCGCGTCGGGGCGGACATGACATTCAGCTACATTTCACCGTCGGCGGAACGGATGTTCCGCCTGCCGGTCTCGGAGGTGATCGGGCATCCTGTGCGGGAGTTCGTTTATCCTGAGGACCTGCCGGTCATCGCCGCCGCGACGGCGCGCCTGGTGGCGGGGGAGGTTGACAGCTCGACCGTTACGGTCCGGGCCATTCGCGGTGATGGGACCCTGGTATGGGTTGAGGTCACGTCGCGGCCCATCGGTGATTATGCCCTTGGCCAGCCCGGCGACCGGGCCGTGGTGATGCGGGACGTGACCGAACGTAGGGCGCTGGAGGATCATCTGACCGCCATGGCGACGAAGGATGGCCTGACCGGCCTCGCCAACCGCCGCTCATTCGATGAGACGCTTGCCCGAGAGTGGCGCCGCACCGTTCGCGAGATGACGCAGATGTCGCTCCTCCTGCTCGATCTCGATCACTTCAAGGGCTTCAATGACGCCTATGGGCATCTGGTGGGGGACGACTGCCTCCGCGCGGTCGCAGCCGCCCTCCAAAGCCTGCCGCTCGGTCGTGGGGACCTGATCGCACGCTACGGCGGAGAGGAGATTGCGATCATCCTGGCACTGGCCGATGCGCAGCGTGCGGTGACGGTGGCGGAGCACGCCCGCGTGGTGATCGAGGCCTTGGCGCTTCCGCATGAGGCCACGTCATCGCCCGGGGGCGTAGTTACCGCCAGCATTGGCGCTGCAACGGCCGTTGTCCGAACCGGAGGCTCGGCCGGGATGCCGCACGCCTTGCTCGCCGCGGCTGACCGCGCGCTCTATCAAGCCAAGGCCGGCGGCCGAAACCGGGTGGAGACGGCCCTGATCCTCGCGGCCCCGGACGAAGACTGATCAACCGTCACCGAGCGCGCGTCCCTGACATCCACCGGGGTGTTCTGCCTCCAGAATCGGAGTCGGTTTTTGACGTTTTTGACAGTGCATGGGTGGAACCGGGAGAGTGATTAGATCACAGCGTGTTGGTTGCGCGGCGGCGGTTGAGCAGATCATGGGCCAGCGAGGGGGCAGCCAGGAGCAGCAGGAGCATGCCCAGCGGAAGGCACGCGGCAAAGCCCCAGCGCTGGAACCCGAACGCTCCGAACACGCCGCCTGCGAAGAAGGAACCAAGCAACAAACTCAGCAGGCGCAGCTTCGGCCGGTCGGCGCGGACCCGGGACGCTTGCGGTGCGGCCTGATCCCTGTTCCAGTAGACAAGCTTTCCCAACTCAATGCCCATGTCGGTAATCATGCCCGTCACGTGGGTCGTGCGGATGCGAGCGCCGGAGATTTTGGTCACGGTGGCGTTCTGCAGCCCCATGATGAAGCAGAGCATGAAAATGGCCAGCGGGGTGAACCCGGCAGTCCCGTGCGCCAAGCCACCGAGCAGCCCGAAGCCGAGCAGCAGGGCCGCCTCCAGCAGCAGGGGCCGGGCGTAGAAGTCGGGTCGATTGCGGCGGCGGCCCCAGTTGATCAGAATGGCCGAGCAGGCCGCTCCGGCCACAAAGGCAAGCAATCCGCCCAGCCCCGCCGCCACGAGCCCGAAGGCACCGAGGACAACGTTGTCGGCGAGGGACGAAAAGATCCCGGACATGTGCGAGGTGTACTGGCCCACGGCCAGGAAACCGCCAGCATTGGCAGCACCTGCCACAAACGCGAGGACCATCCCGAGCTGGGTGTCGGCCGTCGCCGACCGCCCCGGGGCCACGACCCGCCGGGCCGAACGGGCATAACG
>JAFAAP010000219.1 GCA_023426505.1 Pseudomonadota bacterium
GCGCGAAGATGACGACGAGGATCACGCTCATTCCGATTGAGAGCACGGCTGCTAGGGCCGGAGATCCAAGCCGACGAGCGGCCTCCGCGTTCACCGGTCCCTGCCATGTAAGGAAGATGCCCAGAACGATGCAGACGAGGATCAGGGAGATTTTCGCGACCGACCCGTCCATCATAAGCAATGCCCCCAGCGCTTTCGAAAGAACATCAATAAAGTGCAGGAGGGTCTGCCACTCCGCCTTTATTTTTCATATGATAAATGCACTATATGTCCTGCTCCGGTCAACGGGCGCTTCATGCGGCCCACATTCAAAGAGTCTTGAGCCGTGAACGGACACGAAGGTAACTCAAAAGCGAGATGCGGCGAGCGCGACAGGAAGGAACAGCGGAATGGATTTTGAGCAACAAGGAAAGGGGCTCGATCAGGTTGAAGCGCATACCGGAAACCCGTCTCGGATGGTCAACGCCGCAATTGTCGGACTTGGCTGGTGGGGGCGCACGATCGCACGGGATCTATCAAAGAGTGATGTGATCCGCCCGGTTCTCGGTATCGACCCTCTTGAAGGTGGCCGACAGGTTGCTTCTGAATTCGGGTTGAGGACGTCTGACAGGTTTGAAGACGTGCTTGACGATCCGAGCATCGACGCCGTGGTTCTCTGCTCGCCTCATCGCTTCCATGCCGATCAGATCGTTGCCGCTGCCAAGGCCGGAAAACACGTTTTCTGCGAAAAGCCGCTTTGCACGACGGGAGCGGATGTAGAACGCGCAGTCGCCGCCGTACGTGAGGCTGGTGTCCAGCTCGGGATCGGCCACGAGCGGCGCTTCGAGCCTTCCGTCATCGATCTGCGCAATCGATTTGCGGCGGGTGAGTTCGGCACCGCACTGCAGATCGAAGCGAATTTCAGCCAGGACAAGTTTTTCGCGTTGCCGCCGGATAACTGGCGCCTTTCTCCGTCCGAGTCCCCCGTAGGACCACTGTCGGCAACAGGAATCCATCTCGTCGACCTATCGATCGCCATCTTTGGACAGCCCAAGGAAGTCTGGGCCCGGCTGTCGACTCGCGGAAGCTCGTTCGCCAATGGAGATACCCTCGCCATCACCATAGGCTTTCAGAACGGCGCTACTGCCCTCCTCTCGGCCATTCTCGCGACTCCGTTCGTCGGCCGGCTGGCCGTATATGGCTCGAAAGGCTGGATGGAGATCCGAGACCGGACGCACCCCGAAAACCCGACAGGCTGGGATGTCACGACCGTTCATCGTGGCGAGGAGCCGCAAACCGTATTCGCTGCGCCGCACCCGGCCGTCCGGGACAACCTCGAAAGCTTCGCCAAAGCGGTCATCGGCACAGCGCCATACCCTGTGTCGCTCGAAGAGATAATCGCTAACGTTCGGACGTTTGAGGCAATTTCCCGCTCGGTTGCGAGTGGTCGCATTGAGACCATCTGAGGAGAATGGAGGGCACCTTCGGGTGCCCCATGCAGCAAGACGTACTGCAGGATGTTATCCTGAAGCGGAGACAGCCCATGCCGGCTCAAAAGCGTCGCGCAATCATCATCGGCGGCTCCATGGGAGGACTGTTCACAGCCCTGCTTCTGGAGCGCGTCGGTTGGGACACGCATGTGTTCGAGCGCGTGACCGCGGAATTGTCCGGGCGCGGTGCGGGAATCGTGACGCATCCTGAACTTGTCGAGACTCTCGCGCTGGTCGGGATCCATCCTGGAGACGACTTAGGCGTTCCGATCGAGGAGCGCCGAACCCTCGGCGCCGACGGACATGTCATCAGTCGTTATCGCTGCCCGCAGATCGCGACATCCTGGAACCACCTGTTCCAGATGCTGCGGAATGCCTATCCGGCCGAGCGATATCACCAGGGCAAGGAAGTCGCCAGGATCGAAACACGTTCAGACGGAGTAACTGCCCATTTCGCAGATGGAACTTCGATCGAGAGCGATTTGATCGTCGGCGCGGACGGCATCCGCTCCGTTGTCCGACAGCAATATCTGCCTGATGTGAGACCGGCTTATGCTGGCTACGTCGCTTGGCGAGGACTGGTCGAGGAGAGCGCCCTGCCACCAGGTGCTCTTCAGGACATCTTTCCGTATTTCGCCTTCTGCCTGCCCCCAGGTGAGCAGATGCTAGGGTATCCAGTTGCGGGAGCCCGCAACGATCTCAGACCTGGGCATCGCCGCTACAACTTCGTGTGGTATCGTCCCGCCGGCGAGCACGATGAACTGCAAAGACTTCTCACGGATGAGGCAGGTCGTACCCACACCGGTTCCATACCACCGCCATTGATCGCAGCCCGTTCCATCGCAGAGATGCGCAGCCACGGCGAGCGTGTTCTGGCACCTCCGTTCCGTGAACTCCTTCGGGTGACGGAACAACCATTCCTGCAGCCGATCTACGATCTTGAAAGTCCACGCATGGCATTCCAATGCGTTGCCTTGATCGGGGATGCTGCTTTCGTTGCGAGGCCACATGTCGGCGGCGGAGTCGCAAAGGCGGCTCACGATGGGATGGCGCTCGCTCAGGCACTCTCAACCCATTTGGATCTCCAAAGCGCTCTCGAAAGTTTCGAAGCGGAAAGGCTGGCGATAGGGCGCAGGATCGTCGATCAGGCGCGGCGTCTCGGCTCCTATATGAGGACGAGGTTCGAAACACCCGAGGAGCGGCAACTCGCAGAGCGTCACCAGACTCCGGAGGCCGTAATGAGCGAAACCGCGCTGTTGACCTTCCTGCATGGACCTAACCTCAACCAAGCAAAACTCATTCAGGCGACTATGTGAGGAAGCACCATGAAGATCGGCATCGCTGGCTTGGGACGCATGGGTACGGCGATTGCCGAGCGGTTGCTGGAAGTTGGTCGAGACGTCGTGGTGTGGAACCGCACCCCTGAGAAGCTGGCGCCGGTCATCGCAGCCGGCGCGGAGCAAGCGAACAGCCCAGCGGAACTCGCGAAAAGGGCCGACGTCGTCATTACCATCCTGACGGATGCCGCTGCGATCGACGCGGTTTATCATGGCTCAGACGGCCTGCTCTCAACCGTTCTGACGAACAAGCTCGTGATTGACATGAGCACTGTCCAGCCAGAGACCGAAATCAGGCTTGCAGACGATGTTCGAAAAGCCGGTGCAGCCTTTGTCGAATGCCCTGTCGGCGGCACCACCGGTCCGGCAAGGACCGGGAAGCTCATTGGCCTGATCGGCGGAGAGAAGCAGGACATTGCCCACGCAAGCCCGATCCTGGAACAGCTATGCCGCCGCCTCGACCATGTTGGCCCGATCGGCGCTGGAGCGAGCATGAAGCTCGCCATCAACCTTCCTCTGCTTGTGTTCTACCAGGCGTTGGGAGAGGCCTATTCCCTTTGCCGCCACATAGGTCTGGATCCCGCCCCGATGATGGACATCTTTGCCGACTCGTCAGGTGGAGCAAATGTCCTGAAGGTACGGAGCCGAGCGATCGCTCAAGCCCTCACGGGCGAAGAGTTCATCGCTCCTTCTTTCGATATCGATTCGATCCGGAAGGACCTCCGCACCATGCTGGCTGAAGCCAAGATACGGGGCATTGAACTGCCCCTGGTCGAGCGGACGTTGGCGATATACGACGAAGCCAGCAACTCCGGATGGGGGCAGCGGGATGGCTCCAGCATTCCTGCCTATTGGGCAACCCGTTCCTCCAGTTGAAATGCCCGAAGCCCAGGATCGCGCCCCCGCGCTTGACAGCGCTGGCTGCCCGCAGTCTAGTTGATAATCAATCGATAAATAGGCGAGGCGAATCCCATGGCACGTTGGTTGAAGCGCGGGCGTGATGCGGAAGCGATTGCAGAGGATGATGCCAGGATCAGGGAGACAGTCGAAGGAATCCTGTCCGATATCGCCCGGCGGGGAGACGCCGCCGTGCGAGAGTTTTCTGGCAAGTTCGACGGCTGGGACAGGGACGACTATCGCCTCACCGACAAGGAAATCCGCGACTGCCTCTCTCAGCTGTCACAGCGCAATCTCGACGACATTCGGTTCGCACAGGAGCAGGTAAGGAACTTCGCGGAGCATCAACGCCACTCGATGAAGGACATTGAGGTCGAGACGCTGCCGGGTGTGATCCTCGGGCACAAGAACATTCCGGTGAATTCGGTCGGATGCTACGTGCCGGGTGGCAAGTACCCTCTCCTCGCCTCGGCGCATATGTCGGTTATCACCGCGAAGGTGGCGGGTGTCCCGCGCATCATGACATGCGCCCCACCCTACCAAGGAAAACCGGCTCCTGCGATCGTTGCCGCTCAACATATGGCCGGCGCCGATGTGATCTACTGCCTCGGCGGAGTCCAGGCTGTCGGTGCCATGGCGCTTGGCACGGAAAGCATCGCACCCGTAGACATGCTGGTCGGACCCGGCAACGCCTTCGTGGCGGAGGCGAAGCGCCAGCTCTATGGACGCGTCGGCATCGACCTCTTCGCCGGTCCTACGGAGACACTTGTCATCGCGGATGAGAGCGTCGACGCGGAGATGTGCGCAACGGACCTCCTTGGCCAAGCCGAACATGGTCCCAATTCGCCGGCGATCCTGCTGACCACATCGGAGAAACTCGCCCGTGAGACGATGGCCGAGGTGGAGCGCCTACTCGGGATCCTGCCAACCGCAGCGATCGCAAGGCAAGCCTGGGCGGACTACGGTGCCGTGATCGTCTGCGAGTCGGACGAGGAAATGGTGCGCGAGGCCGACAACATCGCATCGGAACACGTCCAGGTGATGACCAGAGATCCGGATTACTTCCTGGCGAACATGACGAACTATGGAGCGCTGTTCCTTGGTCCTCGCACGAATGTGTCTTACGGCGATAAGGTGATCGGCACCAATCACACCCTCCCGACGAAAAAAGCCGCTCGCTATACAGGCGGCCTCTGGGTCGGCAAGTTCCTGAAGACTGTGACTTACCAGAAGGTTCTGACCGACGAGGCATCGACTATTGTCGGTGAGTACTGTTCGCGGCTCTGCATGCTCGAGGGGTTTGCCGGGCATGCGGAGCAGGCGAATATCCGGGTGCGCCGCTACGGCGGCCGCAATATTCCTTATGCAGCGGCGGCCGAATGATGACGACGCCCTCACTCCCTCGCCCACCCTCGTTCCGCCTCGATGGAAAGCGCGCTCTCGTGACGGGCGCGGGCCGCGGCATCGGTCTGGCCGCAGCCGCCGCTTTGGCAGCGGCCGGTGCTCATGTGACATTGGCGGCTCGGACAGAGGATGAGATCGAGGCGGCAGCAAAGGCCATCCGCGACGACGGGTTTGACGCCGCGGCGCTGTGTCTCGACGTCAATGATCTTGGCGAAATTTCTCGCTCGCTTGGGGCCTTGGAGCCCTTCGATATCTTCGTCAATAACGCCGGCACGAACCGGCCGAAGCCATTCATTGATGTATCCATCGAAGACTTCGATGCGGTCGTGGGTCTGAATGTACGTTCCGCCTTCTTCGCCGCACAGATCGTGGTGAGGCGCCTGATTGCAGCCGGCAGGCCCGGGTCCATCATCAATGTCTCGTCGCAGATGGGCCATGTCGGCGGAGCCAACCGGACCGTGTACTGCACGTCGAAATTTGCATTGGAAGGTATGACGAAAGCCATGGCGGTGGAACTCGGCGCGTATGGGATCCGGGTCAACACCTTGTGCCCGACTTTCATCGAGACCCCGATGACACGCCCTTTCCTGGCCGACGAAAATTTCCGCGCCAGCGTGCTGTCGAAAATCAAGCTTGGACGCCTTGGCCAGGTGGAGGATCTAACGGGAGCGATCGTGTTTCTGGCGAGCGACGCCTCCAGCCTCATGACAGGCTCCTCGCTGCTCGTGGACGGCGGCTGGACGGCCGACTAGGAGCGACCTAAATAACCTCAGTCTCGGCCGCGCAGAGGTTCGTAGCTCGTCATCACGTTCGAGCGAAAAGCTGAGCGCTCTCCCAGGCGCTCGTACCAGTTGGCGAGATTGCGGAGATCGGGTCGCGGAATGTCCATCGTGTACCATCGGTGGAGCGTGACGGCGGCCGGGATGTCGCCCATGGAGAATGTGGTGCCTGCAAGCCAAGGCGTTTCTGCCAGGCGGGCATCGAGAATGCCATAGACGCGACTCGCATCCTCACTCAGTTGCAGAATGCGTTCCGGGCTGCGTTGGGATGGAGGCTTGCGGACCGCCTCCCAGAACAGCGGCACGAAGACCGGCGCCAACGTCGTCTGCATCCAGTCCATCCACTGATCCGCCAGGGCTGCTTCGTTCCATGAGGCCGGATGAAGAGTTCCGCGCCCATAGCGTGCCGCGAGGTAGCGAACAATGACGTTGGACTCCCACACCACCAGGTCGCCGTCCTCAAGCGTAGGGATCCTGCGGTTAGGATTCAGGGCACTATATGCCGACGAGTCGAGACCGCCATAGGAACCGCCTGCGTCGATCCGATCGGCATCTATGTTGAGTTCGCCTAACGCCCAGATCACCTTCTGAACGTTCATGGATGTTGCCCTGCCCCAGAGCCTCATGGCAGCCGTGCCTCGTCTCGGTGCCTCAGCCACATGTGCGATCAAGCCGCATCCCGGCGGAGGCGGGCCATTTCGCCCGTATACCAATCGCCGATCTCGCTTGCCGTCATCAAGGCTACGCCTTCATGGCCGATTACGTAGTCCAGGAGCTCTTCCAGATAGCGGATCCGATGCGGAACGCCTGTAATGTAGGGATGCATCGAGATCGCCATGATCCGGGCGTTCTGCTCCCCCTCCTGGTAGAGTCGGTCGAACTGGTCCTTCCCCGTCTTGAGAAACTGGTCGGACGCATGCTGCTGGAGGGCATAGACCACAATATCGTTTGTTTCGACCGTGTAGGGAATTGTCGTGATGGGTCCGAAAGGCGTCTCAACCTCTTGCGGCAGATCGTCGATTACCCAGTCGGCCACATACTCGATCCCGTGCTCCCTCAGCAGGTCGAGGGTCTCTTCGGTTTCCGTGAGACCAGGGCTCTCCCAAGAGCGTGGCGGCTTGCCAGCAAACGCGGTGATTGCGTCGACCGTCCGTCTGATAGCGTCTCTCTGGTTCTCGACCTTGTGCATGGGGCCTTGGAGAAACCCGTGCCCCATGAACTCGAAGCCGGCGTCCCGGCCGGCCGCCGCAACCCGCGGATACGACGTGCAGACGTTTCCATTGATGGCGAGCGTGACTGGAATGTTTCGGCGTGTCAGTGCCTCGAACTGCCGCCAAAAGCCCGCCCGCATACCGTATTCATGCCAAGACCAGTTGGGTACATCCGGGAGAAGAGGCTGTCCCATCGGGGGGGATAGGACCGTGCGCGGCATTGCTCTTTCAATTCGCCATTCCTCCACGTTGAGGATGAACCAAACGGCCAGTCTGGCTCCTCCCGGCAGGTGAAGCTTCGGTCTGTCGACCAGGGCCTGGTAAGGAATTCGATCCGTGAGGGCCATGATGGTCTCCAATTCAACGAGAAGAATCGATGAGGCTCGTTCCGCGATTCACGAGAAGGGTGCAGGTGCGAAAGCATGCCCAGCCTTCTCAAGCCTTGCGATCAGCTCCGAAGACTGTATGTCCGAAAGCGGCGTCAATGGGGGTCGTAGCTGCGCAAGTCCTGGCTCGCGCAGCAATGTCGCCATCACCGCCTTTGCGGCCGGGATGAGGGGATAGCCGGAGAAGATGTTGCGCACGTCTGCGACGGGTTTCTGCAGTACATCAGCTTCCGGGCTCGACCAATTGTCGATCAGATGCCGGATAGCTGCCGCATTGATGTTGCCAGAGGCGGTGATGCATCCGGCCGCTCCGAGCCTGAGTGCCTTCAGGAGGACGCCCTCGGAACTCGGGAAGATCCGGAAGCCGGGAAAACGAGTGAGCATCGCCTCCGTGTTTGACCAGTCGCCGGAACTGTCCTTGATACCCAAGACAGTATCCGGGTAGCGCTTGATCAAGCGCTCGATGACGTCATGAGGAATGCCGACGCCGGTCATCTGAGGGATGTGATAGAGCCACAATCCTAAATCTGACGAACCGACCCGCTCGATCACTTCCGAATAGAACGCGAACAGCCCCTCAACCGATACGGGCTTGTAGTAGAATGGCGGCAGCATCAGCACGCCGCCGCACCCGACGGACACTGCGTGCCTTGTCAGCTCGACCGCATCCGGAAGGGCCGATTGCCCCGTGCCGGGCAGAAGCAGCGACGGATCGATGCCGCCTTCCACCAGACGGTCCAGGAGATGGCGGCGCTCAGCAACCGACAGCGAATTCGCTTCGCTCGTCGTGCCGAAAACAGCGAGCCCATTGGCTCCTTGGGTCAGGAGCCAGCGGCACACGCGGAGAAAAAGCGGTGCATCCACCTCGAGATCGGCCTGGAAGGGCGTGATGGCGGGGACGAGGACCCCTGCAAAGTCGGCTTTGGCCATCAGGATGTTGCTTTCAATGGCTGGAATAAATCGGCGTCGCTCACTTCGTGGCGTCTCCACCCTCGACGATGATCAGTTCTACCTGTCCGGCCCCGTCTTTGCGGAACGCTGAGGCCTCCTGGTATTCGGGTGAGCGATGGCATTCCTCAGCCGCCTCAAGACTCGGAAACTCGATCACCACGAAACGGTGGAACATCTCGGGTCCCTCCAGAATCTTGAATCGGCCACCGCGGGCTAGCACCTTTCCGCCATATCGAGAAATGATCCCAGGTACGCGATCCGTGTACTTCTTGTATTCGACGGGATCGTTGATGCGCGATCGCGCGACCCAGTAAGCGGGCATGACGTTCTCCTCACGATTTGCCGAGATTGGGAAGCCAGGTTGCGATCTGCGGGAAGGCGATGATCGCACCGATGACTGCCAGCAGGCAGATCCAGAATGGAATGGAACCACGGAAAATCTCTCCAACGGACACATTTTCCTGCGGCAGCGCCGCCTTGACGGTAAATACCAGGATCCCGAATGGCGGCGTCAGGAGACCTGTTTCGATCGCGAGGATTCCGATCATCGCAAATGCCAACGGATCATAGCCAAGGCTGGCGGCGACCGGCGCGAACACGGGAACTGTGAGCAAAATGATCGAGATCGAGTCGATGATGCAGCCCAGTACGAACCAGATCAGGATCATGATCCCGAGGATCGCGATAGCCGGGAGGCCTGTGTCAAGCAGCGCAGCCTGAACGGCTCCTGTAATACCGGTCATCGACAGAACGCGGGAGTACAGCTGAGCCATGACCAGCAGCAGGAGAAGAGGTGCCGATGATCGACCGGCGGAGAGAACCACATCAAAGATTTCTCTCGCACGCATCCCGCGTATCAGAGCAATTCCGAGCGCCGCGACTGCCCCCACACCCGCGCCTTCGGTGGGAGTGAAAAATCCGAACCAAATTCCACCCAGGACTCCGCACACGAGCAAGACGACTAGGAGCGTCCCAAAAAGCGTTCCACTGAGATCCTCATCGCCCTCACGTAGCCCGGCAGGGTTCGTTGCTGCGGTGGCGGACGCCACGCCTTCACCGACGATCTGCGGTTTCAGCACCGCCAATCCTATGATGTAGGCACTGTAGACACACACGACGACAAGACCAGGGATGACTCCTGCCATAAAGAGGCTGCCGATCGACTGCTCGGTAAGAACGCCCCAAACGATCATGAGGACCGATGGAGGAATGAGCATGCCGAGGCAGGCGCTGCCAGCAATGCAGGACAGGGAGAATTGCCGATTGTAGCCGTAACGCTTCATCTCCGGATAGGCGATGCGGGAGAACGTTGCGGCTGCCGCAATGCTCACTCCTGAAACGAAAGCAAAGACCGCGTTTGCCAGCACGGTGGCAACGCCGAGGCGCCCAGGGAGCCACCGGGTCAGGCGATTGACCAGGCTGAAAAGGTCGCGGGCCGCGCCCGATTTTGCGAGGAACTCGCCCATCAGGATGAAGAGTGGGATGACCGCAAAAATGTAGTCTCTGATGCCCTCATAAGCCGTGTTCGATATGAAGCTGCGGACGACCTCGATATCCTCCTGCATCAGGTATATTCCGAGAGCCGATGTAATGCCGAGCGCGACCGCGATGTGGGTGCCGAAGAGAACGAGCGTCAGGAGTACCCCAACGATGATCATCATTTGTGAGGCGTCGAACATCGAGGGGATCCATTCAGTGTGAGGTGCCGGTGACGAGGACTTCGTGCGTGCGGGCTGCAGCAATCTGCCGAATTGCCAGGAGCAGGTAGGCTGCAACGGCAAGTCCGCTGCCGACCAGGACTGCAAGGCGAACGGGCCACATGGGGACTCGTAGAGCCCCCTCCCCCTCGTACTCGCCTGTTTCGAACGCATGGGCAAAGCCGTCGATGCTGCCCCAGAAGATGAGCGCGAACAGGACAACACCGAGGAGACAGGAAACGACACTAAGAGCAGCTCGTACTCTGACCGGGAAATGGATGGTCAGCGCATCCACGTGCATCATTCCGTTGCTGAGAATGGCATAGACCGCCTGCAGATAGCAGATGATGACGATCGAGCTGGAGACGAGTTCCGGAGTGCCCTTGAGCGGACTGTTGAACGCTACTCTCCCGATAACGTCACCGACGACGACAAAACACAACAGGAAGGCTAGGATCGAAGCCAGCACGAGCAAGGCTTTCGAAATCCAGTCGAGACCTCTTCCAATCATCGGATGACACCTGCAGCCGTATTCGCATGAGAAAGCCCGGAACCGGAGCTCTTATGTCAGGCGGTTCCGGGAGACGACTCGTTTGGATGTTATTTGATCTGGTATCGGACCGGCCATTTGTGACCGAGCTTCTCGGCTTCCTCAAGAGTCAGCTCAAGGACCTGGGTTCCGGGAAGTCCGGCCTTGTCGAGCTCTGCGGCCTTCTCCTTCGGCCAGTCCTTGAGGGACGTGGCCCAATCGGCACGCACGCTGTCAGGCAGGGACTTCACCTTTGCGCCGAGCTCCTTCAACTGCTCGATCTGCTTGGGATAGTTCTCGTCGTTGACGGTCCCGGTTTTTGCCTCGTATTCCCGCGCAACTTCAACGATGATGTCCTGCACTTCCTTGGGAAGTCGGTTGAAGCGATTGCGGTTGATTGTCAGTGCATGCCACGTGATGGAACCAAACCCAATCTCCGTGTAATACGGAGAAACCTCATACATCTTGAAGTTTACGACGCCGGACGGGAACATGATCCATCCGTTGTAGACGCCGGTCTGCATTGCCGTGTAAGCCTCGGGCAGAGATGACTGAACCGGTACAGCTCCGGCAAATTCGAGCCATTTCAGATTCAAGCCTGCGCCTGCCAGCTTGCGCCCCTTGAGATCGGCAACCGTGTTCCAGTCGAATGTCGTCGTCAGATTGTAGCCGTTGTCGGCAATCGCGGCCAAGTGCTTCTGACCGAACTTGTCCTCAAACACTTTAGTCATGTACGGGACTTTGTCATAGACGGCCCGTGCGAGCTTGACGCTCTTCTCGGCGCTCATCGTGCCGAATGGCAGCATAACTTGAAAGGCATGGAGAGGAAGGTTGGACGGCTCGAAACAGAGGCAATATCCGCCGATGTCGATGATGCCGGACTGCACACCTTCCAGTGTGTCGGCGACTTTTACCATCGACCCGCCGTACCCTTCGATGAATTCGATTTTATGGCTCGTGCGCTCGGCAACCCTCTTCGTCACTTCCGGAACGAAGAATGTCTGCATCAAATGGACGTATGTATTGACGGCCGGATGACCCGATGCGATGCGCAGCCGGATGTTCTCAGCCTTCGCAGCTGTGACTGAGCCGAGCGCGAGAGTAGCCAATGCGATGGCTGATGCTTGAATAATGCTCCTCATGGACTTCGATCTCCTCCCAGAAATCTTCTTGATTATGAGCAGGCAGGGAGCTTCGCATCGTCCCGAAATCCCATTTCGCTCGTCGTTCTCCATGCCCGGTTTGGTCCAGGCACGTTGGTTTTTTTGTTACCGGCCCTGCCGCTACATAAAAGCTTAAGCGTGGTCTCGTTGTATGATGAAATAATCATTGCTGATCATTTTTATCATGATTCATGATCGCCCCGGCTCATTCGAGCTCGTGTAGATTTGGGATCTGATGACCTCAGACCCATTCGGTCTTTCTCAGCGACTGCGCGCTGCGCTTGAAAATAGCAGGCGTCTGCAACGCGATCGTCCATCGGGCGAGGCAAAGGCGTGAGATTGCGGGCGAAGAATCCTAATAACATCCTTCCTTCCGTTCAGCAGCAACTGATATTTCACTATCAATAAATCCTGTGTCAACAGGAACGTTGGCTACGGTAGCTAAGCGATTTTCCTGAGGAACCCGGCGTGAAGGGATTGACGTGCAGCGCCTGCCTGAAATATCAGATTGAGATAATTTGAGACGCAAGGGATCTTAAGCAGGGAGATTTTGGTGCCTGAAGGATCGGATGAATCTCCGCTTCTTGTTCGTACGAGCGTGTATCAGCAGCTGAGGGCCGCGATACTGTCCTGCGCCATTCGTCCAGGCACTCAAATTCAGGAGCGTCAACTCGCGGAGCAGTTTCAGGTAAGTAAGTCGCCCATCAGGGACGCCTTGCTCAAGCTCGAGGAGCAGAACCTGATCGAAGTCATGCCCCG
Organism: Pseudomonadota bacterium; assembly: GCA_023426505.1. Lineage (GTDB taxonomy): Bacteria > Pseudomonadota > Alphaproteobacteria > Rhizobiales > Beijerinckiaceae > Microvirga. The sequence continues at coordinate 12,583 of JAFAAP010000219.1, forward strand.
CAAAGGGTACCGCGTGAAGCGTATCTCCCTGACCGACGCACGCGAACTTTATGAAATGCGCCAGATCCTTGAGCGCGAAAGCATCATCCGCCTGCTCGATACGGCTAGCGACGAGACTTTGTCGGCCCTCGATGAGTTCCGCACGCTACCCTCTCCAATCGAGCTTTCAAAATGGATCGAGTACAATAGCGCCTTTCACGGATATTTGGCCGCCAATTGCGGGAATTCACGCCTCTCGCGCGCGGGATGCGATGCCATCGAGCAGTATGAGCGGCTAACCTACGTGAGCGTCACAAGCAGCAATGAGCTCAGCCTTTCTGACTTCGTCGCCGAACACGGCGCAATTATCGATGCAATTCAAAGACGCGACAGACGGCAAGCCTTGGCTCTCGCACGAGATCACATTGAAAGCTCACGCCGGCGCGTTCTCGATGTGCTCGAGAATCTATCCGTTATCGCCTGACCACCTGGAGGCCTATAGTGAAAGCCCATGCGATCCGTATCGAGCAACAAGGCGACCCTGAGGTTCTCAAACTTCAGGAGATCGAGATCGGCTCTCCGGGACCGGGCGAAGTTCTGATCCGGCAGACCGCCTGCGGCTTGAACTTCCTTGATGTCTACCATCGTTCGGGAGCCTATCCGCTGCCGATGCCGAGCGGAATCGGCAGCGAGGCGGCAGGGGTCGTTGAAGCGGTCGGCTCGGAAGTTTCTTCGCTCCGGGTTGGCGATCGCATCGCGTACCAGGGCGGCGCGCCTGGCGCCTACGCCGATCATCGCCTCATGTCGACGGACCGCCTCGTCAAAATTCCTGACGGTGTCTCCGACGAGCAGGCAGCTGCCGTCCTTTTGAAGGGAATGACAGTCGAATACCTGCTCAACCGGTGCGTCAGCCTCAAGCCGAACGATTTTGCACTCATGTATGCGGCGGCTGGCGGGGTCGGGCTTCTCGCTGGCCAATGGGCCAAGCATCTTGGTGTCCGACTGATTGGTGTCGCTGCCGGCCAGGAAAAATGCGAGCGCGCTCTGGCCAATGGTTACTTCGCCGTCATCGACAGAACCAAGGAGGACGTTCTTTCGCGGGTGAAGGAAATCACCGGAGGTAAGGGAGTCCCGGTCGTCTTCGACTCGATCGGAAGGGCTACGTTCGACACTTCGATTGACTCCTTGGCTCCCAGAGGCGTCTTCGTGTCCTTCGGAGCGACATCGGGCCCTCCCCCGGCGGTCGAGGCGGGCC